>CAZOWR010000009.1:0-30391 GCA_964583645.1 uncultured Enterobacteriaceae bacterium
CGATCCTGTTCAACATCCCGGGCGAGCCCTGGTCGGTGGCGACCACCTTCGACGGCTATCCGATGGCGCAGCAGGGGCGCGCCGGCGAGGCGCTCACCGCGTCCTTCACCGCGTCGTTCTTCGGCGCGCTGGTGGCGGTGGTGATGATCACCTTCGTCTCGCCGATCATCGCCGAGTTCGCGCTCGCCTTCGGCCCGCCGGAGTTCTTCTCGGTGTACTTCCTGACCTTCTGCGCGTTCATCGGCATGAGCAAGGAGCCGCCGTTCAAGACCGTGGCGGCGATGATGCTCGGCTTCGCGCTCGCCTCGGTCGGCACCGACACCGTGACCGGCACGCTGCGCTTCACCTTCGGCGCCAGCATGCTGCTCAGCGGCTTCAATTTCCTGGTCGCCGTGATCGGGCTGTTCGGCATCGGCGAGATCCTGCTGAGCCTGGAAGAGGGGCTGGCGTTTCGCGGCGCTGCGGCGAAGATCAACCCGCGCGTGGTGTGGCAAACCTGGAAGGAGCTGCCGCGCTACTGGGCCACGGCGCTGCGCTCCGCCGCGATCGGCTGTTTCATGGGCGTGGTCCCCGGCGGCGCGACGCCCGCCTCCTTCATGAGCTACGGCATGGCGCGCCGCTTCTCGCGGGACGGCGCCCGGTTCGGCAGCGGCAAGGTCGAGGGCGTGGTGGCCCCGGAGGTCGCGAACAACGCCGCCGGCACCAGCGCGCTGCTGCCGATGCTCACGCTCGGCGTTCCGGGCTCGCCGACCGCCGCGGTGCTGCTGGGGGGGCTGATGATCTGGGGGCTGCAGCCGGGTCCGCTGCTGTTCGTCGAGCAGAAGGAATTCGTCTGGGGTCTCATCGCCAGCATGTACCTCGGCAACCTCGCCGGGCTGATCGTGGTGCTGACCTGCGTACCGCTGTTCGCCGCCATCCTGCGGATCCCGTTCCCGGTGATCGCGCCGATCATCATCGTGATCTGCGCGATCGGCGGCTACACCGTGAACAATGCGATTTTCGACGTCTGGATGATCGTGGTGTTCGGGGTAGTCGGCTACGCGTTCAAGAAGCTGCAGTACCCGCTCGCGCCGATGGTGCTCGCCATCGTGCTCGGCGACCAGGCGGAAGCCTCGTTCCGCCAGTCGATGATCCTGTCGCAGGCCGATCTGTCGATCTTCTTCTCCAAGAGACTGGTCGGCTCGATGACGACGCTCGCCCTGGTGCTCCTGTTCTGGCCGCTCCTCATGCTCGGCTGGCGCAGGCTGCGGCGCTAGCCCCCGAGCTTCTGCTTCAGCCGGCTGAGGGTTTCGGGCGTAAGGTTCAGGTACGCGGCCAGCTCCTTCTTGGGAATGCGCCCGGCGAGCTCCGGGTGCTTGCGATGGAAGCGCGCGAGGCGCCCCGGCGCGTCCAGCAGGTGCAGCGTGATGGTGTGCGCCATCACCTCGGACATGAGCTTCATCACCTCGTACTCGAAGCGCGCCTTGAGCTCCGGGTGCTGGCCGAGGAAATCGACCCAGGCGGCGAGCGGCAGCTCGGCGGTGCGCGCCTTGCTCACCGCGACGATGGAGTAGGGGATGGGCGTGCGCAGCCGCCAGGCGGCGTAGGAGGTGTCCATCTCGCCCCCGGCGGCGAAGCGCAGAATCATCTCGTGACCCTCCGGGTTCGACACCACGCGCTTCACCATGCCGTCGAGGACGAAGAACTGCTCCATCTCCTCGTCGCCCTGGCGCACCAGGGGATCGCCCTTGCGGTAGTCGGCCACCATGAGCAGCGGCTCGAGATTCGCCCACTGCTCGCGGGTCAGGCTGCGCAGCAGCGGGTTCTCGCGCAACTGCAGGCGGATGGTGTTGCGCTGGGGGTGGGTGGCGAGGCTCGTCACGCAGGCGGATTCTAGACGCTTGACCTCAGTCAAGGCCGCGGGGAAGGCGCGATTCTTACCATAGCGGTCCCTCACAGGAGGCAGCCCATGGGCACCGCCGAACCTCACGTCGCCACTGCCGCGCAATCACAAGTCGACGGCTTTCATCTGGTCATCGATGCCCTCAAGCTCAACGGCATCGACACCCTCTTCGGCCTGCCCGGGATCCCGATCACCGACCTTGCCCGCATGGCGCAGGCCGAGGGCATGCGCGTGATCTCGTTCCGCCACGAGCAGAGCGCGGGCTACGCCGCGTCCATCGCCGGCTTCATGACGCAGAAGCCGGGCATCTGCCTGACGGTCTCCGCCCCCGGCTTCCTCAACGGCCTGACCGCGCTCGCCCACGCCACCACCAACTGCTTCCCGATGATCCTCGTGAGCGGCTCGAGCGAGCGCGAGGTCGTCGACCTGCAGCAGGGCGACTACGAGGAGATGGACCAGCTGGCGATCGCCAGGCCGCTCGCCAAGGCCGCCTTTCGCGTGCTGCACGCCGAGGACATCGGCGTGGGCATCGCGCGCGCCATCCGCGCCGCGGTCTCCGGCCGCCCGGGCGGCGTGTACCTCGACATGCCGGGGAAGCTCTTGGCCCAGACGATGGACGCCCACGCCGGGAGGGGATCGCTGATCAAGGTGGTCGACCCGGCGCCGAGGCAGATTCCCGCGCCGGAGGCCGTCCAGCGCGCGCTGGAGGTCCTGAAGGGCGCGCAGAAGCCGCTGGTCATCCTGGGCAAAGGCGCGGCCTATGCGCAGGCCGATGCGCAGATTCGTTCCCTCATCGAGAAGACCGGCATTCCGTACCTGCCGATGTCCATGGCCAAGGGCCTGCTGCCCGACACGCACGCGCAGTCGGCTTCCGCCGCCCGCTCCTACGTGCTGCCCGAGGCCGATGTGGTGATGCTGATCGGCGCCCGCCTCAACTGGCTGCTCTCGCACGGCAAGGGCAAGACCTGGGGCGGCAGGGGCCACAAGGACTGGGGTGGCCAGAAGTTCATCCAGATCGACATCTCGCCGCAGGAGGCGGACAGCAACGTCCGGATCGACGCGCCGGTGGTCGGCGACATCGGCTCCTGCGTCTCGGCCCTGCTCGCAGGCGTCGGCTCCAGCTGGCCGATGCCGCCGGCGGATTGGCTCGCCGCGATCGCCGAGCACAAGGGCAGGAACGTCGCCAGGATGGCCGAGACACTGGCGCGGAACCCGGCGCCGATGAATTTCCACAGCGCGCTCAACGTGGTGCGCGACGTCGTCAAGGCGAACCCGGAGGCGATACTCGTCAATGAAGGCGCCAACGCGCTCGATTTCACCCGCAGCATCGTCGACATGTACCGGCCGCGCAAGCGGCTGGACGTCGGCACCTGGGGCGTGATGGGCATCGGCATGGGCTATTGCGTCGCGGCCGCCGTGGTCAGCGGCCAGCAGGTGATCGCGGTCGAGGGCGACAGCGCCTTCGGCTTCTCCGGCATGGAAGTCGAGACCATCTGCCGCTACAGGCTGCCGGTGTGCGTGGTGGTCCTCAACAACAACGGCGTCTACCGCGGCACGGACGTCAATCCGACCGGCGGCCCCGACGCGGCTCCCACCGTGTTCGTCAAGGGCGCACGCTACGAGAAGCTGATGGAGGCCTTCGGCGGCGTGGGCGTGCACGCCACCACCCCGGCCGAGTTGCGCGAGGCGATGGAAGCAGCCGTACGCTCGCGCAAGCCCACGCTCATCAACGCCGTGATCGACGAGAGCGCCGGCACCGAAAGCGGTCGTATCACGAGCCTGAATCCGGCGGCGAAGAAGAAATAGGCTCCCTGGAGATCAGAATGGAAGCTCTGCAAGGCGTCCGTATTCTCGACATGTCGCACGTACAGGCGGGGCCGACCTGCTCGCAGCTGCTGGCCTGGATGGGCGCGGACGTGATCAAGCTCGAGAACCCGGTGGGCGATGCGACGCGCGGGCAGCTGCGCGACGTGCCGAACGCCGACAGCCTGTACTTCACGATGCTGAACTGCAACAAGCGCTCCATTACCGTGAACATGAAGAGCGCGGAGGGCGCGCAGGTCTTCGTCGACCTGCTGCAGAGGTGCGACATCATCATGGAGAATTTCGGCCCCGGCGTGCTGGACCGCTTCGGCTTTCCGTGGGAGAGGATCCACGCGCTGAACCCGCGCATCGTGATGGGCTCGATCAAGGGCTTCGGCTCGAGCGGCCCGTACGCCGACTTCAAGGCCTACGAGAACGTGGCGCAGGCGATGGGCGGCGCGATGAGCACCACGGGCGTGCCCGAGGGCCCGCCTTTCGTCACCGGAGCGCAGATCGGCGACACCGGCACCGGATTGCACCTCGCGATCGGCCTGCTCGCCGCGCTGCGCCAGCGCGACCGCACCGGCCAGGGCCAGTACGTCGAGGTGGCGATGATGGACGGCATCATGAACCTGTGCAGGGTCAAGTTCCGCGACCACCAGCGCCTGACGCGCGCCAAGCTGTCCGAGTACTCGGTGCCGACGCACCAGGGCATGGGCGACGTGCCGCGCGCAGGCAACGACTCGGGCGGCGGCCAGCTCGGCAACGCGGTGCGCTGCAAGCCCGGCGGGCCGAACGACTTCCTCTACCTCGTGGTGCAGGAAGCGGTGTGGGAGGCGCTCGCCAGCCGCGTCGGGCCGGCTCTCGGCATGCCGGGGCTGGCGACGGATCCGAAGTTCGCCAGGATCGCGGACCGGCGCAAGAATCAGAACGACATGTGGGAGCTGATCGGCGAATTCGCGCTGAAGTACACGAAGCGCGAGCTGATGAAGATTTTCAACGAGCTTGACGTGCCCTGCGGCCCGGTCATGGGCACCGAGGACCTTGCGCGCGACGAACATGTACGCGGGCGCCAGATGTGGGTCGAGCTCGATCACCCGCAGCGCGGCAAGTGGTGGAACGTCGGCATGCCGATCAAGCTGTCGGCCTCCCCCGCGGTGATCCGGCGCTCCCCGACGCTCGGCGAGCACACCGATGAAATCCTCAGGGAGGTGCTGGGCTACGACGAAGCGAAGATTGCCGCCCTGCGCCAGGCGGGCGCGTTCTCGAGCCCGCCGAAGAAGGCCGCCTGACGTGCGCATCGCGATCGTCGGCCAGCAGGATTTCGGCAAGGCGGTGCTCGAGGCGTTCCTCGAGCGCGGCGACCAGGTCGCGGGCGTGTTCTGCGCCCTGGAGAAGCCGGGCGCCCGGCCCGATGCGCTCAAGCTCGCCGCGCAGGCGAAGGGGGTCGAGGTCTTCCAGTTCGGGTCGCTCAAGGCCGAGGAGGCCAAGGCGGCGATGCGCAGCCTGGGCGTGGAGCTCGGCGTCATGGCCTTCGTGCTGCAATTCGCGCCGCAGGACTTCGTCGGCATCCCGCAGCACGGCACCGTCCAGTACCACCCGTCGCTGCTGCCGAAGTACCGCGGGCCGTCCTCCATCAACTGGCCGATCACGCGCGGCGACAGCAGGACCGGGCTCAGCATCTTTCGCCCTACCGACGGTCTCGACGAAGGGCCGATCATCCTGCAGAAGGAAGCGCTCATCGGTCCCGACGATACGCTCGGAACCGTGTACTTCGAGCGCCTGTTCCCGATGGGCGTGCAGGCGATGCTGGAGGCGGCGGACCGGGTCGTCGCCGGCGCTCACCGCGAGCTCGCGCAGGACGAATCGCAGGCGACCTACGAGGGGTGGTTCCGGGAGGCCGAGGCGAGGATCAACTGGGCCAATCACGTCGACGCGGTCTACAACCTGATCCGCGGCAGCAACCCCGCCCCCGGCGCATGGACGACCCTGGGCGGCACCAAGCTTCAGATCTTCGACTGCCGGAAGCACCCGGTGCGCACCTTCGGCGCGGTCAAGGGCAGGATCGGCGAGGTCCTCGAGTGCACCGCCGAGTCCTTCCAGGTCGCCGCCCAGGGCGGGCGCATCGAGGTGCTGCGGGCCAGGCTTGGCGAGGGCAAGAAGCTCGCCGCGGCCGAGTTGCTCGCTGCGGGCAGCGTCAAGCCCGGTCAGTCCCTGGGCCGCTGAAATCCCCCACCCCGTCCGGCGCGCGGCCCCCGCGGCCGCGGGTCCCGTCTCGCGCAAATATTTGACGTAGCTCACATTTAACTGCAAGAATTCGCCTCAGAAAGCTGTTTTCTTGGGAGGAAACATCGGTCCAGGAATCCTGAGTGCGGGGAACAGCGCTGGCGTAGAATTTTTGCGCCGCGCATCTTCCCGAAACGCACGCGAGCTCGGAGAGTTCGAACGGCCGGATGAGGAAGTCAGCATTCTGGAAGGCAGACTGGTTCCTCGGAATTGCGGCCACGGCGGTTGTCGCCCTGCTCGGGCATGCCGGCGGGCTCCTGCCGGACCTGGAGCGGAGTGTCTTCGATCTGGGCATCGCGCTGGCTTCGCGCGCCGGGGTGCATGGCGTCGCGGCGGCTGTGCCTGCATGGGCCGGCTGGACCGAAACCTCGGCCTTCGTGCTGGTGGCGGCGTATCTGGCATCCGCCCTGCCCCGCTTGCGGGCCGGATCGGCGCTGCTGATTTCGGGCGGCATGCTGCTTGCGCTGATCGCGGTTCAGCTCGTGCTCGCCGCGGGCAGCGGGGTACGGCTGCAACTCATGACGCCCGCGGTGCTGCTCCTGCTCGGTCACGGCGTGCTGCTTGCCAAGCGGTTCATCGCCGGAGCGCGCGCCGCGGCGGCCCCGGCGGCGGGCGATTCCCGGGAGATGCATCGCCTGCTGGGCCTTGCCTATCAGGGGCAGGGGCAGCTCGACCGGGCGTGGGAGGAGTTCCGGCAGGCCCCCGTGTCGGCGGCGCTGCTCGACAATCTCTACCATCTCGGGCTCGAGTACGAGCGCAGGCGCCAGTTCAACAAGGCGGACGCGGTGTTCCGGCAGATCAGCGGCATCGAGCCGGCGTTTCGCGACCTGAAGCAGCGGCTGGCGCGCGCCAACGGGCGCGCCGCGCCGGCGCGGCTCGGCGCTGCGCCGGCCAAGGTTGACGTCGAGCACTGAGCGGCGCAGATGAACTACACCCAGGTTCTCGAGATCGCCAGCTGCACCGACCCGGGCATGGTGCGCTCCCACAACGAGGACTCGATCGCCTCCGATCCCGTCAACGGGCTGGTCGTCCTCGCCGACGGCATGGGCGGCTACAACGCGGGCGAAGTGGCGAGCGGCATGGCGACGACCGTCATCACCACCGAGCTGCAGCAGTTGCTCGCCAAGGTGCAGCCGTTCGACGTCGACGAGGAAAGCAAGGCCCCGGTCGCCGTGCGCATGGTGCGCGAGCAGGTCCTCAAGGCGAATACTTCGATCTACCAGGCTGCGCAGAGCCAGTCCCAGTATGCCGGCATGGGCACGACCCTGGTCGTGTGCCTGTTCTACGACAACCGGATGCTGGTGGCGCATCTGGGCGACTCGCGGCTGTACCGGCTGCGCGGCGGCAAGTTCGAGCAGGTGACGCGCGACCACTCGCTGCTGCAGGAGCAGATCGACAGCGGCATCATCACGGCAGAGCAGGCCAAGCACGCGCAGCACAAGAATCTGGTGACCAAGGCACTCGGCATCGACGCCAGCGTCGATCCCGAGATCCGCGAATACGACGCGCGACCCGGCGACGTCTATCTGCTGTGCTCCGACGGACTGTGCGACATGGTGGAGGACGACGATATCGGCATGACCCTGCAGGCGCTGGGCGGGAACCTCAAGCTCGCGGCGCAGCAGCTGGTGCAGATGGCCAACGACAACGGCGGCAAGGACAACGTATCGGTTATACTCGTGCGCGTCCTGCGGGAATACCCAGCGCCGCGCGGCGTGATGGGCAAGCTCTTCGGATGGAGAAAATAACCCCAGGGGTCGGCTATGGCGAAACTGATTCTTAGCATGGATGGCCTGGTGCTCAAGGAGATCCCGCTCACCAAGGAGCGCACCACCATCGGGCGCAAGCCGCACAACGACATCCAGATCGACAACCTGGCAGTGAGCGGCGAGCATGCCGTGATCGTGACGATCATGAACGACTCGTTCCTCGAGGACCTCGGCAGCACCAACGGCACGCTGATCAACGGCAACCCGGTCAAGAAGCACTTCCTGCAAAACAACGACGTCGTGGAGCTCGGCAAGTACAAGCTGAAATTCGTCCAGGAGGCGGGGGCGCAACCTGCGGCGAGCGCCGCCGATTTCGAGAAGACGATGGTGCTGCGGCCCTCCGCGATGAAAGCTGCCGCCGAGCAGGCGCGGGCCGCGGGCGGCGGGGCCCAGGCCGCGCAGGCGCAGCGCGCGGCCGCGGTGCAGCAGGCGGCCGCCAGCGCCGCCACCGCCGGCATTGCCGACCGGGACAACAAGGCGGCCGCGGTCGCCGCCGCGGCGCCCAAGCCCGCCGGCCAGCCCCTCGGCGCGATTCAGCTGCTCTCCGGGGGCAACGCCGGCAAGGAGCTCGAGCTGAGCAAGCCGCTGACCACGCTCGGCAAGCCCGGCGTGCAGGTGGCGGTGCTCACGCGGCGGCCGCAGGGCTACTTCATCACCCACGTCGAGGGCGCGCAGCGCCCGACGGTCAACGGGCAGGCGATCGGCAGCGCGCCGCACGCGCTGAAGGATCACGACCTGATCGAGCTGGCCGGCGTGAAGATGGAGTTCTTCCTCAAGGGCTGAGAACGGCCGGCCCCGGCGCGGCCGCGCTCGCCGGACCAAGGGCGTGAAACAGCATTTCGTCCGCATCGCCCTCGGACTGCTGATCACGCTGGTATTTGTAGGCCACGCTGCGCGACTCTACGAGATCGGGCTGATCACGCGGCTCGACAACATCGCCTACGACGCGCGCCTCACCCTGACGATGCCGCGCGGCGTCGATGGCCGGGTCGTCATCCTCGACATCGACGAGCGCAGCCTGGGCGAGGTCGGGCACTGGCCGTGGGGGCGCGACCTGATGGCCAGCCTCATGGAGTCGCTCTTCGAGCGCTATGGCGTGGCCATGGTCGGGTTCGACGTGGTCTGGGCCGAGCGCGACGCGAGCTCCGGAGTCGACTCGCTCGACGCGATGGCCCGGGAGGAGCTGAAGGAGGTACCCGCGTTCCAGGCCGCGTACCGCCGGCTTCGCCCGCAGCTCGATTTCGATGCGCGCTTCGCGGCGAGCCTCAAGGGCAGGCCCGTGGTGCTCGGCTACTACTTCAACAGCGACGAGCGGGCCGTGAGGGTGAACGCGATTCCGGCCCCGGTGCTGCCCGGCGGCACGTTCGCGGGGCGCAACATCGCGTTCGCGCAGTGGCGCGGCTATACCGGCAACCTGCCGATCTTCCAGCAGCACGCGGCGAGCGCCGGCCATTTCAATCCGCTGCCCGACGACGACGGTGTCTCGCGTAGGGTGCCGATGATCCTCGAGTTCGAGGGCGGGTACTACGAGTCCCTTTCGCTCGCCATGCTGCGCACGCTGATCGGCCTGCAATCCGGCGGGGTGCTGCCCCGGGTCGAGCCCGGATTCGCGCCCGGCTCCGGCGCGCGGCCCGGGGAATACGCCGGGCTCGAGTGGCTCAAGGTCGGCCCGCTCACCATTCCGGTGGACGAGCAGGCCGCGGCGCTGATCCCGTACCGCGGCAACAAGTACAGCTTCCCCTACGTCTCCCTGGTCGACGTGCTCCGGGGGCGTGCGGATCCGGCGCTCCTCAAGGGCAGGATTGCGCTCGTCGGCAGCACCGCGCCGGGCCTGTTCGACCTGCGCTCGACCCCGGTGGACAGCGTGTTCCCCGGGGTCGAGATCCACGCCAATCTCCTCGCCGGCATGCTCGATGGGAACCTCAAGCACAGGCCGGCCTTCACGGTCGGCGCCGAGGTCGTCCTGCTCGTGGCCGGCGGGGTTGCGCTCTCGGTGCTGATCCCGATGCTCTCGGCGCTGTGGGCGACCGGGGTGGCACTGCTTGCGATCGCGCTCGCCACGGGCTTCAACTTCGCCGTGTGGACGCAGGCCGACATGGTGCTGCCGCTCGCCGCGTCGCTCCTCATGGCGGCGCTCGTCTACACCATGAACATGGCCTATGGCTACTTCGTGGAGTCGCGCTCGAAGCGCCAGTTCACCGAGCTGTTCGGACAGTACGTCCCGCCCGAGCTCGTGGACCGCATGGCGCGCGACCCGGAGAAGTACAGCATGGAGGGCCGCAGCCAGGACCTGACGGTGCTGTTCTCCGACATTGTCGGCTTCACGCACATCTCCGAGTCCCTCGAGCCGCGCGAGCTGGCGGCGTTCATCAACGAGTACCTGACCTCGATGAGCCTCGTCATCCGCAACCACGGCGGCACGCTCGACAAGTACATCGGCGACGCGATCATGGCGTTCTGGGGCGCGCCGGTGGACGACCCGGAGCACGCCCGGCACGGCATCCGGGCCGCGCTGGCGATGCAGCGGGAGCTCGCCCGGATCAACGCGGAGGTGGTGCGTCCCAAGGGCTGGCCGGAGGTCCGCATCGGCATCGGCCTCAACAGCGGCGTCATGCGCGTCGGCGACATGGGCTCGAAGGTCCGGCGCGCCTACACCGTGATGGGGGACCCGGTCAATCTCGGCTCGCGCCTCGAGGGCCTGACGCGCGAGTACGGTGTCGGTATCCTTGTCGGCGAGGCGACCAGGGAGAGAGTGGGGGACGTGGTGTTTCGCGAGATCGACCGGGTGAAGGTCAAGGGCAAGGACGAGCCGGTCGCGATCTTCGAGCCGCTCGGCTTCGAGGGGCAGGTGGAGGCGGGCCTGCTGGAGGAGGCGCGGCGCTGGCAGCAGTGCCTGCAGGCCTACCGGGCGCAAGCCTGGGACGAGGCCGAGGCGGTGCTGCGGGAACTGGCGAGCGCCGGCCGCGACGGCGGGCTGTACGCCGCCTATGCCCGCAGGATCGCCGCCCATCGCATCGCCCCGCCGGCGCCGGGCTGGGGCGGGGTCACCCGTTTCACCACCAAGTAGCCTGAGATGAGACTGCGCGTCCTGGGCTGTTCCGGCGGCATCGGCGGGCGCCACCTGCGCACCACCTCGTTCCTGCTCGACAGCGACGTGCTGGTCGATGCCGGCACGGGGGTGGGCGACCTGACGCTCGCGGAGCTTGCCCGGATCGATCATGTGTTCGTCACGCATTCGCATCTGGACCACGTCACCTCGATTCCCTTCCTCGTCGACACGGTCGGCGGAATGCGCAGCAAGCCGCTGACCGTCTACGCCACGGGGGCCACGCTCGAGATCCTCAGGAATCATCTGTTCAACTGGTCGATCTGGCCGGATTTCACCGAGATACCGACCACTGAAGCGCCGTTTCTGCGCTACGAGGAGATCGAGGTCGGGCGCACCGTGACCCTCTCCGGCCGGGGGATCACGGCGCTCCCCGCGGTGCACGCCGTGCCGGCGGTCGGCTACCATCTCGACAGCGGCGAGGGCAGCCTCGTCTTCAGCGGCGACACCGGGCCCAACGATGCGCTGTGGGCGATCGTCAACCGCATCTCCAACCTCAAGGTCCTGATCATCGAAACCGCCTTCTCCAACAGGGAGCGCTATCTCGCCGAGGTGTCGCGCCACCTGTGCCCTTCCATGCTCGCCGAGGAGCTGGCCAAGTTCGAGCGCCGCGCCGAGGTCTGGGTGACGCACCTCAAGCCCGGCGAGATCGAGCTGATCATGGAGGAGATCGAGGCCGGCGCGGGCAGCCTGCGGCCGCGCATGCTGCAGGCCGGACAGGTGATCGAATTCTGAGCGCATGACGGGCCAGGCTCGTCCGGAGGCGCGGCGCGCGACGCGCGAGCGGCTCGCGGCGCTTGAGCCGCTCGGCTCGCTTTCGCCGATCCGGCTGCGGGAGCTTGCGGAGGTCGGCTCGCTCGAGTACGGCGCGCGGGGCGGCGACCCGCTGACCTCGCGCTTCGGTGACGGCCGGACCGTGTTTCTCCTGCGCGGCGAGTTGCTGCTCGTTTTTCGCGGCGGCGGCACGGAGGTGCTGGTCGGGGGCAAGGGCGAGGGTCGCTTCGCCCTCAACCGGCGCGCGGCGACGATCGCCCGTTCCAGGGCGATCACGGAGGTCGACCTGCTGGTGCTGGAGGACGACGTGCTCGACATCCTGATGACCTTCGACCAGATCGCCTCGGGCGGCAGGGCGCTCGAGACCAAGATGGGTCGCGCAGTGCGCACCGGCTCGCGGCTCGCGAGCGGGATCTTCTCCCTCGCGAACCTGCGCCACGGCGTGTTCGCGCAGCTGCCGGCGGCGCGCATCGAGGAGCTGCTGCGGCGCTTCGAGCGGATCCCGGTGCGCGGCGGCGAGGCGGTGATCCGCGAGGGCGAGGAGGGGGACTACTACTACCTGATCGTCTCGGGTCGCTGCCGCGTGGAGCGCACGGTGGGCGGGGTCACGGTGACGGTGGCCGAGCTGGCGCGCGGGGATGCGTTCGGCGAGGAAGCGCTCGCCTCCGGCGGCAGGCGCAATGCCACGGTCCTCATGCAGGCCGACGGGGAGCTGCTGCGACTCGGCAAGGCCGACTTCGACGCGCTGCTGCGCGAGCCGCTGCTGCAGCGAGTCAGTTACGCCGAGGGGCTGGACAGGGTTGCGCGAGGCGCGGTCTGGGTCGACGTGCGCTACCCGTCGGAGTACCGCTTCGACCACCTGCCCGGCGCCATCAACGTGCCGCTCAACGAGGTGCGCAACAGCTTCGCCGTGCTCGACCCCTCGAAGGAGTACATCGCCTACTGCCAGAGCGGACGCCGCAGCTCGGCGGCCGCGTTCCTGCTCGCCCAGCAGGGCCTGCGGGCGGCGCTCCTCGAGGGGGGGTTGCGCTCGGCCACCGGGCGAGGGGGCTGAGGCTGAAAAGACGCTTGTAAATCATGGGGGTTGCGGTTGAATGTTTGCGGTCCCGGGGCTACGATAGATTCTTTCCGGGGGCTCGAACCGGATTCGGAGGTTCGGAATGAGCGCGGTACTCAGTCACCAGACCACGACCCAGACGGACGTCAACGTCCGCCTGGCGTTCCAGAAGCAGCTGCAGCTGGTCACGAACAAGATCCACGCGACCAGCAACATCGACGAGATCATGCTGGAGGTGAGCGCCGACGTCTGCCAGCTGTTCAACGCCGACCGCCTCACGATCTACTCGATCGGCGAGGACAAGCAGTCGATCGTCTCCAAGGTGAAGACGGGGCTCAACTCGTTCAAGGACCTCAAGCTCCCGATCGCCGAGCATTCGATCGCGGGGTACGTGGCCCTGGCGCGCAAGATGGCCAACATCAAGGACGTGTACGACGACGGCGAGCTGAAAGCGCTCAACCCGAACCTGCGCTTCCTGCAGGAGGTGGACAAGCGCACCGGCTACCGCACCAAGCAGATGCTGGTGGCGCCGATCGTCGACCAGGCGGCCGCCGAGCTGATCGGCGTCATCCAGATCATCAACAACAAGGCCGGGGTGCCGTTCGGTCCGCTCACCGAGGAGGGCGTCAACGAGCTCGCGCAGACGCTCGCCATCGCGTTCAAGCAGCGCCAGAAGCCCCAGCTCGTCAAGACGAAGTACGACTACCTGATCTCGGACGCGGTGCTCTCCGCGGGCGAGTTCGAGCTCGCCTCGCGCCAGGCGCGCAAGAAGGCGATCGACATCGAGACGGTGCTGACCGACGAATTCCAGGTGAAGCTTCCCGCGATCGGCGCCGCGCTGTCGAAGTTCTTCGGCGTGCCCTACGAGGCGTTCAAGGCCGACCGGGTCAAGCCGATGGACCTGCTGAAGAACCTGAAGCGGGAGTACATCGAAGCGAACCAGTGGATCCCGATCGACGAGTCGAAGGAGGGCCTCGCGGTCCTGTGCCTCGACCCCGAGCGCATCCGCAACTCGCGCATCGCCTCGAACGTGTTTCCCAAGTCGAAGATCATCTACCGGGTCGCGACCCAGAAGGATTTCAAGGAGACGGTCAACCAGTTCTACGGGCAGGAAGCGGTCGACACCGGCGACATCGGGGACATGCTCGCGACGCTGGGCGACGAGGAGGGCACCGAGGCGGCGGCCGACGGCTCGGTGGCGGACGACGTCTCGGCGGCGGCCGACAACGAGCTGGTCAAGCTCGTCAACAAGGTGATCATCGACGCCTTCAACCAGGGCGTGTCCGACATCCACATCGAGCCGTATCCCGGCAAGGCGAAGACCGAGATCCGCTTCCGCAAGGACGGCAACCTGCAGCCCTACATCGAGGTGCCGGCGAGCTACCGCAACGCGATCGCGGCGCGCCTCAAGATCATGTGCGACCTGGACATCTCGGAGAAGCGCAAGCCGCAGGACGGCAAGATCAAGTTCAAGAAGTTCGGTCCCCTGGACATCGAGCTGCGCGTCGCGACCATCCCCACGGCGGGCGGCGTCGAGGACATCGTCATGCGGATCCTCGCCGCCGGCGAGCCGATCCCGCTCGAGAAGATGGGCTTTACGGCGCACAACCTCGATGAGCTGCAGAAGGCGGTCGCCAAGCCCTACGGTCTGTTCTTCGTCTGCGGGCCGACCGGCTCGGGCAAGACCACGACCCTGCACTCGGTGCTCAAGTACCTCAACACCCCGGACACCAAGATCTGGACCGCGGAGGACCCGGTCGAGATCACGCAGAAGGGGCTGCGCCAGGTGCAGGTCAACAAGAAGGCGGGCCTGGACTTCGCGGCGGTGATGAAGGCGTTCCTGCGCGCCGATCCCGACATCATCATGGTCGGCGAGATGCGCGACAAGGAGACCACCGGCACCGGCATCGAGGCTTCGCTCACGGGGCACCTGGTGTTCGCGACCCTGCACACGAACTCCGCGCCGGAGTCGATCATCCGCCTGCTCGACATGGGCATGGATCCCTTCAACTTCTCCGACGCGCTGCTGGGGATCCTCGCCCAGCGTCTCGCGCGCCGCCTGTGCTCGTGCAAGCAGTCCTACACCCCCGAAGGCGCCGAGATCAAGTCGTTCCTCACGGAGTACTGCGAGGAGCTGATGAACACCTCGACGTTCAAGAAGGACCCCAAGACGGCGATGGAGAACGTGTACCGGGAGTGGGTGAAGACCTACGGGCAGAACGGCCAGCTGGTGTTCTACAAGCCGGTCGGCTGCGACAAGTGCGGCGGCGGCGGCTTCAAGGGCCGCTGCGGCCTGCACGAGCTCCTGATCGCCACCGATCCGCTGAAAAAGCTGATCGCCGAGAAGTCGCGCGTCGCCGAGATGCTGGCGGTAGCGCTCGAGGAAGGCATGCGCACGCTGAAGCAGGACGGCATGGAGAAATGCCTGTCGGGGATGACCCACATCAAGGAAGTGCGCTCGGTTTGCATCAAGTGACGCCCCCCGGGGCACCCGGCCGCGAGTCCCCGCGCCCATGAGCCGCGCGACCGCCGACGATACCCAGAAGCTGACCCTCGCCGCCGACGCCCCGGCGCCGGCGCAGGACCTGGTGCAGCGGCTCGAGGAGCTGAACGCGATCGGCGCCTCGCTCTCGGCCGAGCGCGACATCAACCGCCTGCTCGAGTCCATCCTGGTCGCGGCCAAGACCATCACGCGCGCCGACGGCGGGACGCTGTACCGGCTCACCGAGGAGGGCACGCTGCGATTCGAGATCGTGCGCACCACCTCGCTCAAGTACTACCTCGGCGGCACCACGGGAAGCCCGGTGCCGTTCTACCCGATTCACCTCGTCGGCAAGGACGGCAAGCCGAACCACGGCATGGTCGCGGCCTACGTCGCGCTCACCGGCAAGACGGTCAACATCCCCGACGCCTACACCGCGGAGGGGTTCGACTTCTCCGGCACGCGCAACTTCGACAAGAAGACCGGCTACCGCTCGAAGTCCTTTCTCACCGTGCCGATGAAGAATCACGAGCACGAGATCATCGGCGTGCTGCAGCTGCTCAACGCGGCCGACCCGCACACCGGCGAGATCGTGCCGTTCTCGGCTTCCGACCAGCGCCTCGCGGAGTCGCTCGCCTCGCAGGCCGCGATCGCGCTCACCAACCGCATGCTGATCAACCAGCTCGAGGAGCTGTTCGAGTCGTTCATCAGCCTGATCAACATGGCGATCGACGAGAAATCGCCCTACACCGGCGGGCATTGCCAGCGGGTGCCGCAGCTCACCATGATGCTCGCCGAGGCCGTGAACGAGACCGGCGCCGGGCCGCTCGCCGCGTTCACCATGAGCGACAAGGACCGCTACGAGCTGAAGATCGCCGGGCTATTGCACGACTGCGGCAAGGTGACGACCCCGGTGCACGTGGTCGACAAGGCCACCAAGCTCGAGACGCTGTTCGATCGCATCCACCTCCTCGATACGCGTTTCGAGATCCTGAAGCGCGACGCCGAGATCGAGCTGCTCAAGGAGAAGGCGCTGCTCGCTGCGCGCGGCGCGCGCCCGCACGAGCTCGCCGCCGCCGACGCGCGCTACCGCGAGCGGCTGCGGCGCTTCGACGACGACCGCGCGTTCCTGCGCGCCTGCAACATCGGCGGCGAGGCGATGCGCGAAGCCGACCTGGAGCGCGTGCGCGCGATCGCGCGCTACCGCTGGACCGACGTCTCGGGCCACGAGGCGAACTTCCTCAGCGAGGACGAGCTGAAGAACCTGACCATCCGCGCCGGGACCCTGACGCAGGAGGAGCGCCAGGTGATCAACCATCACATCGTGGCGACCATCAAGATGCTGGAGGCGCTGCCCTGGCCCAAGCACCTGCGCAACGTCCCCGAGTACGCGGGCGGCCACCACGAGCGCATGGACGGCAAGGGCTACCCGAAGGGCCTGACGCGCGAGCAGATGTCGGTGCAGGCGCGGGTCATGGGGATCGCCGACATCTTCGAGGCGCTCACCGCGCGCGACCGGCCCTACAAGAAGGGCAAGACGCTCTCGGAGTCGCTCGAGATCCTGGGCCGGTTCAGGCTGAACGGCCACATCGACCCGGACCTGTTCGACGTGTTCGTGCGCCGCAGGGTCTACCGCCGCTACGCCGAGACGTTCCTCGACAAGGAGCAGATCGACGAGGTCGACGAGGCGAAGATCCCGGGCTACGTCCCCTGACCCGCCGGCGCCGGCCGGCGCTAGCGGCAGGCCGCCGGGCGATGCTTGGTGTCGATCGTGCCGCCGGTGCAGGTCCAGCTCTTGCCGGCGTCCGAAGTCCCCCAGACCAGCGTTTTGTCGATGAGCGCGGCGTTGACGCCGCTGCCCTTCATCTTCGTGGTCAGCTCGAGGGTCGACGCGGTGAGGCTCGCGCCCGCCGAGATGGTGATCGAGCTGACGTACTTTCCGGAGGTCGCGCCCAGCGCGTCCGAGGCCGACCCTGGCCAGAGCCCCTGGTTGTTGTAATACTCCGTCAGCGGTGTCTTTGCCGCGGCCGTCAGGTTTATCGCTTCTGATACCTGCGCGCGGGCGATGTAGTCCTGGTAGGCCGGGATTGCCACGGCCGCGAGGATGCCGATGATCGCGACCACGATCATCAGCTCGATCAGCGTGAACCCCCTGTGAATTCTCAGCACGCGGCGCTCCGGCACGGGAAAAATGAAAAAGGCCCGCCAATACCGCGCGGGCCCCTTTCCCTTCACCGTCAGCCCAGTGCTAGCGGCAGGCCGCCGGCCGGTGCTTGCTGTCGATGTCGCCGCCGGTGCAGGTCCAGCTCTTGCCGCCGTCCGCGGTGCTCAGGATCAGCGTCTTGTCGATCAGCGCCGAGTTGACGCCCGAGCCCTTCATCTTCGCGGTCAGCTCGAGGGTCGACGTGGTGAGGCTCGCGCCCGTAGAGATGGTGATCGAGCTGACGTACTTGCCCGAAACGGTCCCCATCACGTCCGACGCCGTCGCCGGCCACAGGCCCTTGTCGTTGTAGTACTCGGCCATGGGCGTCTTGCCCGAGGCCGTCAGGCTCACCGCCTCGGAGACCTGCGCGCGGGCGATGTAGTCCTGATACGCCGGGATGGCGACCGCAGCCAGGATGCCGATGATCGCGACCACGATCATCAGCTCGATCAGCGTGAAACCCTTCTGTAGGCTCTTCATCAAGCTCTCCTGTTTGGTTGACCGAAGCCGCACCCGCCACTGCGCCGCGACCTGCGAACACGGAAGCAGGTTGCGTGCCAAGGCGCATGTGATGCAACACTATGATTATAAATGGTAAACAACTATTTCACAGAGCCGGAAACTGCCCAGCTCTGCCACTCGCTGACGAATCTCGTCACTTTCCGGCGAGATAGCCGGCAAGGAACTCGAGCTGGAATCCCAGGCGCGGCGGCAGCCTTCCCGAGTGATCCGTCCAGGCTCGGAGCGCCCCCTCGCGGTCGCCTTGGGCGAGCCTGCCGGTCACGGCGGCGGCGAGGAGATACGCGACCCGCTCCGCGTCGCCCTCCGCTCGGGAGGCGAGCAGCGCCTCGGCCCTGCGCACCATCGCCGGCGCGTCGCGGTCCGAGAGCGCGGCGTAGAGCTCGATCCAGGCCCGCGCCCCCTCGGAGTGCCGCCCGGCGCACGGCGCCTCCAGGACGCGCCTCCACAGCGGACGCAGCTCGCCCGGGCCGAGCACCGGGATGACGACTTTCGCGAGGACGAACGCAGTCTCGTGCGCCTGCGCGAGGAGCTCGGGCCGCGCGCACTCCAGCAGCAGGAGCCGTGCAAGCCGGGCCTGGGCCCTCAGATCCTCGGTGGCGCCGCCGATCTCCGCGGGCTGACCCGTCAGCAGGTAGCCGGTCAAGGACTGGGCAACCTGGCGCTGCAGCGACTTGCGCAGCCACGACCGCGACCCCGGAGTGGTGTGCCCTTCCACCGCGGGCGCCGCGCTCAACATTTCCAGCGCGGGTATCGGAGCGATCGCATGGTCGAGCGCCAGGCCTACCCACTCCTTGACGAAGCGCGCCCTGGGCGCGTGGAACTCGAGGTACGGAAAATAATCGGAGTTGGCGGGGACGGGCAGGCTGTTGAAGTAGGGCTGCAGCGCGGCGCGCGTGGCAAGACGGTGCAGCGCCAGGTCCGCCGGCGTGCGGATCGCGACGCGCTCGAGCTCGCGCGCGAGCCGCGGCTCGGCGAGCACGCGCTCGGGCGCGAGCTCGGCGCGCCCCTCGCGCCGTGCCAGCACGACGAAGTCGATGTCGGTCGCCGCGTACACCGTGTAGTCGGGGAAGTGCCGGGCGAGCGCCTTGAGGATCGAGGCCACGAGCCCCGGGTTGATCTCGTACATCTGCAGCCACTGCGCGAACACCCCGCCCGCGTTGAGGTGGCGCCGCACGCGGGCGTAGAACTCCTCGGTGAACAGGCTCGCGGTGCCGCTCACCCAGGGGTTGGACGGCTCCGAGACGATGATGTCGTAGCGCTTGTCGAAGATCGAGAAGAAGGTCTTCGCGTCCTCGTAGTAGATGCGGCTGCGCGGATCGGTGTAGGCGAGCGCGTTGCGCGGCATGAAGCCGCGCGCGGCCCGGACCACGAACGGCTCGATCTCGATGGAGTCGACCTCGCGCAGCGCGCTGCTGGAGAGCAGCACGTGGCTGGTCGCGCCCGAGCCGAAGCCGATGTTGGCCGCGGTGCGCGGCCGCGGGTGCGCCGCGAGCGGCAGCACGGCGCTCAGGATCTGCGCCAGCTCGTCGGGTCGCGGCGGCCCTTTACCGGAGACATTGAGCGAGGCGTCCGGCTTGCCGTTGGTGTGCAGGCTCAACCTGTCCCCCACCCGCACCAGGCTCACCGACGAGGTCTTGCCGTCGCCGTGGTATTCGATGCGCGCCGAGCCCGGCTCGAACAGCGTGCCGGTGCGGTAGACGCCGGAAGCCATCTTGTACGGATCGAGCTGCACCAGCGCGAGGGTGGCGCCGATCGCGCCCACGCCGATCGCGCTCGCGAGCGCCGGCTCCCAGCGCGGGCCGGCGAGCCGCCACAGGAGCAGCAGGCCGAGCGCCACGTCCAGCGCCGCGCCGAAGGACATCAGGCCCTTGAGCCCGAGCCCGGGCATGCCGACGTGGACCGCGGCTACCACGCCGAGGATCGCGCCGACGGTGTTGGCCGCGTACACCGCGCCGATGGCGCGCTCGCCCGAGCCGCTGCGCAGCAGGCAGTGCGTGATCAGCGGCAGCGTGGTCCCGGCGCAGAACGCCGCGGGCAGCATCACGCCGAGCGAGATGAGATGGCTCGCGACGTTGAACAGGGTGTAGCCGGCGTCGGTGCGGGTCAGCACCTGCAGCAGCCATGTCATGACGTGGAAGGTCTGGTCGTAAAGCGGCAGCGTGGCGAGCGCGAGCAGTCCCATCACCACCTGGACGATGCCGAGAAAGCGCTCCGGCCGGGCGATGGCGTCGATGCGCCCGCGGATCCACAGCCCGCCCAGGGCGAGCCCGAGGATGAACGCGCTCAGCATCAGCTCGAAGGCGTGCGAGGAGGAGCCCAGCACCATGGCGAGCATCCGCAGCCAGCCGATCTCGTAGATGAAGGAGGCCGCCCCGGTGAGCAGCGCGACGGCGAGGTACAGCCCCGCCCCCCGGTCGGCAGAGGCGCCGGCGCCGCGCGCCGCCGCGGGCGCCGCAGGCGCGGGCCGCTTCCCCGCGAGCAGCCAGACGACGAGGGCGAGCGCGATGTTGATCAGGCCGGCGCTGAGGATCGTGCCCGGCAGGCCGACGCGCTCGATCAGGAAGAAGCCGCTTGCCAGCACCCCGACTGAAGCGCCCAGGCTGTTGGTGAAGTAGAGCATCGCGAGGGTGCCGCCGCTGCGCTCCGGGAAGAGCCGGATCATGCCCGCCGCCACCAGGGGAAACGTCATGCCGAGCAGCACCGACTGGGGCAGGATGAGCAGCGCCGAGACCGACCACTTGAACAGCGTCGCGGCGCCGGCGGAGCCCAGGGCCGGGATGACGGCGTTGTAGCTGAACTCGGTGAGCACGACGAAGGCCTGGTGGAACACGATGCCGCACAGCCCGATCAACCCTTCCGCGAGCGCGTAGCCGAGCAGCAGGTTGGGCCAGCGCGCCGACCAGCGGCTGCTCACCCACGAGCCCAGCGCCATGCCGCCCATGAACGTGGCGAGCACCACCGTCTGCGCATAGGCGGCATGCCCGAGGAACAGCTTCAGGTAGTGACTCCAGATCGACTCGTAGATGAGCCCCGAGAACCCGGAGAGCGTGAACAGGAGGTAGAGCGCGTTGCGCTGCGTGATCATCGGGGCTTTCCGTCGGCGGACCGCGGGCGCGCGACGCTGCCTGCGGCGCGCGCGCTCGATCCGCGGTTCAGCCGCAGGGCCGGGGGCTCCGCCTCAGGCCTTGCGCGCGATGTGGACGACCAGGCGCTGGGTGAGCTCCTCGGCGAAGCGCTTGTCGTAGCCGAGGTCGGTCAGCTCCCAGCGGAACGTGTTGCCGAGGCGGGCCTTGCGGTAGATGCCGAGCCGGTGCAGGTTCTTGAAGCCGAGCGCCTTTGCGCAGACCTCGTCGATCGCGGTGGTGAGGCGTCTGGGCGGAACGTCGGGCCGGCCGCCGCCTTCGCCGGGCGCCGGGGGGCAGCGCGAGGCGATCTCGCGCGCCAGCGCCTTGGCGAACTCGTCGATCTGCTTGCCTGAAACCGAACCGAACAGTCCCATGAGGGCCGGAGACGGCGTGACGCACGTCACGCACAGCGTCACGCCGGTTCACAATTGCGAGGCGCTGGATTATGGTGTGCCTTGCCGGCACGGTCAACCGCCGATGCCGGACCCGCTCAACAGACCCCGGCCGCATGCTCGCCAGCCTCCTGCGCAGCGTACTCGCCGTCCCGCTGCGGCAATGGCGCGGGCGCCGCGCGAGCTCGCTGGTCGACCTCGCGATCGCGCGCCAGAAGCGCGCCGACCACGCGGGGGCGCTGCGCAGCCTGGAGCGGGCGATCGCGCTCGACCCGGCGAGCCACGACGGCTGGAACGAGCTCGGCAACGTGCACCTGGCGCGCGGCGACCCGGGGCGCGCCATAGAGTGCTACCGGCGCGCGCTCGGCATCGATGCGCGCTCGGCGGTGGCGCGCTTCAATCTCGGCCTTGCGCTGCGCGAGGCGGGCGCACCGGACGAGGCCATGGCCCAGCTGCGTCGCGCGCACGCGGCGGCTCCCGGCATGGCGGGCCCCCTGCGGCAGCTCGTCACGCTGCTCGTCGAGAAGGATCTGTGCGACCGGGCGCTCGCCGTGGCGAGGCGCGCCGTCGAGCGCGACCCGGGCTCGTACGAGGCCCGCCTGATGCTCGGCTTCGCGCACTTCAAGCTGAACGACCCGCAGCGCGCGCTCGAGTGCTACGACGCCGCCGCGACGCTGCGCCCGGAGGATGCCGAGCTCTGCGACATGCGCGCCTGCGCGCTGCAGGTGCTGGGCCGGATCGACGAGGCGTTCGCCGACTTCGATCGCGCGCTGGGCATCGCCCCGCGCGCGCCCCGCCCGCGCTTCCATCGCGCGCTCGCCAGCCTGCTCGCGGGGGATTTCGGCGCCGGGTGGGACGGCTACGAGTTGCGCCAGATCAGCGGCGGCTACTTCAAGCTCGGCCCGAGCGGCCTCGAGCGCTGGGACGGAGCGCCGCTCGCCGGGCGCACGCTGCTGATCCGGCGCGAGCAGGGCCTGGGTGACGAGATCATGTTCGCCTCGATCCTGCCGGAGCTGATCGCCGCTGCGCGCCACTGCGTGCTCGAGTGCGATCCAAGGCTGCGCGCGCTCTTCGCGCGCTCCTTTCCCTCCGCCACGGTCTTCGGCTCGATTCCCGACCGCAGCATTCCACACGCGTTGCGCGGGCTCGGCATCGAGCTCGAGGTCGACGCCGGCAGCCTGCCGCGGCTGCGCCGCAGGAGCCTCGCGGACTTTCCGCGCCACTCCGGCTACCTCGCGGCCGATCCCGCGCGCGTGGCGCACTGGCGTGCGCGGCTCGCGGCGCTGGGGCCGGGACTCAAGGTCGGCCTGTCCTGGACCGGGGGGCTGCGCGTGACGCGGCGCGAGCTGCGCTCGATTGCGCTCGAGCAGCTGCTCCCCGTCCTGCGCGTGCCCGGCGTGCGCTTCGTCAGCCTGCAGTACACCGACGAAGCCGAGGCCGAGCTCGCCGCGCTCGGCGAGCGCCACGCGGTGCACATCGAGCACTGGCAGGAGGCGATCGACGACTACGGCGAGACCGCGGCGCTCGCTTGCGCTCTCGATCACGTGGTTGCCGTCTGCACGTCCCTGGTGCACCTCGGCGGGGCGCTCGGCCGCCCGGTGTGGGTGATGGCACCGCACAGCCCCGAGTGGCGCTACGGCTACAGGGGGGAGACGATGCCCTGGTACCCCTCGGTGCGGATCTTCCGCCAGCCCGCGTTCGGGCAATGGCAGCCGGTGATCGACGCCGTGGCCGCCAACCTCGCGCGCCTCGTTGGCGCGCCGCCCGGCTGAAAGCGCGCGCGCCCTCAGTTCCCCTGGGCGCGGACCAGGACTAGGAAGCCGTTCGCCATGCGCGAGAACTTCAGCAGCTCGAAGCGCTCCAGGATCTGCGGCAGCCACCAGCGTGGCGGCTGCTGGATGAGGTGCGCGTTGCGGCCATCGGCGAGCACCTTCACGGCGGGCCCGGTGTGCACCGTGAAGATGCCGATCCCGGCGGTGACGCGCCCGAGGTCATCGAGCACGTTGGGCAGCAGCTCGGGCTCGATGTGCTCGAGCACGTCGACGCAGGCGACGCAGCCGCAGGGCGCGGGGCGCCCCGCCCATTGCGGCACCGCCGGATCGTAGTGCCGCACCTCGATCGGCCACGAGACCAGCCACTCGAGCTCCTCGCCGAGCCTGCCCTTGCCGGCGCCGTAGTCGAGCAGCTCGCGCACCTTGTACTTGCGCACCACGTCGGCCACCAGCGGCGCGTATTGCACCGAGGCCATCCCGTAGTCGGGGTTCTCGTGCAGCGAGCGCTGCAGGCGCCGGTAGTCCTCGCTGATCAGCGGTGCGACGGCGTTCGGCGTCTCGCTCATGGGCGTGATTCTAGGCCAACCGGGGCGCCGCGCTAGAACGTGAATTCGATGGTGGGCCGGCTGTCCGCCGCGGTCGCGGCCTGCGGGGCCGCGGGCTGCGCGGCGAGGCTTTTCAGATCGCACTTCACGTCGTAGAAGAGCAGGTGGCGGCGGTAGTCGCCCGCTTCGCGGATCGGCTCCACGCCGTGGAAGGAGCTGTCGGTTTTGAAGAAGGCGAACAGCGTGTTGGGCAGATAGGGCATGGTGGTGACGCGCTCGAAGATCTCGCGCGAGTAGTGCGGACCGCCCGGGCAACGGAAATCGCGGTCACGCGGCACGTAGATGCTGGTGCCGAGGTGCGGGCGCGAAGCGTCCGCAGGCAGATAGAAGAGCAGGGTGAGCACCTTGTTCGGCGAGTCGCTGTGCGGCCCGAGCGAGTAGCTGCTGCGGTCGTCCACCAGCATGGCCTCGCGGTAGATCCGCGGCTTGGCGGCTGCGAAGCGCAGGTCGAGCTGCGGCTGGAACTTGTGCAGCAGCGCTTCGAGGAACGAACCGCCCAGCAGCCACCCCGCGAGCTCCAGCCAGAAGTCGGAGTACGGCCGGGGCAGCGCGGCCAGCGCCTCAGGCTCCAGGGCGAACACGTAGCGCGCGTCCGAGTACTTTCCGGCGACGGGGCGCGCCGAGCGGATCGGCTTCATGAGCTCGGCAGGCAGCAGGTTCTCGATCAGTCTGTCGTAGTACGGCGGATCGAACACCCCGGAGACCACGAGATGCGGGAACGGGTACTCGCGCAGCGGCGCGTTGGCGATCTGGTAGAGCGTGTGCTGCTCAGCGTGCGAAGACATACTCGGCGCATCCTGCGAAAGGGCCGCCGGCGCGCGTCGCGCGCCGGACCTGCTCGGGATCGTGGCGAAAGCCCATCGCGTTGAGCTGCCTCACCATGGCGAGGTGCTCGGGCAGCGCCGGGTTGACCTCGATGAGCAGCGAGCGCACGCCGCCCGAGCGCAGCGCGGCGGCGGCGCCGCGCACGACGTTCGGCTCGAAGCCGTCGACGTCGATCTTGATGTGCTGCGGCAGCGGCACCTTGCCGGACTCGACGACCCCGTCGAGCGTCGCCGCCACGCAACCCTGCGTGAAGACGGGCTCGGCGGGGCGCA
This sequence comes from uncultured Enterobacteriaceae bacterium, assembly GCA_964583645.1. Taxonomy (GTDB): domain Bacteria; phylum Pseudomonadota; class Gammaproteobacteria; order Burkholderiales; family SG8-39; genus RBG-16-66-20. The sequence continues at coordinate 24,876 of CAZOWR010000009.1, forward strand.
GGAAAGGGTCCACCTTCTCGTCGAGCTGATGGCAGGAGCCGCCCGCGACGAAGCGCGACAGGTGCAGCTCGCCCAGCCCCTGGTGGTCCGAAAGCGCGAGGCAGTAGGCGTGCACGCGGTCGGCGACCTTGTTGTACAGGATGTTGCGGTTGAGCAGCGCGTAGTTGAGGGACTCGGGCTCGAAGGCATAGACCTGCGCGCCCGCCGTGCGGGCCGCCCAGATCGTGTACATGCCGACGTTGGCGCCGACGTCGGCGAGCACCTCGCCGGGCCTGATGCGGGCGATCCAGTCGATCGTCACCGGCTCCTTCTCGAACAGCGTGTCGACGCGCCATCTGGCGGCGGTGGTCGGCGTGGCGTAGACGACCTCTACGCCGCCCTGCTTCACGATGCAGCGCGGGTCGAGCTTCTCGTAGTCTTCGAGGTTCACCTGAGCTCCGCGGCCCGCGCCAGCTCGCGGGCCACCCTGTCGATGACGCCCGTCCAGTGGTCGAGCGCGGCCTGGCGGAACATCCTCGCCGAAGGATACCAGCGCATGGATTCGCCGCGCAGGCCGTAGCGCGCCTCCGGCCGCAGCGGCGCCATCACCCACACCGGCCGGCCGAGCGCGCCCGCGAGGTGCACCAGCGCCGTGCAGACGCTCAGCGTGAGATCGAGCGCGCACACCAGCGCGGCGGTCTCCTCGTAGTCCTCGATCGCCTCCGGCCAGTGATGGATGCGGGTCCCGTGCGAGCGCTCGAGCCGCGCGAGCTCCTCGCTGCACTCGCCGTATTGCAGGCAGACGAAATGCGAGCCTCGCGCGCGCAGCACCGGCAGCAGCTGCTCGAGCTCGAGCGAGCGCCAGACGCGCGCCGTCTTGCGCAGGCCGCCGCGCCACGACAGGCCTACCTTCAGGCCCGGCCCCAGCGCTGCGAGCCGCTCCCGCCAGTGCGCGACCCGGCCGGCATCGGCGCGCAGGTAACCGGCGTGGCGCGGGAAGTCGGCTGCCGAGCGGCGCAGGTAAAGCGGCAGGCTGGGCGAGGGGATCTTGCAGTCCACCCATCCCGCCGCGGCGAGCCAGTCCGCGGGGTCCGACTGCGTGCCGCCGTGCACCGTGACGCCCGGGAACGAGCGCCGAAAGAGGCCCTCGAGCCGCCGGTCGCAGTCCAGCACGCAGTGCCGCGCCTGCGCGACCAGCTCCGGCAGGCAGGACGCGTACATGATCTCGTCGCCCAGGCCCTGCTCGCCGTACACGAGGATGCTGCGCGCGGCGAGCGATGTCCCGTCCCAGCGCGGGATCGCGAAGCGCTGGTGCAGCCGCTGGTTCCCGGGCAGGCGCAGCCGCCACTCGAGCTCGCGCCAGCCCTCCTCGAACTGCTCGGTCGCGAGCAGCAGGCCGCCCCGGTGGACGTGCGCCTGGACCCAGTTCGGATCGGCGGCGAGCGCCTCCTCGTAGCAGCGCATCGCCCCCTCGAAGTCGCTCTCGCGCTCGAGCACGTAGCCGAGGTTGCACAGCGCGATCGCCGCGCCGGGCTTGAGGGCGAGCGCGGCGCCGAAGGCCTCGCGCGCCGCGCCGAGCTGCTTTTCCTCGAGCAGCACGCTGCCGAGGTTGAGGTGCGCCTCGTACAGGTCCGCGTCGAGCGCGATGGCCCGCTCGAGGCTGGCGCGCGCCTCGCCGACGCGCCCGAGCTTGAGGCGCGCCGTGCCGAGGTTGCAGTGGGCCTGGGCGCAGCCCGGCTCGATCTCGAGCGCCTTCAGGTAGCACGCCTCGGCCTCGGCAGGCTGGCCGAGGCCCTCCAGCGCCGAGCCCAGGTTGACGTGCGCGGCGACCGCGCGCGGATCGAGCACGAGCGCGCGCCGGCAATGCGTCTGCGCCGCCTCGTGCCTGCCGAGGGACACCAGCACGGCGGCGAGGTCGACGTGCGAGGCAAGGTCGCCCGGCTCGAGCTCCAGCGCCCTGGCGTAGCGCTCGGCAGCCTGCGGCAGGCGGCCCGCAGCCTGCAGCGCCGCGCCCAGCTCGCGCTGAAATGCGGGCAGCGTGGGGTTCGCCTCCACGGCCTGCTCGAGCAGCCCGATCGCGCGCTCGAGCCGCCCGCGCCGGTGCTCGATCTCGCCGAGGAGGAAAAGCGCGTCGGCATCCTGCGGCCGCAGCCGCAGGATGCGCTCGTAGCCCTGCGCCGCCGCGTCGAGCTCGCCCGCCTGGTGCAGGCGGTAGGCTTCGCGCATCCGCTCGGCGATGCGCGTGGCGTCCTCTTGCACGGCCGGCAGCAGCCGGCCCAGCCAGCGCAGCGCCGGGCTCATGCGGGAAAGCCTAGCACAGCGACCATGGCACAATCGGCGGGTCGATGAACCGGACAGGACGCAGCGCCAAGCGACGCAAGGCCGCCGCCGCGTATCGCGCGGCGCTCGAGCGCGATCCCGGAAACCCGGCGCTGCGCTACCAGCTCGCCTGCGCGCTCATCGATCTCGAGGACTACGAGGCGGCCCAGGCCGAGCTCGAGCGGCTGCGCGAGCGCGGGCCCGAGCTGCCGCACGCGCACTACAGTCTGGCGCACGTCCAGCGCCAGCTTGGCCGCATCCGCGAGGCCATCGCCTCGTACCGGCGCGCGGCAGAGCTCAGGCCGCTTCACGCCGACACGCAGAGCAGCCTCGCGTTGACGCTGAACTACAGCGCGGACTGCCAGCCGCAGGAGATCTTCGAGGAGCACCGCCGCTTCGGCGAGCGCCACGCCGAGCCGGCCGTGCCGCCGGCCCCGGACCCGTCCTGGCCCCGGCGCCTGCGCGTCGGCTACGTCTCGCCCGATTTCCGCTCGCACGTCGTGTCGAGCTTCATGCTGCCGATCCTCGCCCGGCACGACCGCAAGCGCTTCGAGGTGTTCTGCTATTTCACCCACCCCGAGGCGGATTCGGTCACTGCGGGCCTGCGCATGCTCGCCGACCGGTGGGCCGAGTGCGGCGGGCAGTCCGACGCCGACCTCGCGCGGCGCATCCGCGCCGACCGCATCGACCTGCTCGTCGACCTCGCCGGACACATGGCCTGGCGGCGGCTGCGGGTGTTCGCGCTGCGGCCCGCGCCGCTGCAGCTCACCTACCTCGGGTACCCGAATACCACGGGGCTCGCCGCGATCGACTACCGCATCAGCGACGCGATCGCCGATCCGCCTGGCGAGTCCGAGCGCTGGCACACGGAGCGGCTCGCGCGCCTGCCGGGGCCGTTCCTGTGCTACCGGCCCGGCCCGGAGATCCATGCGCTCACGCCGCCGCCCGCGCAGCGCGCGGGGAGCCCGACCTTCGGCTGCTTCAGCAACTTCCAGAAGCTCTCCGACCCGTTCTTCGACGCGGCGGCGAGAATCCTCGCGGCGCTGCCTGGCTCGCGGCTCCTCCTCAAGGCGAGGCCGCTCGCGTTCGCCTCCGTGGCGCGTGCCGTGCGCAGCCGCTTCGAGGGCGCCGGCATCGAGCCGGCGCGGCTCGTGCTGCGCGGCTGGGAGCCGGCGGTGGAGCGGCACTTGGCCGCCTACCAGGAGGTCGACGTCGCGCTCGACAGCTTCCCCTACAACGGCACCACGACCACCTGCGAGGCGCTCTGGATGGGCGTGCCGGTGGTCACGCTTGCCGGGAGCCGGCACGCCGCGCGCGTCGGCGCGAGCCTGCTCGGCGCGGTCGGCCTGGGCGAGCTGGTCGCGCGCGACGCGGACGGGTACGTGCGCACCGCCGTGGCGCTCGCCGGCGACGTTGCGCGGCTGGCCGCCCTGCGCCAGGGAATGCGCACCCGCATGCGCCGCTCGCCGCTGATGGACGAACGGGGGTTCGTGCAGGGGCTGGAGCAGTGCTACCTCGACCTGTGGCAGGCGAAGCTGCGCGAGAGCGCGCGGCGCGCGCCGCTCGGGCAGGAGCGCACGGCGCAGCTGCTGGCGAGCGCCCGCGAGCACCGGGCCGAGGGCAGGCCGCAGGAGGCGATCGCCGCGTGCCGGGAAATCCTCGGCGGCCGTCCCGATCACGAGGAGGCGCTGACCCTCCTCTGGGACGTGGCCCACGAGTCGCAGCAGCGCGACCTGGCGCTGCACGCGCTCGCCGCCGCCATCGCCGCCAACGGCGCGGTGGCGAGGTTCCACTACATGCTCGGCTGCACGCTGCAGGAGCTGGTCAGGTTCGTAGAGGCGATGGACGCCTACCGCAGGGCGCTCGAGCTCGACCCGGGCCTCGCCAAGGCAGCCAACAACCTCGGTTGCCTGCTGGAGCAGCACGGGGCCCTGCGCCAGGCGGCGCGGTGCTACGAGGATGCGCTGCGCGCCGACCCGGGGCTCGCGCAGTCGCGCGCCAACCTCGAGAGCCTGCGCCGCCGGCTCACTCGAAGCGCAGCGCCTCCACCGGGTTGAGGCGCGCGGCCTTGCGCGCCGGGTAGAAGCCGAAGAAGACGCCCACCGCGAAGGCGAAGGCGGCGGCGAGCATCACCGACTCGGGCGAGAGCAGCACGCGCCAGCCCGCGACCGCGGCGATCGCCCAGGCGCCGGCGAGCCCGATGAGGATGCCGGCCAGGCCCCCGATCAGCGACAGCGTCACCGCCTCGACCAGGAACTGGCCGAGGATGTCGCGCGTGCGCGCGCCGATCGCCATGCGCAGGCCGATCTCGCGCGTGCGCTCGGTGACCGAGACCAGCATGATGTTCATGATGCCGATGCCGCCCACCAGCAGCGACACCGAGGCCACCGCCGCGAGCAGCAGCGCGAGCACCCGGCTGGAGGCCTCCTGTGCCGCCATGATCTCGGCGAGGTTGCGCAGCGAGAAATCGTCGTCGGCGCCGGGCTGCAGCCGGTGGCGCTGGCGCAGGAGCGCGCGCACCTGCTCCTCGGCGGCCCTGGTGTCGTAGCCCTCCGCGACCTTGACCCAGATGGTGGTCACCGCGCGCTGCTTGGCGAGGGTGGCGGAGCCCAGCACCCGGTTGCGCGCGGTGGCGAGCGGCACCAGGATGATGTCGTCCTGGTCGGTGCCCATCATGCTCTGGCCCTTCGTTTCGAGCACGCCGATCACGGTGAAGGGCACGCGCTTGATGCGGATCACCTGGTCGACCGGGTCGGTGCCGCCGAAGAGCTGCTTCACCACCGTCTGCCCCACGATGCACACCTTGCCGGCGCCCGCCATCTCCGCGGGCTCGAAGGCCCGGCCCGCGGCGAGCGCCCACTGGCGCACCTCGAGGTAGTCCGGCGTGGTGCCGTAGATCTGCGTCGACCAGTTGGCGTTGCCCCAGATTACCTGCGCGCCGCCGCGCACCGCGGGCGCCGCGCGCGCCTCCGGGATCTCGCGGTTGATGGCGTTCGCGTCCTCCTCCGAGAGCGTGTAGCTCGAGCCCAGGCCGAGGCGCACGCCCGCCTGCGTGCGCGCGCCCGAGAGGATCAGCAGCAGGTTCGAGCCCAGCGCCTTGATCTGCTCCTCGACGCGCGCCTGCGCGCCCGCCCCCACGGCGATCATGACGATCACCGCGGCCACGCCGATGATGATGCCGAGCATGGTGAGCGCGCTGCGCAGCTTGTTCACCGCCA
>CAZOWR010000010.1:0-29407 GCA_964583645.1 uncultured Enterobacteriaceae bacterium
CGAGAAACACGACGTCCCCCACGCGCAACTCGCGCACCGCGTCCTCGGCGAGCGGGATCTGGAGCCTACAGGTCTTCACAGTCCGGACCGGCGGTGGTGCTCGCTGAACCAGCTCGGCGCCTCGCGCGCCTCGATCGTGCCGTCGGCGTGGATCCGCACCACGCCGCGCCGCGCGGCCTGGCAGAGCTGGTGGATGCCGAGCGGCGTCAGGGCGCTGTGCGTGTAGGCGATCTCGACGTGCACGTCGAGCGCATAGCCCCCCGTACCCGAGTAGCCCATCGCGCCCAGGCCGAGCGAGTTCGCGAGATCGAACAGCTCGTCCTCGAGCCCCGCCACCTCCGGTTCGGGGTGCCGATCGCCGATCGGGCGCAGCACCGCCGCCTGCTTGGCGATGCTGAAGGCCTGGTCCTTGGTCCCGCCGATCCCGACGCCGATGATGACGGGCGGGCAGGTCAACCCCCTGCGCCCGAATTCCGCGATGGCATCGACCAGGCCCTTCCTCACGCCGTTGAGGCCGTCGCCGTCGACCATCATGCGAAAGTCGCTGCCGAACGCCCCCCCCTTGTGAACCGCCGCCAGCTCGATCCAGTCGGCGTCCGGCTCGAAGCGGTACTCGACGTTCGGCGCGAAGACGCCGAGGTTGTTGCCCGGATTCTTCCGCGTCAGGGGATGGACGCGGTTGGAGCGCAATGCGAGGTCGCGCGTCACGCGCACGGTGGCCCGCCGGATGGCCTGTTCCAGCGCCACGAAGCCGCCCTCGACCCGCGCCTCGTTGCCGGCGACGACGTACACGCGCAGCAGACCGACGTCGGCGCAGATCGGTCGCTGATCCTGCTGCGCCACCTGCGAGTTCTCGACGATCGATTGCATGACGAACTTCGGCAGCACGCTGGTTTCGCGCTCGAAGGCCTGCTGCAGCCCCTTGCGCACGTCCGCCGGGTGGGTGGTCGCGGCAAGGCGATGCGCCTCGTAGGCCGCTGCCTCGATCCAGGACTGCTTCATGCGCACCATCCTAGTAGGAGGCGGATACGCGCACAAGCAGGGAAATGCCTGCAGCGGCGATGATGACGTAGACGGCGCGCACCAGCTGCGCCGAGGGAACCCGCGCGTGCAGCCTGCCGCCGAGAAACAGCCCCGCCAGGACGGAGGGGAGCAGCAGCGCAGCCGACAGCAGCAGGCCCTCCTGGGTCAGCAGGCCCGCCGCCCCGAAAAGCACGGCCCGGGTGGACGTATTCAGCAGCACGGCCGCGGCGGTGGTGGCGCGCAACTCGTCCTTGCTCCGGAGCCGGCCCCCGAGGTAGAGCGCGCTCAGCGGGCCGCCCGTCCCGAACAGCGCGCCGAGCACCCCCGCGGCAAGCCCTGCGGGCGCGCTCCAGGCGCGCGAGAGCCGCGGGGGGCCGGAGCGGCGCAGGACCCCGTAGCCGGCGTAGGCGACGAGCAGGACGCCCAGCGCGCCGAGCAGGGGCGCCTCGGGAAGCCGGATCAGCAGCGTCAGGCCCAGCGCAATCCCGGCGAGCATGAACGGGAGCAGCGGCCCGAGCTCATCGAGGCGCAAGCCGCGCCGCGCGCGGGAGATCAGCAGCAGTCCGGCCACCACGTCGAGCAGCAGGAGCATCGGCACCGCGAACTTGAGCGGCATCAGATGCACCAGCAGCGGCAGCGCCAGCAGCGTGGAGCCGAAGCCGGTCATGCCGAACACGAGATAGGTGACGGCGGTCACGAGCGCGGCGGTCGCTAGGATTTCAGGCGGCAGGGCGGGACTCCGCGTGCGGGTATTATCATGGCGGCATGCTGTCGATCCGACCCCTCTCGGCCGCCTGCGGCGCGGAGGTCGTCGGCGCCGATCTGCGCGGCGCGCTCGCGAGCGAGGTGGTGCAGAGGCTGCACCAGGCGCTCGGCGAGCATTGCATCCTGCTGTTTCGCGGCGTGGAGCTCACGCCCGAGGAGCATATCGCCTTCAGCCGCCAGTTCGGCCCGCTGGAATCCCACGTCGTCGGCGAGTTCAACCTGCCGGGGCATCCCGAGGTGCTGGTCGTCTCCAACGTCAGGGAGGAGGGCAGGCTCAAGGGCGCGGTCTACGCCGGCCAGTACTGGCATTCGGACCTCTCCTACATGCCGAAGCCTTCACTCGGCTCGCTGCTCCTGTGTCGCGAGATGCCGGAGATCGGCGGCGACACGATGTGGGCGAACATGTACCTTGCCTACGACACGCTCTCGCCGGTGATGCGGGCCTTTCTCGGCGGGCTGAGGGCGGTGCACGACTACAGCCACGCGTACGATACGTATTTCGCGCAGCTCAAGGAACGTCCTCCGCTCACCGCAGAGCAGCGCGCGAAGACGCCGCCCGTCGAGCACCCGGTGATCCGCACTCACCCCGTGACCGGCCGCAAGGCGCTGTACATCAACCCGGGCTTCACGACCGACATCGTCGGCATGACGCCAGACGAAAGCCGGCCGATCCTCGAGCTCCTGTTCCGGCATGCGACGCGCCCCGAGTTCGTCTACCGCCACCGGTGGCGGGTCAACGACCTCGTGTTCTGGGACAACCGCTGCACCATGCACTACGCCCTCGCCGACTACGACTTCTCCGTGCGGCGGCACATGCACCGCACCACCGTCGCCGGCGACGTGCCCTATTGAGCAGACGCAGCGGCACCTCTGAAAAAAAAGGCGGCCCGCAGGCCGCCCTTCCTTGCACCCGGGCCCCGCTATTTCTTCAGCGTCTTGACGTAGGCCTCGCCAAGCGAGGAGTTGAGCTTCTGGATGCTCGACCAGTACGGCATCACCTGCTGCGCGAAGACGGTCTGCGAATCCAGCACCTTCTTGAAGAATGCGTTCTTCGCCGCGGCCTCGGCGAGCACCTTCTTGGTCGCGGCCATGAACGCCGGCGCGTAGTCCGCCGGCGTCTCCATGAACTGCACGCCGTGCTTGGTCTGCAGCTCGATCATGGCCAGCGCGTTGGCGCGGATGCGGTAGGCGAGCGCGTCCGCCATCGACATCTCCGCGGCGCCCTCGATGATCGCCTGCACGTCCTTGGGCAGCTTCGCCCAGAACCCCTTGTGGATATAGATGTCCGCGTTGACGATGTTCTGGTGCAGGCCCTGCAGGTAGTAGTACTTGAACGCGCGCTGGAAGCCGTAGGCGAGGTCGGTGACCGGGCAGCACCACTCGGCCGCATCCAGCACGCCGCGCTCGGCCGACGGGATGATCTCGGCGCCGGGCATCGCTACCGCGGGCACGCCCATCTCCTTGTAGATCGCGCCCGGGATTCCCGGCGGCGTGCGGAAACGGCGCTTGCGCAGGTCATCGAGGCTGCGGATCGGCTCCTTGAACCAGCCCAGCGCCTCGGGGCCGACCGGCTGGATCATGAAGGCGACGAGGTTCACCTTGAGATGCTGGTCGATCCACTCCTTGTGCAGCTCCTTGCCGCCGCCCTCGAGATACCAGGACATGTAGGCGAGCTGGTCCAGGCCCAGCCCCGCGCCGCCCGAGGGCGAGCCGAACAGCATCCCGGCCGGGTGCTTGCCCGACCAGTAGTGCGACCAGGAGAACCCGGCCTCGACCAGTCCCTTGTCCACCGCGTCGAGCACCTCGAACGCGCCGACCACCGCGCCATCGGGCAGCACCTCGATCTTCAGCCGCCCGTTGGTCATGGCGTCGACGCGCCGCGCGAACTTCTGCAGCATCTTGAACTCGTCGGCCGCGGCGGGCACCCCGGTCTGCATCCTCATGCGTTGGCTCTGCGCCGACGCATCCCCCGGCGACGCGAGCAGCGCGGCCAGGCCTACGCCCCAGCCCAGGACCGCCACCTTGCCTATGCTGCGAACGGCATGCGCTACGTGTTTCATGGACCCCTCCTCCGACTGGTGATTGAACTGCCGTCAGGCGCGCAAGCGCCCGTTCCCCTGATCCCCCGCTGTCACCGACTTCTCGTGCGCGATAGTATCGCCGATCTCGCCGGCCGCGCGACGCAGCCGCGGCACGAAGCCGAGCGCCTTCCTCACCGTCATGCGGGGCGCCGGGCCGTGCGCCGCCACCGCGACGCGCACGCGGCCCAGCGGATCGGGCACCGGCACCGCGACGCACACCGTGCCCTCGAGATACTCGCCGGCGTCGGTGCCGATGCCGCTGGCGCGGATCCGCTTCAGCGCCTGCTCCAGGCGCCCGACCTCCGTGAAGGTGCGCTCCGTGTAGCGCCGCAACGGCCCCGCGCCGAGGAGCGCGCGGCGCCGCCGCGCCGGCAGATGCGCGAGAAACAGCTTGCCGCTCGCCGTGCAGTGCAGCGGGACCCGCGATCCCACCTCCAGATGCAGGCGCACGCTCGCGCTGGTCTCGACCCGGTCGAGGTACACCACCTCGTCGCCGTCGAGCATCGTGAGGTTGCAGGTCTCGCCGATCTCGGCGACCAGCCGCGACAGGATGGCGTGGCGCTCGGCGCGGCCGGGCGCGCGCATCTGCACCGCGAGCGCGAACTCCGAGAGCCGCGGCCCGACGGCGTAGCGCTTGTCCGCCGGCGCGCGCTGCAGCAGGCCGCCGCGCATCAGCAGCCCCAGGATGCGGTGCACGGTGGGCTTGGGCAGGCCGCAGGCGCGCGTCAGCTCCTCCAGCGTCGGGGCGTTCTGCGCCGCCACCAGCCGCTCGAGCAGCGCGAACGCGCGCAGCGTCGCCGAGTCGGGATGCGGGCCGCTCCCGGAAACGGGAGGCGAGTTGCTCAATTCCGTCAGATGAAATCTCCAGTTCCGAATATTGCATGATCGGGCCGCCCGTGCCAACATTTTTGCGCAAGCGTCCGGCCTCGCGGACGCGGGGAGACCAGGGATGCAGTTCGGCACCTTTCACCTGTTCGAGCAGCCCTCGGCGCGCTCCGAGGCCGAAGTCTACGAAGCCCAGATCGAGCAGATCCTCGAGGCCGAGGCCCTCGGCTTCGGCCGTGTCTGGCTGACCGAGCACCATTTCTCCTCCAGGCCCTACGTGCCGAACGTGGAGGGCGAGTACTGTGTCTGCGCCTCGCCCTTCGCCATGGCCTGCGCGGTGGCGCGCCTGACGCGCCGCGTGCGCATCGGCTCGGCGGTCAAGGTGCTGCCGCTCGAGAATCCGCTGCGCACCGCGGAGGACGCGGCGATGGCCGACGTCCTGAGCGGCGGGCGCCTGGACTTCGGCGTCGGGCTGGGCTATCGCAAGTACGAGTTCGACGGCCTGCGCGTGCCGATCGAGGAGAAGCTCGCGCGCTTCCAGGAAGCCTTGAAGATCATCCTCGGCGTCTGGACCACGGAGGAGTTCTCCTACGAGGGCCGGTTCTGGAGCGTGCCGCGCCTGACGCTAGTGCCGCGCCCGCTGCAGAAGCCGCATCCGCCGGTCTGGATCGCGACCCGGCTCGGCACGGCGGAGCAGATCGCGTTCGCGGTGGAGCACGACTACCGGCTGCTGTGCGCCTGGGCCGCCGTTCCCGAGCTGCGCGCGACCTGCGATCTCATGACCGAGGCGCGCCGCAAGCGGGGGCTGGGCGAGGAGCCGTTCGACTTCACCTGCCTGCGCCACGTCTTCGTCGCCGAGAGCGACCGGGAGGCGGCCGAGCTCGGCCAGGCCTACGTCGAGTACTACATGAAATCGACCGCGCAGTTCCGGCCAATCGGGGCGCACGAGCGCGACGAGATGATCTTCGGCGGGCCGCAGACCGTCGTCCGCAAGCTGCGCCGGCTGAGCGAGCTTGCCGGGGTCAACAACGTCATCTGCTGGATGAACTTCGGCGGCATGCCGCAGGACCTGGTGCTGCGCTCGATGCGGCTGTTCGCGAGCGAGGTGATGCCGGCGATGCAGCCGGGGAGCAAGGCGGAGGCGAGAGCGGGAGTGGTCTGAGCCGCGGCTACTTCATCGCCTGCAAGGGCGAGGTGGGCGCCAAGGAATCCGGCAAGCTGCGCGGTCGCTCTCGGGCGTCCTCATTCCCGGCGCGCGCGGTTTGCGCAAGTGCCGCAGTCAAGGCATTGCACGCCTGAGGCGCCGCCGTCGGCGCGTGGCGCGGGGCCGCTGCAAGGTGAAGTGATGCCGCCAGGGTGTAGACTCCGTCCTGTACAGCTAGACAGGAGAAGGCGACGTGGCGGAGCGCATTGGCATCTACGACGCGCGGTCGCGGCTCTCCGAGCTCGTAGAACGTGTTGAAGCGGGCGAGGAGGTCATTCTGACGCGGCGCGGGCAACCGGTAGCCCGGCTGGTGCGTGCCGAGACGCAAGAGCGCAACAAGGCCCGCGCCGACGCCGTCAAGCGGATCCGGGCGCTGCGCAAGCGCATGAATCTGCGCATCAGCCGGGCCGAGATCAGACGCGCGATCGTCAAGGGTCGCGCGTAGTGGCGTTCGTCGCCGATAACTCGGTGACGATCGCCTGGTTCGTTGCAAGTCAGGCCGACGCGACGACCGATGCATTGCTCGATCGCGCCTCGGCCGAGGCGGTGCACGTCCCGTTCATCTGGCGTGCTGAATTGGCCAGCGCGCTGTTGACCCTCGCGCACAACCGCCGCCTGCCGCCGTCTCGCGTGCCGGCGATCCTCGATGAAATCGACCGGCTGGAACTGGTTGAGGACGCGACCCCTCCCTCGGTGCGCTTGCTGGTCGATATCAGCCGGCGTCACGCGCTGAGCGCCTTCGATGCGAGTTACCTTGAGCTTGCCCTGCGGCTCAGGCTCCCGCTCGCCGCGCGCGACGCACCGCTGCGAAAGGCAGCGGAGCGGGCGGGAGTTCCGCTCGAGTAGCGGGCCCGCGGTCCGGTCGACGACCGCCGTTTGTATACGATCGTATACACCGGCGCATGCGCCGCCGGCGCTGCCGTCCTAGGTGCGCAGGAACCCGCCGTCCACCGCGATCGTCTCGCCGGTGATGAAGGAGGAGGCGCTCGAGGCGAGGAACGCCACCACCCGCGCGACATCGTCGGCCTCCCCGAAGCGGCCGATCGGGAACCGGGCGAGGAAGCGATCGCGCGTCTCCGGCGTCACGTGGCCCTTCACCATGTCGGTGGTGATGACGCCGGGGGCGATGCCGTTGCAGCGAATGCCCCGGGGACCGAGGTCGCGTCCCAGGCCCTTGGTGATCGCGACCACGGCTGCCTTGGTCGCGCCGTACCAGACGTTGCCGACCGCGCCGCCGCCCTTCTCGGCCGAGACGGAGGCGATGTTCACGATCGCGGCGCCGGCGCGTCCCGTCATCGCCGGCACCGCCGCCTGCACGCAGTTGAACACGCCGGTGAAGTTGACCGCGACCAGCGCATCGAAAGCCTCGGGCGTGGTCGAATCGAACGGGCCCGAGGTGACCAGGCCGGCGTTGTTGACCAGGATATCCAGCCCGCCGCGCTCGGCGACCACGCGCTCGACGCCCGCGCGCAGCCCCGCCCGGTCGCGCACATCCAGGCCCATCGCGGCCGCCGCCGGGGCGAGCTGGCCGGCCGACTCGCCTGCCGCTCCCGCGTCGACGTCGGCGACGTAGACGAAGCAGCCTTCCTGCACGAGGCGCGCGGCGATGCCCGCGCCGATGCCGCGCCCCGCGCCGGTCACCAGCGCGACCTTGCCCCTCAGGTCATCGAACATGCGCCTCTCGCAGGATCATGTCGGCCGCCTTCTCCGCGATCATCAGCACCGGGACGTTGGTGTTGCTCGCCACCATAAAAGGCGCCACCGAGGCGTCGATCACGCGCAGCCCCTGCACGCCGCGCACGCTGAGGTCGGGATCGACCACTGCGCCCGGGTCGCTCCCCATGCGGCAGGTGCCCATCGGATGCCAGCAGGTATGGCCGGTGTGCCGCGCGTGCTCAAGCAGCGCCTCGTCGTCACGCGCCTCCGGCCCGGGCCTCGTCTCGCGCACGATGACCTGCGCGAGCGGAGCCTTCGCCGCGATGCCGCGCAGGAGCTTCAGGCCGCGCACCGCGGTCTCCCGGTCCTCCGGGTCGCTGAGGTAGTTCGCGCGGATGCGCGGCTCCTCGCGCGGATCGGCCGAGCGCAGGTGCGTCGAGCCCCGCGACCTGGGATAGATCCCGTAGGCCCCGAGATGAAACCCCGAGAAGTCGTCGAGGCCAGTTTCGCGGCTGATCGCGAGCCTGCCGGCGCCGCTCGAGAGGCCGAGCTGCAGCCTGACGTCGGGACACGGCAGCCCCTCGCGCGTGCGCGCGTACGCCGTCGCCATGAGCGAGGACGTGGCGAAGAAGCCGTCGCGGCGCAGGGCGTAGCGCAGCAGCTGGAGGGCGAGGCGCCAGCGCTCGCGCACCATGTCGTTGATGGTCACCGGCCGGCTGCACTCGTAGGCGAGCCGCGCCATGAGGTGGTCCTGCAGGTTCTCGCCCACTGCGGGGCTGTCGCAGACGACGGGGATGCCCATCCCGCCGAGCAGGCGCGCGTCGCCCACGCCCGAGAGCTCGAGCAGCCGCGGCGAGCGGACCGCCCCCGCGCACAGCAGCACCTCGCGGCGCGCGCGCGCCTCCAGCTGCGTCTCTCCGCGCAGGTAGCTCACCCCGATCGCCCGCCGCTCTTGGAACCTCACCTGCGTCGCGAGGGCGTCGGTGACGATCTCCAGGTTCGGCCGCGACCGCACCGGGGACAGATAGGCCCGGGCGGCGCTGCAGCGCACGCCGTTGCGCGTGCTGACCTGCAGCGCGGAGACTCCTTCGGCGCGCTCGTCGTTGTAGTCGTCGGTGCGCGCGATCCCCGAGGCGGCGCAGGCCTCGATGAACGCTTCGGTGAGCGCGCCGCCGGCGAGCCGCGCGACGCCGATCGGGCCGCCGACCCCGCGAAGGCTGTTGGCGCCGAACGCGCAGTCTTCCAGCTTGCGGAAGTAGGGCAGCACGTCCGCCCAGCCCCAGCCGGGACATCCCGCGTCGCGCCACGCGTCGTACCGGGAGGGATGCCCGCGCACGAACAGCATTCCGTTCACGGAGCTCGAGCCGCCCAGGACGCGGCCGCTCGGCCAGTGCACGCGGTTGCCGTGCAGCTCGGGCTCGGGCTCGGTGTAGGCGTTCCACACCAGGCGCTCGTCCATGAGGGCCTTGCCTACGGCGAGCGGGATGCGCAGCCAGATCGAGTCGTCCGGACCGCCCGCCTCGAGCAGCAGGACCGATACGCCGGGGTCTGCGCTGAGCCGGTTGGCGAGCACGCAGCCCGCCGAGCCCGCACCCACGATGACGTAGTCGTACTGGCGCGCGCTCATGCGCGGCGGTACAGCATGCGCTTGAACGGGCCGTCGAACCAGGCGTTGCGCGCGAGGCGCCGGAACCACGGCGTCGCGCGCGAGCGCCGGCGCCACTCGGAATCCAGGGCTGCGCGCTCGGCAAGGTAGTGCAGCACCCAGAGCTGACAGCCGCGCGCCGCGGGCGCCTCGCAGACCTGGAACCCGCGCCAGTCGCGGCATTCGAGCAGGATCGGCCCGTGCTCGTACGCGTACCAGGCGAGCATCTCGGCCCGCCAGTCCTTCGGCATCCAGATGCCGACCCGGAACAACCAGCGACCCACTCCCGGCCCCGCGCGGCCGGCGCTGAAGAGCCGCTTCACGCGCGTCTCGCGCACCCCGCGCGGCGCAGTGCCGCGCTCGCACAGCACGAGGGCGCCTTGCGCGTCCTCGCGCACGAAGCGCTGCACCGCCCCTGCGGCGCGCGCGGCGAGCGCCGCGAGCGGCTTCCTGCCCGTCAGCGTCGTTTCCCAGATCCGCATCGCGCGGCACTTTACCACCGCGTCCGCGTCTCGGAGAGCGGAACGCCGGCCGCAAAGGAATTCGAGGCGCTATCATGCGGCGTCGCGTCCCAGGGGAGGAAGGCATGCAGAAGGAGTCGGGGATTCTCGTCGGCGCCATCCGGCTGATCGACGCGATCAGCCGCTGGAGCGGGCGCATCTTCGCCTGGATGGTGCTGCCGCTCGTCGGCGTCATGACCTACGAGGTCGTGATCCGCCACGTGTGGAAGCCGACGCTGTGGGCGTACGACACCAGCTACATGCTCTACGGCGCCCTCTTCATGCTCGGCGCCGCGTACACGCTGTACCGCGGCGCCCACATCCGCACCGACTTCCTCTATCAGCGCTGGTCGGTGCGCACGCAGGCGACGGTGGACGCGTTCTGCTACCTGTTCCTTTTCTTCCCCGGCATCGCGCTGTTCCTCTGGTTCGGCGCCGAGTTCGCCTGGGCCTCGTGGCTGCGCGAGGAGCGCACCGTCGGCTCGAGCTGGATGCCGGTGATCTATCCGCTGAAGGGCGTGATTCCGGTCGCGGCGGGGCTGCTGCTGCTGCAGGGCGTCGCCGAGCTCCTGAAGTGCGTCTATGCCCTGCGCACCGGACGCTGGCTGGTGGTGCACCGGACGCTCGAAGAGCTCGTCAGCCATGAGCCCTGAGACGCTCGGCGTCTGGATGATCGTGGCCCTGCTGACGGGGATCTTCGTCGGCTTTCCGATCGCCTTCACGCTGATCATCCTCGGCATCCTGTTCGGCTACGCCGGCTTCGGCGACACCGTGTTCTACCTCATGGTGTACCAGTTCTTCTCGGTGATGAAGGAGCAGACGCTCGCCGCGGTGCCGCTGTTCGTCTTCATGGGGCTGCTGCTCGAGCAGGCGGGGCTGCTCGAGCGCCTGTTCCGCTCGGTGCAGCTCGCGCTCGCCCGGGTGCACGGCTCGCTCTTCATCGCGGTGATGTTCTGCGCCACGATCTTCGCCGCCGCGACCGGCATCGTCGGGGCCTCCGTGACGCTGCTCGGCATCATGGCGGCGAAGGCCATGGACCGCTCGGGCTACGACGTGCAGCTCTCGGCGGGCATCATCACCGCCGGCGGCACCCTCGGCATCCTCATCCCGCCCTCGGTGATGCTGGTCGTGATGGGACCGGTGATCGGCGTGCCGGTGACCGACCTCTTCGCCGCGGCGGTGATCCCGGGCCTGGTGATGGCCGCGATCTTCACGATCTATGCGCTGGCGCGCTGTTACCTCAACCCGTCCCTCGGGCCGGCGCTGCCCCAGGCCGAGCACGCCGGCTCGCGCCTGGAGATCCTCAAGGAGTTCGTGCAGGGGCTGATCCCGCCCGCGGGACTGGTGCTGGCCTCCCTCGGCTCGATCCTCTTCGGCTTCGCGACGCCCACCGAGGGCGCGGCGATCGGCGCCTTCGGATCGCTCGCGCTCACCATCGCCTACCGGCGGCTCACCCGGAAGCTGCTCACCGACGCGGTGGTGAAGACGCTCGAGGTGTCGTGCCTGATCCTGTTCCTGGTCGCGGCCTCGAACTTCTTCGGCGCGGTGTTCTCGCGCCTGGGCACGCCGATGATGATGACGCAAGCGCTGCTCGGCCTGGAGATGCCGCCGATGGTCATCCTGGTGCTGCTCATGGCGATCATCTTCCTGCTCGCCTGGCCGCTCGAGTGGGTGCCGATCGTGCTCATCTTCCTGCCGATCATGCTGCCGATGGTCAAGGAGCTCGGCTTCAACCTCACCTGGTTCGGGATCCTCGTCGCGGTCAACCTGCAGACCGCGTGGCTCTCGCCGCCGGTCGCGCTCTCGGCGTACTTCCTGAAGGGCGTGGCGCCGCAATGGCAGCTCTCGGACATCTACAAGGGCATGATCCAGTTCATGTTGCTGCAGCTCTTCGGGCTCGCGATCATGCTGGCCTTCCCGCCGCTCGCGCTCTGGCTGCCGGGCGTGCTCTACACGAAGTAGCACGGCATCCGTGGCCATCGAGTACCTGAAGCAGGCGGCGAAGACCCCCGAGAGCGAAACCGGCGCGGCGCGCCAGGTGGTGGACGGGATGCTCGCCGAGATCGGGCGGCGCGGCGAGGACGCGGTGCGCGAGTACGCCGCGAAGCTCGACGGCTGGACGGGCAGCATCGTGGTGAGCCCGGCCGAGGTCGAGCGGCGCGCGCGCGAGGTGCCCGAGGGCGTGAGGCGCGACATCGAGTTCGCGACCGCGCAGGTGCGCCGCTTCGCGGCCGCGCAGCGCGCCTCGCTCGCCGAGTTCTCCACCGAGGTGGCGCCGGGGCTCACCGCGGGCCAGCGCCTGATCCCGGTCAACGTCGCCGGCTGCTACGTGCCGACCGGGCGCTACGCGCACATCGCCTCGGCCTACATGAGCGTCGCCACCGCCAAGGCCGCGGGCGTGCCCAGCGTGATCGCCTGCTCCACGCCTTACCGTGGCGAGGGCATCCATCCGCAGGTGCTCTACGCCATGCAGGTGGCGGGCGCGGACGTGATCCTCACCCTCGGCGGCGTGCAGGCCATCGCCACGCTCGCGCTGGGCCTGTTCACCGGCAAGCCCGCCGACATCGTCGTGGGACCGGGCAACAAGTTCGTCGCCGAAGCGAAGCGCGCGCTCTTCGGCAGGGTCGGCATCGACGTGCTCGCCGGGCCCACGGAGATCGCGATCATCGCCGACGACTCGGCCGATGCGCTGCTCGTCGCCTCCGACCTCGTAGGGCAGGCCGAGCACGGGCACGAGACCCCGGCCTGGCTGGTCAGCACCTCGCGCGCGCTCGCCGAGGAGACGATGCGCCTCGTGCCCGGGCTGATCGGGAAGCTCCCCGCCACGGCGCGCGAGGCGGCGGGCGCGGCCTGGCGCGACTACGGCGAAGTCGTGGTCTGCGACACGCGTGAGGAAGCCGCGCGCGTCGCCGACGGCTACGCCGCCGAGCACCTCGAGGTGCACGCGCGCGACCTCGACTGGTGGCTCGCGAACCTCAGCTGCTACGGCTCGCTGTTTCTCGGCGAGCACACCACGGTCGCCTTCGGCGACAAGGCCTCGGGCCCGAACCACATCCTGCCGACCAGGGGCGCGGCGCGCTACTCCGGGGGCCTCTCGGTGCACAAGTTCATCAAGACCGTCACCTGGCAGCGCATGAGCGCGGAGGCGAACCGCTCGATCGCACCGGTCACCGCGCGCATCTCGCGCCTGGAGGGGATGGAGGCGCACGCGCGCACCGCGGACGATCGCCTTGCCAAGTACTTTCCCGGCGAGCCCTTCGACCGCGGCACGCCTGTCGAACAGTGAGTGTTCTCGAGCTCTTCTCGCTCGCCGGCAAGGTAGCCGTCGTCACCGGGGCCAGCTCGGGCATCGGGCGCGCGATCGCGCGGGCCCTGGCGGAAGCCGGCGCCCGCGTGCTGCTCGTCGCGCGGCGTGCGGCCGAGCTCGAGGCGGCAAGACGCGAGATCGGAGAGGCGCGCGCGGCGGTCATCCCCGCCGATCTCGCCGACCGCGAGCAGCTCGAGGCCTGCGCGCACCAGGCAGCCGGCCCCTTCGGCGCACCCGACATCCTGGTCAATGCCGCGGGCGTCAACATCCGCCGGCCGATGCTCGAGCTTTCCGCCGCGGACTGGGATGCGACCCTGAGGCTCAATCTGGAGGCGCCTTTCTTCCTCGCGCAGCGACTCGCTGCGGCGATGATCGAGCGCCGCTGGGGCAGGATCATCAACATCGCCTCCCTGCAGGCGGTGCGCGCCTTCGGCGACTCGGGCGCCTACGGTGCCTCCAAGGGCGGCCTCGCGCAGCTCACGCGCGCGCAGGCGGAAGCCTGGTCGCGCCACGGGGTGAATGCCAACGCCATCGCGCCCGGGTTCTTCGCCACGCCGCTCACCGCGCCGGTGGCGGGCGACCCGGGGCGCTGGAGGAAAATGGCCGACAGCACCTTCGTCGGCCGCAACGGCGAGCTCGCCGACCTGGCCGGCGCGGCGATCTTCCTTGCCAGCCGGGTGTCCGACTACGTCACCGGTCAGGTGCTGTTCGTGGACGGGGGTTTTTCAGCGGGGTAGCGCATGGGCGAAGATAACGAAAAGGTTTCCATCCACCGCGGCCTGAAGGGCGTGTACTTCGACCGCTCGAAGGTGTGTTTCATCGACGGACGCGCGGGCGAGCTGCGCTACCGCGGCTACTCGATCCACGAGCTCGCGCCCAACTCCACCTTCGAGGAGACCTGCCACCTGCTGCTGAAGGGCGAGCTGCCTGCGCGGGCCGAGCTCGCGGCGTTCGACGCCGAGCTCAAGGCCGCGCGCGCCCTCCCCCCGCCGGTCTACGAGGTCATCCGCACCGTGAAGCACGCGCACCCCATGGACGTGCTGCGCACCGCGGTGTCGGCGCTCGCCGCGTTCGACCCCGAGACCGCGGACAAGTCGCCGCAGGCGACCCTGCGCAAGGGCGTGCGGCTCACCTCGCAGGTGCCGATGATCGTCGCCGCGCACGAGCACATCCGCAACGGCCGCGAGCCGGTGGCCGCGGACCGGTCGCTCTCCCACGCTGCCAACTTCCTCTGGATGCTCAAGGGGACGAAGCCGAGCGCGGACGCGGCGCGGCTCATGGACACCGACCTCATCCTGCACGCCGAGCACGGCGCGAACGCGTCCTCGTTCACCGCGCGCGTGGTGGCGGGGACGGAAGCCGACCTGCACGCGGCGGTCACCGCCGCGGTCGCGGCGCTCTCGGGGCCCGCGCACGGCGGCGCGGCGGAAAACGTGATGAAGATGGCGCTGGAAGTCGGCGACGCCTCGCGCGCGGCGGAGTACGTGAAGGCGAAGCGCGCCGCCAAGGAACCGGTAATGGGCTTCGGCCACCGCGTCTATCGTGCGGAAGATCCGCGGGCGCGACACATGCGGGCAGGCGTGGAAAAGCTGTCGCGCGAAATGGGTCAACCGCAGTGGTTCCAGATCCTCGAGGCGCTGGTCGAGGCGATGAAGCCCTACGCGCGCCACGGCGTCAACGTCAACGTCGACTTCTACGCCGGGGTGGTCTACTACCTGAACGGCATCCGGGAGGACCTGTTCGTGCCGATCTTCGCCGTGGGGCGCGTGCCGGGGTGGACGGTGTCGGTGCTCGAGCAGCTGGAGAACAACATCCTGATCCGGCCGCTCACCCTCTACGACGGGCCGGAGCCGCGGGGATACGTGCCGATCGAGGAGCGGTAGCGAAGCCAGCGGTAGCCCAGGACCGCCGCGAACAGCAGCATCGTGGCGGCGCCGAGCCAGATCGCCTGCAGCTTGAGATAAACGAGCACGAGCAGCGCATCGCCGGCGAGCAGCAGGCGCTCCACCCCCGACAGCGGGCCGATGAGGCGGCCGTAGGCGACCGCGCCGAAGATGGCGGTCCCCGCGCAGATCGCCGCCGAGGCGAACAGCGTCTCGAAGGTGAAGTCCGGGAACTGCAGCGCGTTCGGAAACGCGACCAGGAAGAACGGCAGCAGCACGCAGACGAGGCCGAGCTTCATCGCCGCGATCGCGGTGCCCGAGAACGAGCCGCCGGATATCCGCACCGCCATCAGGATCCCGACGGCGACCGGCGGCGTGATCGCGGAGAGCACCGCGAAGTAGAAGGCGAAGAAATGCGCCACCAGCGGCCTGATGCCGACGTCGATCAGCGGCGGAACCACGATGATCGTGCAAAGCGAGTAGGCGGCGGGCGTCGGCAGGCCCATGCCGACCACCAGCGCGACCGCCATGCCGAGCAGCAGCATGATCTCCACGTTGCGGCCGGAGGCCGCGATCATCAAGCGCGAGAGCTCGATGCCCAGCCCAGTGGTGACGAGCACCTGGACGATGACGCCGATCGCGGCGAGGATCAGGGCGAGCTGCGCGCCCGCGATGACGCCCTCGCGCACGCCCCCCGCCAGCGCACGCCAGGAGGGCCGGTAGCGGCGCGGCCGCAGTGCGCTCAGGACGAGCAGCACCACGATGCCCCAGAACGCGGCCAGGTTCGCCGAGTAGCGCAGCGACAGCAGCACGATCAGCGCCGCGAGCGACGGCGCGAACGACGGCAAGATCCAGAGGAACTTCCGCCAGTCGACCTGCTCCCGCGCGAACGGGATGCTCGGCGAGCCGTGCACCAGCATGTAGACGCCGATCGTCAGCGTCACCATGAAGAGCGCCGCCGGCAGGATCGCCGCCTTCGCGATCTCGATGTACGGCATGCCGATGATGACCGCCATGAGGAAGGCGCCCAGCCCCATGATCGGCGGAATGATCTGGCTGCCGTTGGCGGCCATCACCTCGATCGCCCCCGCCTCCTCTCTCGAAAAGCCGCCCCTGACCATCGTAGGGATGGTCATGGAGCCCGAGAGCGCGATGCAGCTCACCGTCTGGCCCGTGACCATGCCGATGAGCGAGCTTGCGGCGACGCACGAATAGGCGACTCCGCCGCGGAAGTAATTGCCGATCGCCTTGCCGAGCTCGGCGAACATGTCGAGCACGTGGGTGCTCGCCATCAGGCCGCCGTACACGAGGAGCAGCAGGATGGTGTCGGCGGAGAGCGGGATGTACATGAAGATGCCGCGCGGGCTGCCCATTCCCGCGAGGTTGCTCACGACGACGCCCGCATCCAGGCGCAGCTCCGCGATCGCGGCGGAGAACAGGTGCCCGAACGCCATGTAGGCGGCCGCGGCCATGCAGACCAGGGTGAGCGCCGCACCCCAGACGATCCAGTTGAGGGCGAAGATGGCCAGGATCAGCGCTGTGCCCATCGAGAGCTGAATCCCGCCGAGGAAGGGCTGCGCGATCTCGAGCTCGGCGTTGAACGCGAACAGGTACCCCGCCGGAACAAGGATCGCCGGCAGCGACAGCCAGCCGACGAGGGCGGGTGTCTGCGGCGCCGCCGTGATCACCTTCAGCGCCACCACCACGAGCACCACGACCAGGTGCACGATGTAGTGGTGCATCGCGCTGAAGATCGCGAAGTACACGTCCAGCACGTGGTAGGCGACCGCGGCGAGCGCGATCGCCACCAGCGCGCGATCGACGACGGCGGCCGGGCGCGTCACCGCAGCGTCCACGGCCTGCACCGGGCACGGGCCGGGGTCAGCCGAGCAGGCCCAGTTCCCTGTACGCCTTGAGCGCGCCCGCGTGCGCCTGCGCGGGATTCTGGCGCACCGGGGCGGCAATCCCTTCCGGGGTCCAGAGCTTGCCGAGCGCGTTGTACTTCGCCACCACCGGGCCCATCTTCACCCACAGCTTGGCGAACTCGTAGGCGAGGTCCTCGGGGAAGCTCTTGTGCGCCGAGACCGTCATCTCGTTGCCGAAGCCGAAGAACCTGGCGGGCTGCCTGGGCAGCGCGTTGGGGCGGAACTCGCGCACCGTGAAGCTCGCGCCGGTTTTCCTGTTGTAGTCGCGGATCATCTCGGCGGTGGTGTCGACGTAGAAGAACTCCCGGTTCGACGCCAGCAGCTGGTTGAACGGCGCCGGCGTGATGACCTCCTTCATGTCGGGCGCGAAGAACGTCACCATCATCGCCGCCTGCACCTTGCCGTCGAGCAGCGCCTCGACGTTCTTGTCGGGGCCGAGCGCGTTGAAGCTGCGCAGCTTCGGGGTGAGGCCCCAGCCGTCGAGCAGCATGCGGGGATACATGCCCCACTCGTTCTGCGTCAGCAGCCCGGTGGAGATGCTCCTGCCCGCGAAGTCGCGCGGCGTCCTGATCGCGCGGTCGAGCGTCATCCAGAAGTTCCCCGTGCCGCCCATGCCGCCGACCACCCGAAAATCGCCGACCGCGGCGAGCGGCTCCGGATAGAAGGGCTTCAGGCCTGTCTTCGCCGCCCATTCCAGCACCGTCGAGGACCCGAGCATGGTGTCCTTCCACTGCTCCGGATTCTTGGCGAGGTAGTTGACGTTGTAGTTGAAGCCTCCGGACTCGACCGTCACGGGCCTGAGCCAGGGATGGTGCTCCGCGGCGCGCGTCTGCAAGATCGCGTAGGCGTGGTAGACACCCGACTGCTCCGGTGCCATGAGCAGGCGGAAGCGGCGCATCTCCTGGGCCAGGGCCCGGTCGGCGTGGATCACCGCCTGGGCGAGCAGCGCCGACATGCCCAGCATTGCCCTGCGGCGCGGTGGCGAGAATCGTGTCGCTTTCATGTCTCCCCCTCTCTCATAGGCTCAAGGCCGCCATTCGGGCAGCGCGACGCCGCCGCCGATGTGGTCGCCGGCGGCGCTCTCGCGCAGCAGCACGTAGACCTCCCGCGTGCCGAGCACCCGCTCGAAGAGGTCGCAGATCCGCCTCGCCACCTCGGTCTTCTGCTCCTGGCGCCGGCCCGGGCGCGTGTCGATGGTCACGGTCGGCAGCCCGTCTCCCAGCTTGCCGTACGCCTCGCTGATCGAGACGTAGATCCACTTGCGCGTCTCCGGGAAGCGGCCCTTCTGGCCGGGATCGAGCACCGCGTCGATCGCCTCCTTGATGCCGGCGCGGATCTGGTCCTTGGTCCGGTCCGGGTGCCCGGCCGGAATGTCGACGCGTACGATGGGCATGCCTCGCCTCCTTGCGCTTCGCGGCATGTTCGCTGCGCCGCGCGCGGCGCGGAAGCGATATCTTTTTACAAGACTGTTAAGCTGAGCTAAATTGACCGCGTGAGCCGCCGCCTGCCGCCGCTCAGTGCCCTGCGCGCGTTCGAGGCGGTCGCGCGGCGCCTGAGCTTCACGCGCGCGGCCGAGGAGCTGCACGTCACGCCGGCCGCGGTCAGCCAGCAGGTCAGGCTGCTGGAGGACCAGCTCGGCGCGCTGCTTTTCCTGCGCTCGCGGCGGCGGGTTTCCCTCACCGCAGCCGGCAACGCGGTCCTGCCGGATGTCCAGGCGGGTTTCGAGTCGCTCGGGCGCGTGCTGCGCGGCGGCACCCGTCCGCCGCACGGCAGGAGCCTCACCATCAGCGTCGCCCCGTCTTTCGCCTCCAAGTGGCTGCTGCCGCGGCTGCCCGAGTTCGCGGTGGAGCATCCCGACGTCGACCTGCGCATCTCCGCCACCGAGGCGCTGGCCGATTTTGCCAAGGACGAGGCCGACCTCGCCATCCGCTTCGGCGGCGGGCGCTACCCCGGATTGGACTCGGAGCGGATGTTCCGCGAAGTGCTCTGCCCCATGTGCGCGCCCCGTCTCGCCCAGGGCAGGCGCAGCCTGAAGCGGCCCTCCGACCTGCGGCACTTCCGCCTGCTGCACGATCTGTCCGTCCCCGGCGATCCCGCCGGCGGCTGGGCGCGCTGGCTCGAGCTTGCCGGCGCGCCGGAGGTCAACGCCAACCGGGGCACGAAGTTCAGCCTGGCGGAGCTGGCGCTGCAGGCGGCCATCGACGGCGCCGGGGTGGTGCTCGGCCGGATGGCGCTCGCCGAGCTCGACCTCGCCGCCGGCCGGCTGGTGCGCCCGTTCCGGCGCGTCCTGCCGATCGAGATGGGCTATTTCCTCGTCATGCCGAAGAAGCACCGCGAGCGTGCCGAGATCCAGTGCTTCCGCGCCTGGCTGCACGGGCTGCTCGCCCGGCCCAGGCCGCTGGGCCGGCTCGCCGGCGTCGCGGCGTGAAGCTCTATCTCAACGAGGTGTCGAACGCGCCGCTGCGCGTGCGGCTCGCGCTCGCCCTCAAGGGAATCGCCGTCGAGGAGATCCGCGTGGACCTGGAGCGCGGCGGCGGCGAGCAGCACTCGAGCGCCTTCGGCGCGATCAATCCGCAGCACATGCTCCCGGTGCTCGTCGACGGCGAGCACGTGGTCCGCCAGTCGCTCGCCATCATCGAGTACCTCGAGGAGCTCAAGCCGCGCCCCGCGCTGCTGCCGCCCGACCGCGCCGGCAGGACGCGCGTGCGCTCGCTCGCGCTGATGATCGCCTGCGACGGGCAGCCGCTGCTCAACCTGCGCGTGCGACGCTATCTCGCCGACGGCCTCGGGCTGCCGGCGGCGCAGGCCGACCGCTGGTTCCGCCACTGGATGGGGCAGAGCCTCGCGGAGTACGAGGCGGTGCTCGCGCGCGACGGGATGAGCGGGCGCTTCTCGCACGGGGACGCGCCTACGCTGGCGGACGTCTGCCTGGTGCCGCAGGTGCTGATGGCCGAGCGCTTTGGCGTGCCGACCTCCGGTTACGCGCAGGTCATGCGGGCGTTCGAGGCCTGCATGGCGCTGCCCGAGATCCGCTCGGTCGTGGACCGTGCGCGAGCGCTGGACTGCGCGCCGGAGGCCTTGCGGTGAACGAGAAGGTCGCGGCGACGGGTGCGAAGCCGGAGCTGGAGCTCACCGGCTCGCGCCAGTTCACCTCCTGGCTCGCCGAGGCCAGGGCGAGCCTCGCCTTCACCACCTACCAGAGCGGCAAGCTGTTCCTCATCGGGCTGCGCGAGGACGGCAGGCTGTCGGTCTTCGAGCGCACCTTCAACCGCTGCATGGGCCTGTGGGGCGACGGCCAGACGCTCTACATGAGCACGCTTTACCAGCTCTGGAAATTCGAAAACGCGCTCGAGCGCGGCGAGATGCACGACGGCTACGACCGGGTGTACGTGCCGCGCATGGCCTGGACCACGGGCGACGTGGACGCGCACGACGTTGCGCTGGACGGCCAAGGGCGCGTCATCTTCGTCAACACCCTCTTCGCCTGCCTCGCCACCGTGAGCGAGCGCTACAGCTTCGTGCCGCTCTGGACGCCGCCCTTCGTCACCAAGCTCGCGGCGGAAGACCGCTGCCACCTGAACGGCCTGGCGATGGAGAACGGCGCGCCCGCCTACGTCACCGCGGTGAGCAAGGGCGATGCGCACGAGGCGTGGCGCGACCGGCGGCGCGACGGCGGCATCGTGATGGACGTGCGCTCTAACACTATCGTCGCCGAGGGGCTGTCCATGCCCCACTCGCCGCGGCTCTACAAGGGCAAGCTCTGGCTGCTCGACTCGGGCAGCGGCCAGTTCGGCTACGTCGACCTGAAGAGCGGCAGGTTCGAGCCGGTGGCGTTCTGCCCGGGCTACGCGCGCGGGCTCGCCTTCAGCGGCGACTTCGCGATCGTCGGGCTGTCGAAACCGCGCGAGAACAAGACCTTCACCGGGCTCGCGCTCGACGACCTGCTGCGCGAGAAGCAGATCGAAGCGCGCTGCCAGCTCCAGGTGATCGATCTCAAGCGCGGCGACGTGGTGCACTCGCTGAGGATCGAGGGCGTGGTCGTGGAGCTCTACGACGTCGTCACGCTGCCCGGCGTGCGCCGCCCCACCGCGCTCGGCTTCAAGACCGACGAGATCCGGCGCGTGATCTCGGTGGGCCCGACGGCGCAGGGTTGATCAGGGTCAGACCCCGAATTACTGAAAAAGATGCCGCGCGCGCTGCGCTCCGGCTGAGCGCGCCCCGAAGGGCCGGCCGTCTCAGGTGACGGCGTCGATCGTCACGTCGGTGATCGCGGTGTCGACGCGCAGCGTCGCCTCCCCGAGCGTATACACGTCGTAGCCGCCCACGTTCTCCGCGAGGCTCCAGGTACCGCTCGTCATCTCCACGCTGTCGGTGCTGCCTCCCTCCACCGTCAGCTGGTTGGACGTGTCCGAGAGGTTGAGCGGGTCCTGGAGGTCGAGCACCAGGTCATTGCCGCCGTTACCGAGGTCGATCGCCTCGATGCCTTCTGATATTCTCCTGTAGAATCAACGAGTTAGCCACTCGCGCCACATGGTCCGGCAGGCATCGCCGAGCTCCCGCCCGGCGCGCGGCCCGTCGAGGATGGGCGAGGCAGCCAGGCGAGCGCGCAGCGAAGCGCGGAGGTCTCCGAGACGCGCGATGTCCGCTGCGAGCGCCGCAGCGATTTTCACGTACTCATCCGCCGAAGCCGCGACGAGCTCGGGCGAGCCCGCGTTGTGCATCAGGCTCGCGCCCATGCGCGCGAAGAACGCCTCTCCCGCGAGCGTGACCACCGGCACACCCATCCACAGCGCCTCGCAGGTGGTGGTGCCGCCGTTGTAGGGCGCGGGATCGAGCGCGATATCCACGCGCCGGTACTCGGCGAGGAACCTGTCGGGCTCGGTGGGCGGCTCGATGAGGAGGCGCGCCGAATCCATCCCGGCATCCGCGAAGCGCCGGCGGGTCATCTCGCGCGTCGCCGCGTCCGCGAAGGGCAGCGCTTTCAGCACCAGCCGCGAGCCGGGCACGGCGTGCAGCACGCGCGTCCACAACCGCAGCGTGGTGTCCGAGAGCTTGGAGAGCGCGTTGTAGGAGCCGAAGGTGACGCCGCCGCCGCGCAGCGCCGGCAACTCGCCCGGCTCGGGGGCCGCAGGGTTCGGGCGGTAGCACCAGAACGAGCCTGCAAGCCGCGCCACGCGCTCGCTGTAGAAGCGCTCGTATCCCGGCGGGCAGACGCGCGCATCGGCCACGATCCAGTCCATCGCCGCCATCCCGGTGGTGCCCGGGTACCCGATGTAGAGCGCCTGCACGGGCGCCGGCTTGGATGCGAGCGCACGCACGCGGTTGAGCGCGGTGTGCCCGGAGAGGTCGAGGAGCACGTCCACCGCGTCCGCCTCGATCAATTCGACCAGGCGCTCGTCGGCAAGGCCGCCGCACTCGCGCCACAGCGCCGCGTGTGGCTTGAGGCGCGCGGTAATCTCGTCGGGCGCCACGGTGGTCGAGTAGCAGGCGACCTCGAACTGCGCCGGGTCGAGGTGCTCCAGGATCGGCTCGATGAAGTAGCCCACCGGGTGGCGGCGCAGGTCGGCGGAGAGGAACCCCAGGCGCAAGCGGCGCTCCGGGTCACGGTCATTGCGCCATTGCGTCCTCACCGGGCCGGCGGGAACAATCTTCTCCGCCAGCTCGCGCGCGAGCCCGAGCAGCCCCGCCGCGTCGCGCGCCTCGCCGTAGAGGCTGCAGAAGAGCGCGTTGGAGAGCGGCACGGAGGACTCGGGCGCACGCTCGTGCGCGGCGCGGAACGCGGCGATCGCGTCCTCGATCCTCGCCTGGTGCGCAGCCGCGAAGCCGAGCATGAGGTGGCCGTCGCCGCTCTGCGGCGCGCGTTCCACTACGCCGCGCGCGAGCGCCTCGGCCTCGCCGATTCGCCCCATCTCGAGCAGCGCGTGGGCGAGCGTGGTCGCGGCGCTCGCATCGCGCGGCTCGATCTCGAGCGCCGTGCGCAGGTGCTCGATCGCGCGCGGCAGGTCCTTCATGAGCCGGTACATCGCGCCCAGGTTGGCGTGCGAAAGCGCGTGCCGTGGCTCGATTTCGAGAGCGCGCTGCCAGCAGGCGATCGCCTCCTGCGGCCGGCCGAGGTCCTTCAGCACCACGCCAAGCGAGCTCAAGGTATCCGGGTGATCGGGACGCGCCTCGAGCGCCTGGCGGTAGCGCCGCCCGGCCTCCTCGAAGTCCGCGCGCGCGTAGGCGAAGCGCGCGAGCCGCACCGCGGCGCCGGCGAGCTTCGGATTCAGCTCGAGCGCGCGCCGGTAGGCGGCCTCCGCCTCCTCGCGGCTGCCGTTTTCGCGCAGGAGATTCGCGTAGTTGAACCACAGCTCGGGCATCGCCCGGTGGGCCTCGAGCGCGCGCCGGAAGGCGGCGAGCGCCTCGTCCCTGCGCCCCGCCTGCTTGAGCGCGGTGGCGAGGTTCGCGAGCAGCCCCGCGTGGCGCGGTTGCCGCGCGAGGAGCCGTCGGTAGGCGGAGATCGCGCGCTTGAAGTCGCCTCGGCGGTGCTCGGCGACCGCGACCTGGAACGCCTGCTCGAAGCGATTCGTCAGGCGGCCGCTTTGAAGGTGTCGAGCTGGATGCGCTCGCGCTCGAGCGCCTTCGCCACCGGCCCCGCCTGCATCACGCGCTCTACATAGCCCAGGTACCCGGGCAGCGACTTCGGGTCGATCCCCGCGTAGCCGCCCCAGCGCAGCAGCGTGAAGGCATAGGCATCATGGCAGGTGATGCGCTCGCCGAGCCAGTACGGCGCGGCGCCCGCGACCCAGGTCTGGATGCGCTCGAGATAGCTGCGGTAACGCGGCAGCGCGCTCTTTCGGACCTCCACTTTCGCCGCTTCGCTCTCGCAGTAGTTCTCCGGGCGGAAGACGTGCGTGAAGGTCGGGTGCACGGTGTTGTTCATCCAGGCGAGCTGCGACATCGCCTGCGCGCGCGCCCAGGGCTCGGTCGGCAGGAGCTCCGCCTGCGGGAAGCTGCGGTCGAGGTACTCGATGATCGCGACGATCTGGTTCAACGGCTTTCCGTCCACCACCAGCACCGGCACCTGGCCGTTGGGGTTCATGGCGAGGTACTCGGGCGTCCTGTGCTCGCCCTTGTGGAACTTGACGAGCCGCGGCTCGAAGTCCGGGCCGCCGGCGGCCTTGACCGCCTCCAGCCCCACGTGCGGCACGAACGAGCAGGCGCCGGGGGCGAAATACAGTGCAAGATTCATGCGCTCCTCCGAAAAAAGGTGCCTGACCCCTTTTTCAGGCCTGCGCGAGGACCAGGGCCGCGGTGGCGACGATATCCTCGACGCTCGCCCCGCGCGAAAGGTCGCTCAGCGGCCGGGCGAAGCCCTGCAGCACCGGGCCGATGGCGCGCGCCCCCGCGAGGTACTGGGTCAGCTTGTAGCCGATGTTACCCGCATCGAGGTCGGGGAAGACGAGCACGTTGGCGCGGCCCGCGACCGCGCTCGCGTCCTTCACCTTGCGCGCCGCGACCTCGGGCACCAGGGCCGCGTCGGCCTGCAGCTCGCCGTCGATCGCGAGCCCCGGCTCGCGCGAGCGCGCGAGCTCCAGCGCCCGCGTCACCTTGTCGACGCGCTCGTGCCGCGCGCTGCCGCGGGTGGAGAACGAGAGCAGCGCGACGCGCGGCTCCTCCCCGGCGAGCGCGCGGTAGCTGGAGGCGGAGGCGAGCGCGATGTCGGCCAGCATCCCCGCGTCCGGCGCCACGTTCACCGCGCAGTCGGCGAAGACGAGCAGCCGCTCGCCGAGCGCCATGAGGAAGAAGCTCGAGGGCGTGCGGATCCCCGGCGCGAGGCCCACGGTCATCAGGCCCGCCTCGATGACGCGCGCGCTGGCGTGCGCGGCGCCCGCGACCATCGCTTCGGCGTCGCCCGCCTTCACCATCAGGCCGGCGTGGAACAGGGGCTTTCTCGCCACCCGGCGCGCCACCGCCGCCCCGGCGTCGGGCCGTCCGGCGAGGTAGAGCTCGGCGTAGGCCTCGAGCCGATCCTCCCGGAGCGGAGCGAGCACCTCGATGCCGCGCGCCTTCAGCTTCCCCGCGGCGGCAGCGACGCGCTCGTCGCCCCGCTCCGGAAGCGCGAGGCGCGCGCCGCGCGCGCGCGCCCGCTCCAGGCAGGATTCGATAATATCGGCCACAGGAGGAGTGTAGCCCGCCGTGGAAACGATACTGGAGGCGATCGCCCGCCAGGCGCGCGATCAGCCCGGCGAGACCGTCTACCTGACGCCGGCGCGCGCCTGGACCTTCGCGCAGCTCGCGGAGGCTGCCGCGCGCGTCGCGCATGGCCTCGAACGCCTCGGCATCGGCCGCGGCGACCGGGTCGCCTGCCTCAGCAAGCACACCGCCGAGTGCGTAGCGCTCGTGCTCGGCGCTGCCCGCATCGGCGCGGCGTGCATGCCGGTCAACTGGCGCCTCGCGCCGCCGGAGATCGAGTACATCGTGCACAACGGCCGCGCGCGCCTGATGCTGGCCGATCGCGCCTTCCTTCCGGCGCTGGCGCAGGTCCGCGCGCCGCAGCTGGTGAGGACCCTCGTCACCGAGGAATTCGCGCAGTGGTACGAGGCGCTCGAGTGCGCCCGCCCGGATTTCCGTCCCTCCCCCGGAGACACCGCGCTGCAGCTCTACTCCTCGGGCACGACGGGGCTCCCCAAGGGCGTGGAGCTGACGCACGGCAACCTGTCCGCGGGGATGATGCAGGCGGTGCCCGCGGCGATCGGCTACTCGGGGCCGGGCGACGTGATGCTCAACGTGCTGCCGACCTACCACATCGCGGGCGTGGGCGTGGCGCTCCTCACCGCCACCAGGGGCGGGCCGAGCGTGCTGTACCCGGACTTCGACCCGGCGCGCGCAATCGACGCCATCGCCGAGCACCGCGTCACGCACGCGTTCCTCGTGCCGGCGATGATCCAGTTCATGCTGCAGGCGCCGAACGCGCGCAGCGGCGACTACTCCAGCCTGCGCGGCATCTCCTACGGCGCCTCGCCGATCTCCGAGCGCGTGCTGATCGAAGCCATGCGCACCTTCAAGTGCGACTTCATGCAGGTCTACGGCCTCACCGAGACCACGGGCGCGGTGACCTGCCTGCCGCCGCAGGACCACGACCCGGAAGGCCCCAGGCGCCACCTGCTGCGCTCGGCGGGCAAGCCGATCGAGGGCGTCGAGCTACGCGTGGTGGACCCGGCCACCGGGCGCGACTGCGCCGAGGGCGAGGTGGGCGAGGTGTGGATCCGTACCGCGCAGAACATGAAGGGCTACTGGGCGAACGACAAGGCCACCGCGCAGGCCTTTGCCGACGGGGGCTGGTTCCGCTCGGGCGACGCGGGCTATCTCCGCGAGGGCTACGTCTACATGCACGACCGCATCAAGGACCTGATCGTCTCGGGGGGCGAGAACATCTACCCTGCGGAGGTGGAAAACGCCCTCATGCAGCACCCGGCCGTGGCCGACGGCGCGGTGATCGGCGTGCCCGACGAGCGATGGGGCGAGGCGGTGAAGGCCTGCGTGGTGCTCAAGGCGGGCGCCGCGGCGAGCGAAGCGCAGATCGTCGAGTTCATGCGCGCGCGCATCGCGCACTTCAAGTGCCCGAAGTCGGTCGACTTCCTCGCCGCGATCCCGCGCAACCCCACCGGCAAGATCCTCAAGCGCGTGCTGCGCGAGCCCTACTGGCGGGGACGCGAGCGGCGCGTCAACTAGCCCCGAGCACCCGCTCGATCGGCTCGGGGCGCTGCACGCCGAAGCCCTGCACGTAGCCCACGCCGAGCTCGGCGAGCTTCGCGCGCACCTCCCCCGACTCCACGCACTCGCCGATCACCTCCAGGCCGGTGACCTGCCCCACGCGCACGATCGCCTTGAGCTTCGCCAGCGCGCTCGCCGAGGTGAGGATCGGCCGGATGAGCATGCCATCCACCTTGGCGTAGTCGGCGAGCAGCGCCTTGAGCGGCTCGAACGAGATCGAGCGGCGCGCGAAGCCGTCCAGCAGCACGCCGCAGCCGAGCGCCTTCACCTCGGCGGCGAAGCGCTCGGCGGCCGGGCGCCGGTCGAGCGCGTCGTTCTCGTCGATCTCGAAGACCAGCGCCTCGGGCGAGACCGACGCGAGGCGCAGCTGCATCGCCACCAGTGGCACGAAGCTGGGCTGCTCCAGGGTCTGGCCCGAGACGTTGATGCTCAGCTTCGCGATGCGGCCGCCGCCGGCGCCGAGGTGCCGCAGCGCGTTCCTCAGCACCCAGCGGTCGAGCTCGGGCATCATGCGGTAGTGCTCGAACGCGGGCAGGAAGTCGCCCGGCGGGAGCATCCGCGTCTCCTCCTCGCGCAGGCGCACCAGCACCTCGGCGAGCGCCGCGCCGCCCGGCGGCGCGAGCGGCACGATCGGCTGCGCATAGAGGCGGAAGTGGTCGTAGTCGAGCGCCTCGCGCAGGCGCGCCGCCGGGTGCTCCCAGCCGGTGAGCTGCGCCTGCATCCGCTCGAGGAAATCCTCGGCCATGCCCGATTGTAGTCGGCAGATTAGAATTTCATTTTCGCGAGAGACTCCCATGGACTACGAGGACATCCGCTACGCCGCCGGAGAAGGCATCGCGACCGTGACCCTGCACCGGCCCGGGAAGCTGAACGCGTTCACGCGCCGCATGCGCGAGGAACTCGAGGACGCCTTCGGCAGGGCGGACGCCGACGACGCGGTGCGCGTGGTGATCGTCACCGGCGCGGGCAACGCGTTCTGCGCGGGCGCCGACCTCTCCGCGGGCGCCGACACCTTCAACTACGCTGCCCGTGCCGGCACTGCGGCCGAGCCGCACCGCGACGGCGGCGGCCGGGTGGCGCTGCGCATCTTCGAGATGAAGAAGCCGGTGATCGCCGCGGTGAACGGTGCCGCCGTCGGCATCGGCGTCACCATGCAGCTGCCGATGGACATCCGCATCGCCTCGAGCGCGGCGCGCTTCGGTTTCGTGTTCGCGCGCCGCGGCATCGTACCCGAGGCCTGCTCGAGCTGGTTCCTGCCGCGCATCGTGGGCGTGAGCCGCGCCGCGGAGTGGCTCTACTCCGGGCGCGTGTTCGGCGCCGAGGAGGCGCTCGCGGGCGGGCTCGTGTCGCGCGTGGTGGCGCCCGCCGAGCTCCTGCCCGCGGCGCGGCAGTTGGCGCTCGAGATCGCCGGGAACACGTCCGCGGTCTCGGTGGCGCTCGCGCGCCAGATGCTCTGGCGCATGCTCGGCGCCGACCACCCGATGGAAGCGCACAAGGTGGACTCGCGCGCCATCGTCGCGATGGGCGCTGCGCCCGACGTCGCCGAGGGCATCGCCTCGTTCAGGGAGAAGCGCGCGCCGCGCTTCACGATGCGCCCGAGCCGCGACATGCCGGGCTTCTACCCCTGGTGGACGGAGCGGCGCTTCGAATGAGGGTGGTGGTGCTCGGGGCCGGGCTCGAGGGCGTGGCGAGCGCCTGGTACCTGCGCGCCGCCGGGCACGAGGTCACGGTGCTCGAGCGCCAGCCGGCCGCCGGGATGGAGACGAGCTTCGCCAACGGCGGCCAGATCTCGGTGAGCCACGCCGAGCCCTGGGCCAACCCGCACGCGCCCTGGAAGGTGCTGAAGTGGCTGTTCCGCGAGGACGCCCCGCTGCTTTTTCGCCTGCGCGCCGATCCCCGGCAGTGGCGCTGGTGCCTGCAGTTCCTCGTCGAGTGCCTGCCCGGGCGCACGCGCCACAACATCCGCCAGCTCGTGGCGCTCGGCCTGTACAGCCGCGCGATGCTGCGCGAGCTGCGCCGCGAGACGGGGATCGCCTACGACCACCTCGAGCGCGGCATCCTGCACCTGTACACGGATCCGCAGGAGCTCGAGGCGGCCAGGGCACCCGCGGACCTGATGCGCGCGCTGGGCCTGGAGCGCGAGCCGAAGACGCCCGAGGAGTGCGTCGCGATCGAGCCGGCGCTCGCCTCGGCGCGACATCGCCTCGCCGGCGGCACCTGGTCGGCAAGCGACGAGTCGGGCGACGCGCACAAGTTCTCGCAGGCGCTCGCGGCGCTTGCCGCCGCGCGCGGCGCGGAGTTCCGCTACGGCGTGCACGTTGCGCGCATGACGGCCGCCGGCGATTCCGTATCCGGGGTGCAGACCCGGGACCGCGAGGTCGTGCACGGCGACGCCTACGTGGTGGCGCTCGGGAGCTACAGCCCGCTCCTCGTGCGCCCGTTGGGGCTGCGCCTCGCCGTCTATCCTGCCAAGGGCTACTCGGTGACGATGCCGGTGAAGGACCCGGCCGCGGCCTGGACGGTCTCGCTCACCGACGACGAGCGCAAGCTGGTCTACTCGCGCCTCGGCGACCGGTTGCGCATCGCGGGCACCGCGGAGCTCGCGGGCTACGATGCCTCGATCAGCCGGGTGCGCTGCGAGGCGATCGTGCAGCGGGCGCTCGAGCTCTTCCCCGGGGCCGGCGAACCGCGCGAGGCGCAGTTCTGGGCGGGCTTAAGGCCCTCCACTCCGAGCAACGTGCCCTACGTAGGGCGCACGCGCTACCGCAACCTTTACCTCAACACCGGCCACGGCACGCTCGGCTGGACGCACGCCTGCGGCTCGGGCCGCGCGCTCG
>CAZOWR010000011.1:0-28743 GCA_964583645.1 uncultured Enterobacteriaceae bacterium
GGCAGACCGAACTGGCGCTCTGACGCTGTCATGGACTTATACGAGGCTCATTAGTAGGGAACCGTGCCGGAGAGCGTCGTGCGGTGCATCAGCCGGCGCTGCGGGAGCGCGTAGTCGATGGTCGCGAGATGCTGCGCCATGCAGTTGTCCCACATCACCAGGTCGCCGACCCGCCACTGGTGGCGGTAGACGAACCGCGGCTGGGTGCAGTGCGCGTAGAGCTCCTCGAGCAGCGGCCCGCTCTCGGCCTCGGGCAGACCCTCGATGCCGACGACCACCAGCCTGTTGAGGTAGATGCACTTGCGTCCGGTGGCGGGATGGGTGCGCACGATGGGATGGCTGCGATCCGGGTTCTGGCGCTGCTGGTCGTTCGAGTAGACGACGCTGGACTCGGACTTCTTCTTCTGCACCTCGTAGCCCTTGGTCATGCGGTGGATCGCCTTCAGGCCCCGGAGCCTCGCTCTGGTCGCCGCGGGCAGCGCATCGTAGGCCATGGCCGTGTCGGCGAACAGCGTATCGCCGAGCGGGTGGCCGTCGGGCGCGTGCGGCACCTCGATGGCGTAGAGCGTAGAGCCGCGGCTCGGCTTCTCGAGGTACGACATGTCGGTGTGCCAGACGCAGACGCGCCCCGCGTCCGCCAGCCCGATCAGCTTGCCCCTGTCGTCGGTGACGTTGGAGATCACCAGGATCTCGGGGTGCCCGGGGAGCAGGTACTGCTTGAGCACGTGGATCTCGAGCTCGCCGAAGCACCGGCTGAAGCGTACCTGCTGCGCGGGCGTCAGCTTCTGCCCGCGGAACACGATGACCGGGTTGGCGTTGTAGCTCGCCTCGATCTCCCGGAAGGTCGCCTCGTCGAGATCCGCCGCGAGATCGACGCCCTCGATTTCCGCACCCACGGGCCCGGCGGTGCGACGGACGGTGACACGGCTAACGTTGGCAAGCGCCATCTTCTCCTCCTTCGATGTCCATCTTCGCATCCACCACGGTCGCGCCTTCCGCGCTCGCCATGATCGGATTCAAGTCGACCGCCTGGACGCGGGGCTGCTCGATCGACAGGAGCGAGAGCCTCGAGAGCAGCCGCGCCAGCGCGGCGATGTTGCAGGGCGCCTTGCCCCGCGCGCCATTGAGCACCGGGAAAAACCCGGCGGACTCGATGAACGCCGCCGCCTGGTCCTGCGTGAACGGAGCCAGCCGCACCACGGTCTGGCGCAACAGCTCCACATAGATGCCCCCCAGGCCGAAGACCACCATCGGACCGAAGGTGGCATCGCGCTTGAAGCCGGCGAAGAGCTCGCAGCCGCCATGCAGCATCTTCTGCACGAGCACGCCTTCCCTGTCTTCGGCCGGGATGCGATCCAGCGCTGCATAGGCGCGGTCGAGCTCCGCCTGCGAGGCGATTCCGAGCACGACGCCCCCGACGTCGCTCTTGTGCGCCAGGTCCCGCGCGACGAGCTTCGCGACCACGGGGTATCCGAGTCGCCGCGCCGCCTCGCGGGCAGCCGCCAAATCCGGCGCCAGGGTACCCGGTGCCTGCGTGATTCCATACTGCTCGAGCAGCCTCCGTTGCGCCTCGAAGCCGCGCAGATCTGCGTTTCCGGGCGGGCGGGCGGGCTCTACAGCGACCGGCGCGCGGGAGGCGAGCGCCTCGCGGCGCATCTCCCACCCGAGGCGGGCGGCGACCGCGCCTGCGCAGCGCACCGGATCCGCGTACACGGGAACCCCCGCCTCCGCCAGCTGCTCGAGCGGCTCGGGCCTGCCCGCGATCCACGCCACCGAGAGAATTCCGCCGCTCTCCCGGCGCAGTTTCGCCAGGTGTTCGGCCAACACCCCGCCCTGGCGCCAGATGAGGTTCACGCAGAGGACCGTGGCGTCGTATTCGCCGCTCGCCATCGCCTCCCCGGCGACGGCCGCCATCAGCGCCGGATCGAGCACCACGCCCGCCGTCATGTCGATCGGGTTCTGCAGCGAGGCGAACGAGGGCAGGCGCCGCTGCAGGCGCTGCGCCAGCTCCGGCGAGGGGTTCGGCGTGTCCAGCCCGGCGCTGGCGCAGGTATCGCCGATGAGAACACCGGCGCCGCCCGAGTGGCTGAGGACGGCGACCCGAGGCCGGCGCCGGGGTGCGGTCGGCAGCTCGGGGTACGCCGAGAACATCTTCAGGTAGTCGGTCAGCTGCTCGAGGCTCCCGGCGCGCAGGACTCCGCACTCCTCGAACACCGCCTGGTACGCCTCTTCGACGCCCGCCAGGGCGCCGGTGTGCGACCGCACGGCCCGGCGCCCCACCTCGGTGGTCCCGACCTTGATCAGGATCACGGGCTTGCCGGCCCGGGTCGCCCGGCGCACCGCCCGGATGAACCGCGCGCCGTCGCGCACGCTCTCCAGGTAGCCGGCGATCGCCTTGACCTGCGCGTCGTCCCCGAAATACTCGCAGAAGTCGCTGAACTCGAGATCGCCCTCGTTGCCGGTGCTGACGAAATAGCCGATCCCCACGCGCTCGCGGTGCGCGAGCGCCGTGATCCCGGTGCCGACCGCGCCGCTCTGGCTCACGAATGCGATCGGCCCGGGGCGCAGGTCCTGCTGATCGAAGACCTGGCTGATCGAGGGCACAACCCGGTCCCAGAGATTGGCCAGCCCGACCGAGTTCGGGCCGATGAAGCGGATCCCTTTTGCGGCCGCCTGCCGGCGCAGCGCCGCCTGCAACTGCACGCCCTCGGCGCCGAGCTCGGCGTAGCCCGAGGACAGCACGAGCGCCGACTTCACCTGGCCGGGCCGGCATTCCTCGAGCAGGTCGGCCACGCGCGCCGCGGCCACGGCCACCACCAGCAGGTCGATCTCCCCGTCGATCTCAGCGAGGCGGCCGAAGCACTTCAGGCCGCCGATCTCGCGCGCATTCGGGTTGATCGGGTAGAGCGCGCCCGGGAAGCGGTGCTTGCGCAGGAACTCGAGCGGCAGCGAACCGAGCTTTCCCGGGTCGGCGGAGGCCCCGGCGATGGCGACGCTGCGCGGCCGCAGCAGCGCCTCGATCGCCGCATTGCGCGGCGCGAACTCGGAGCGCATCGTCAATCCACCACCCTCAGGTCGCCGGCCTTCTTCAGGGTCGCGCGCACCCGGTCCCGCGAGCCGAACACCAGGTCGCGCATCGCCGCCTCGGCCGCATCGGGCTGCCGCGCCTCGATGGCCCTCGCCAGGCGCTCCCAGAGCTGCAGCGACTTGCGGCGGCGCTCCACCGCCTGCAGGGACAATCTCGTGTAGCGCGCCACCTGCTGCGAGAACGAGAACACCAGCGCCGCCAGCCGGGGGCTTCCGGCCGCCTGCGCGATGAGGTTGGAGAGCGCGTAGGTCGCATCGAAGTACCGCCCGTAGGCCGGATGCGAGGCGAACTGGCGCAGGCGCTGCACCAGGGCGCTCGCCGCGGCGAGGAACTGCCCGTCCCGGCGCAGCGCGACGCGCCGTGCCGCGAGCCCGAGCAGGCTGGCCCGGATCTCGTAGAGGTCGTCCACCTCCTGCGCCGACAGCTGCGTGACCCGCACGCCGCGCCGGGACGCGATCTGCACCAGGCCCCGGCTCTCCAGCAGCCTGAGCGCCTCCCGGATCGGGGCCCGGCTGACGCGAAACTGCCCGCACAGCGCCACTTCCTTGAGGCGCTCGCCCGGCTTGAGGGTCTGGTCGACGATCTCCTGCGCCAGCTGCTCCGCGATCTGCTCGGGCAGGGTCAGCAGCCGCGGGCGGGCCGGGCGCTGCAGCGTGCGGTCGTCTTGCGCGGGCTGGACGGCTTTCATGGCGCTTCGCGGCTGCGCCGCGGTGCCGGGAATTCTAACATTGTCGACATTCTGCGGAAAGCCGTGGTAACTTTGCGCGCCGGAGGCGCCGCACGGAATGCCGGAAGCGAAAAGCGTTGCGTTCATCGACACGTCGCTGCGCGACGGTCCGCAGAGCCTCTGGGGCATGCAGCTCGGCACCAGCGACATCGCGCTGGGCATCGCGCCCGTGATGGACGAGGCCGGCTTCGACGCGATCGACCTCTTCCCGCTGGTGGCGATCGACTGGGTGGTGCGCGTGCACCGCCACAACCCCTGGCAGAGGCTGCGCCGCGTCGCCGCGGCGATCCGCAGGACGCCGCTGATGGTCGGCGGCGTGCTCAGGCCGTTCGGCAACTTCCCCGACGCAGCGGTGAACCTCGCCATCCAGACGTTCGCGGCGATCGGCATGCGGCGCGTGCGGATCAACGAGCCCACCCACGACCTGCAGAGGATCTTCGCCTACATGAAGATGGTCCGGGCCGCGAAGCTCGAGAGCGTGGTGGCGCTCATCTACACGGTGTCCCCCGTGCACACCGACCGCTACTACGCGCGGCTCGCCCGGGAAATCTGCAA
This sequence comes from uncultured Enterobacteriaceae bacterium, assembly GCA_964583645.1. Lineage (GTDB taxonomy): Bacteria > Pseudomonadota > Gammaproteobacteria > Burkholderiales > SG8-39 > RBG-16-66-20. The sequence continues at coordinate 4,371 of CAZOWR010000011.1, forward strand.
GGCGGGGCCCGACCGGATCTTCATCAAGGACGTCGGAGGCCTGCTGACCCCCGAGCGGGTGCGCACGCTGGTCCCCGCGATCCAGAAGAGCATCGACGGCATCCCGCTGGAGCTGCATTCGCACTGCAACACGGGCCTGGCGCCGATCTGCTACCTCGAGGCGATCAAGCTCGGGCTGACCACGGTGCATACGGCCTGCGCGCCGCTTGGCAACGGCACTTCCCAGCCCGCGACCGAGAACATCCTGGAGAACATCCGTCACCTGGGCTACTCGACGCGCCTGAACCCGAAGGCGCTCGCGACGATGAGCGAGTACCTGCGCGACGTCGCCCGCAGAGAGGGATTGCCCGAGGGCGCGCCGGTGCAATACGACGGCTCGTATTTCTCGCATCAGATCCCCGGCGGGATGATCGCCAACTACCGGCAGGAGCTCGCCAGGCGCGGCATCGCGGACAAGTTGCCGGCCCTGCTGGAGGAGATGGCGCGCATCCGCGGTGAGCTCGGCTATCCGATCATGGTCACGCCGCTGTCGCAGTACGTGGGCGTGCAGGCGGTGCTGAACGTCGTCGAGGGCAAGCGCTACAACACGGTGCCCGACGAGACCATCCACTACGTGCTCGGCCATTACGGCCCTCTGGCGGCACCCGTGGACGCCGCCGTCAAGGCGAAGATCATGCGCCTGCCGCGCACGCGGCAGCTCGCCAAGTGGGACGCTCCTCAGCCGTCCGTCGAGCAATTGCGCGCCAGGTACGGACCGCAGTGCAGCGACGAGGAGCTGCTGCTGCGCGTCTTCAGCACCAATCCGAAGACAGTCGACGAAGCGTTGGCGGCGCCCCCTGAGCAGGCAGACCACCCGATCGCCGAGAAGCCGCTCGCGGTGCTGATCCGCGAGCTCACCCGGCGCGATTCCCCCGCCTACGTCTCCATCCGGCGCGGCGATTTCTCGCTCACCTTGCAGAGGTGACTCGATGAGGCGTACGCCACGATGAAGCCTGCCGCGCCGCCCTTACCCGACACGCGCGGCAGCGCCCGGCCCTACTGGGCGGCAACGCTGCGCGACGAGCTGCAGCTGCCTTTCTGCGACGCATGCCGCGGCGCCATCTTCTACCCGCGCGACTTCTGCCCGTCGTGCGGCGGCCGGGCAGTCACCTGGCGCCGCTGCAGCGGGCGCGGGACGGTCTACAGCTACTCCGTCATCCACACCCACCCCGACCCCGCGTTCAAGCAGCGCCTCCCGTACACCGTCGCGCTGGTGACGCTGGAGGAGGGCGCGCGGCTGATGACGGAGATCGTCGACTGCCCGCCCGAGTCGGTGCGCGTAGGGATGGCCGTGGCGGTCAAGTTCCGGCGCGTCAGCGAGGACGCCGCCCTGCCCGTCTTCGCGCCGGCGGGCGCCCGGACATGAAGCGCGGCGCGACCAGCATCGTCGGCGTGGCGGAATCCGCCCTCGGCATCGTGCCGGACCGCTCGGCGCTCGAGTTGATGGGTGACGCCGCGCTCGCCGCGCTCGACGATGCCGGCCTGGGGGTCAAGGACGTGGACGGGCTGTTCGCGCAGACCCCGTACCTCTGGCACCCGAGCATCAGCCTCGGGGAGCACCTCGGCGTCAGTCCCCGGTTCACCGGCTCGACCAACATGGGAGGCGCCTCGTTCGTCGGCTTCGTGCAGCATGCGGCGCTCGCCATCGAGGCCGGGCTGTGCGAGGTCGCGCTGATCGCCTACGGCAGCAACCAGCGCAGCGGCGGCGGTCGGCTGGTGACCGGATCCGAGCAACTGTCGTTCGAAGCGCCCTATGGCACGATCTACCCGGCGACCTCGTACGCGCTGATGGCGCAACGGCACATGGCGCAGTACGGGACCACCTCCGAGCAGCTCGCGGAAGTCGCGGTGGCCGCGCGGCGCTGGGCGCAGCTCAATCCGAAGGCGATGGAGCGCGGGCCGCTGGGCATCGATGATGTGCTTGCCTCGCGCATGATCACCTCGCCGCTGCACAAGCTGGATTGCTGCCTGGTGACCGATGGCGGTGGCGCGGTGGTGATGACTTCCACCGCGCGCGCCCGCAGCCTGCGCAAGCCGGCCGTGCCGGTGCTCGGCGCGGCCACGGCGCACGTGCACCGCCAGGTGCTGCAGATGCCCGACCTGACCGTGACCGCGGCCACCCAGTCCGGCGAGCGCGCCTTCGCCATGGCCGGCCTCAAGCCGGCAGACATCGATGTCGTCCAGATCTACGACGCTTTCACGATCAACGTGATCCTCGCGCTGGAAGATCTCGGCTTCTGCAGCAAGGGTGAAGGCGGCCCCTTCGTCGCGGGGCAGCGCATCGCCCCGGGAGGCGCGCTGCCCGTGAACACGAGCGGCGGCGGGCTGTCGTACTGCCACCCCGGGATGCTCGGGATCTTCCTGCTGATCGAGGCGGTGCGGCAACTTCGCCGCGAGGCGGGGGAGCGCCAGGTCGGGGCCGTTCAGACGGCGCTGGTGCATGGAATCGGCGGCGTGCACTCCGCGCATTGCACGACCATCCTGGGCGGCGCGGCTTGAACAACCCGGCAGGGATGAGGCAGCGGTGACCATGGAGCTCACGCACGAAGACGTTCAGAGGATCCTGAAGATCATCGACGAGGCGAAGCACCTGGAGGAATTCGACCTGGTGTACGGCGATTTTCAGCTTCACATCCGGCGCCAGGGCGCCGGGACTTCGCCCGCAGCGGCGGCGGCGCCCGCGCCCGTCCCGGGGGCCAAGCCGGCCGCCGCCCCGGTTGCCGCGGCCGCGCCGCAAACCGTCCGGAGTCCGGTGCCGGACCACATGACCGCCGTCCGCGCTCCCATGCTGGGCACGTTCTACCGCGCGCCTGCCCCCGGAGAGAAGCCCTTCGTCGAGGTCGGCCAGAGCGTCCGGTCCGAGGACACGGTCTGCCTGATCGAGGTGATGAAGCTGTTCAACGCCGTGCGGGCCGGAACCGGCGGCAAGGTCGTCGAGATCAGGGCCGGGGACGGCGAGCTGGTCGAGTACAACGAGGTCCTGATCGTGATCGATCCGGCAGGGAAATAGCGCGCCCATGCCGCTTGCGTCATTGCGACGGGTGTTCGTCGCGAACCGCGGCGAGATCGCGGTGCGCGTGGTGCGCGCCTGCGAGAAGCTCGGGATCGAATCGGTGGTCGCGGTCTCCGAGGCCGACCGCGACAGCCTCGCCGCGCGCCTTGCGACGCGCGCGGTGTGCATCGGACCCGCGCGAGCGGCCGAGAGCTATCTGCGCGCGGAGATCCTCGTCACCGCCGCCCGGGGCACCGGGTGCCAGGCCCTGCACCCGGGGTACGGGTTCCTGTCCGAACGCGCCGGGTTCGCGCGCCTGTGCGCCGAAGCCGGGCTCGCCTTCATCGGCCCGTCGGCGGAAGCGATCGAATCGATGGGCGACAAGATCACCGCGGTCGGGCTCGCCGCGGAGGCGGGCGTGCCGCGCGTGCCGGGCACCGGCCGGATCGGGAGCGCCGAGGACGCCCGGCGCGCCGCGCGCAGGCTCGGCTACCCGGTGCTGCTCAAGGCGAGCGCCGGCGGCGGCGGTCGCGGCATGCGCATCGTGCGAACCGAGCCGGAGATGGAGGCGGCCATGGGGGCGGCAGCGGCCGAGGCCAACGCGGCCTTCGGCGACGCGACGCTCTACCTGGAGAAATTCATCGAGCGCGCGCGCCACATCGAGATCCAGGTGCTCGGGGACACGCAGGGCAACGTGGTCCATCTCGGGGAGCGCGAGTGCTCCACGCAGCGCCGGCACCAGAAGCTGATCGAGGAGGCGCCCTCCCCGGTCGTCGATCCGGCGCTGCGCGCCGAGCTCGGCGAGGCCGCCGTGGCGCTGGCGAGGCGGGTGCGCTACCAGGGCGCGGGCACGGTGGAGTTCGTGCTCGACGAGGCCAGCCGGCGCTTCTACTTTCTCGAGATGAACACGCGCATCCAGGTCGAGCATCCGGTGACGGAGATGGTGACCGGGCGCGACCTGGTGGCCGAGCAGATCCGCGTCGCCGCGGGCGAGCCGCTCTCCTTCGGCCAGGACGAGATCGCCATCGAAGGGCACGCGATCGAATGCCGCATCAATGCCGAGGACGCCGAGCGCGACTTCGCGCCCTCGCCGGGGCGGCTCGAGGCCTGGGAGGCGCCCCAGGGCGAGCACGTGCGCGTCGACACGCACTGCTACTCGGGCTACCTGGTGCCGCCGTTCTACGACTCGCTGCTCGCCAAGCTGGTGGTGCGCGGACCCGATCGCGGCGGCGCCGTGGCGCGCATGCAGGAGGCGCTCGGGCGCTTCGTCGCCCGCGGCGTGCGCACCACGATCGCGTTCCACCAGCGGGTGCTCGCGCACGAGGACTTCCGCGCCGGGCGCGTCACCACGCGCTGGGTGGAGGAGAAGTTCCTTGCGTAGCCGTTCCACAGTGACGCTTTCCGGCCCCGGCGTGTCCGGAAACGTACACGGCAAGCGAATGTTGTCTGTGTATGATCGCTGCGCAAATCCAGGGTAGGGAGGCGCGTGGAGAACCTGTTTCTGATCGTCCTGCTGGTGGCGCTCATCATGCTCGGCGCGCCTATCGGCTTCATCATGGTGGTCGTCCCGACGGTCTACATCCTGCTCACGGACGCCCTGCCGCTCGTCACCGTGCCCTACCAGATGTACGAGGCCATCTCTCACGGGCCCCTGGTCGCCATCCCGTTCTTCATCCTCACCGCCGAGATCATGAACTCCGGCAGGATCACCGAGCGGCTGCTGGACTTGAGCCGCGAGCTGGTGGGGCGCGTGCGCGGCGGGCTCGCCCAGGCGAGCGTCCTGATCAGCATGCTGTTCGCCAGCATGAACGGCTCCGCGGTGGCGGACACCGCCGCGGTCGGCGCCGTGATGATCCCGGCCATGAAGAAATCCGGCTACTCCGGCCCGTTCTCGGCGGCACTCATCGCCACCGCGGGCACCATCGGCGGCATCATCCCGCCGAGCATCGCCATGATCATCCTTTCGAGCAATCTCAACCTCTCGATCGGCGCCATGTTCGCTTCCGGCATCCTGCCCGGGATCCTGATCGGCTTGATGCTGATGGGCGTGTGTTTCGTCTATGCGACCCTGCGCAACTACGAGCGCTACGACGTCCCGTTCTCCTGGCGCGTGCTGTGGCGCGTCCTGGGCCGCGCGCTGCTCCCGCTGCTCATCCCGATCATCCTCGTGGGCGGCATCCTGGGGGGCGTGTTCAGCACAGTGGAAGCGGGCGCGATTACCGCCACCTCGGCGCTGCTCATCGCCGGCCTGCTGCTGCGGAGCCTTTCGTGGCCAGGCTTCACGCGGGCCGTGGGGCAGGCGGTGCGCACCACCGCCTCGATATTCATCATCATCGCCGCCGCGGGACCGTTCGGCTGGATGCTGAGCCGCCTCGGCGCGCTCAACTTCCTGCAGGACTGGCTGCTCGGCTTCAAGGATCAGCCGGTGCTGTTCGTGGTCGCGATGCTTTTCGTCATCGTGCTCGCCGGCATGGTGATGGACGTGGTGGCCAACCTCATCATCCTCGGGCCGCTGCTGGTGAAGGTGATGGTGCTGGCGGGCTACCATCAGTACCAGGCGGCGCTCATCGTGTGCGTCGGATTCCTGCTCGGCACCGTGACACCGCCGGTCGGCGTCTCGCTGTTCACCGTGGCGGCGATCGCCCGGGAAAAGCTCGGCCGGGTGTCGGTCGCGGTATTGCCGTTCTGCGCGGTGGAGGTCGTGGCGCTGCTGCTCTTGATCACGGTGCCGGAGCTTTCCCTCGCGCTGCCGCGCGCGCTGGGCTACATGCGCTGAACGGAGGATCAGGCCATGCGCTTTGTCGATGCCGTTCGGACCCTTGATCGGGTCCTGCAGCGTATTCTGCATCTCATCTGCGGCATGTTCATGCTCCTCACGATCGTCTTCACCTGCTACACGGTGGTGATGCGCTACGTCTTTCTCAACCCGCCGTTCTGGGGTGACACGGTGACGCTCTTCGCCAACATCTGGATGGTATTCCTCGCGGTCAGCCTGTCGGTGCGCAAGCGCGAGCAGATTGCCATGCAGGGAATCTATTCGATGCTTTGGCCAAAGCTCGGATTCTCGCTCGAGATCCTCTGGCTGGTGCTTACGCTGCTCGTAGGCGTATTCCTTGCCTCCGTCGGCCTGCTCGCGGCGCTCAATACCCCGGGTGAGTACTGGGAGCTGAATCGCCTCGAGAGGAAGTACCCGATGCTCATCCTCCCGCTCAGCGGGCTGTTCATCACCGGGGCTGCCCTGGCCGTGCTGGTGGAGGACTGGTATCGCGCGCGCCGGGGAGACTATCGGGTGATTTCGCGGGAAGCGAGCGCCGGCGGCGACGCGCCGGCCTAGCCGAGGCGCTGAGCCGCGGCCGCACTGCCCGGGCGCGCCGGCTGTGTGCCGAGCATGCGGCCGACCAGCTTCACCGAGGGCGCGTTGCCCGCGAAAAGGTCTGCGGCGCGCTTCAGGGCAAGGCCCGTCTGCGCGACACGCGCCTCTGGAAATTCCCCCGTGCGCCCCGCCAGCACCAGCCCGGCGACGAGTCCGCCGCCCGGCATGAACACCGGCGCGCCGAGCGCCGTGAGGCCCACGTAAGTGTCGTCGCGCGCGACGACGTAGCCGCGCGCGCGGCTGCTCTCCAGGTCGGCATCGAGCGCCGCCGGGTCGGTGATGGTGTAGCGCGTGTGAGGCTCGTAGGGGCCGCGCCCGAGCAGCCGAGTGCGCTCCTCACGGCTTAGGGTCATCAGCAGCAGCTTGCCCGAAGCCGAGCCGTGCAACGGGTTGGTGAGCCAGGTCTGGTAGTAGGGCCCCCACGATTCCCTGCCGTGCGCAAGGTCGAGCAGGGCGCGCTCGCCCATGATGTAGACGACCAGGCCCACGGTCTCGCCCAGCTCGTCGCGCAGCCCCTGGAGCATGCGCTCCGCGTCGCGCCGGAACACGTTGAGGGGGTGGTAGAGCGGGAGCGCGAAGAGCGCCTTGGGGCTCGCGAAATAGCGCTTCGACTCCAGGTCCTTGAGCACGTACCCAGACTGGATCAGCGCTCCCAGCAGCCGGAACGTCGTGCTCGCCTCCAGCCCGCAGGCGCGCGAAATTTCGGCGGCCGAGCGCGACGCGGTGGCATCCGCGAGCGCGTCGAGCACCCGCAGGCCACGCCGCAGGGAGCCGCCGGTGAACGCCGCCGAGCCCTTCGCCGTGCCCCGACGGCGCACCCTGGATGTCTTCAGCATGAGGAAAGAATTGCAAATATCGCAAAGGCTATTGTAAATCGCGACAAGCCTATTTAGGCTGCTGCACGACGATCCGGGTTGGAATGTCGAATCCCGAGGAGGCTGCCGCGATGTCGAGTGTCCGCGCCGTTCCGAGCAAACCCGCCGTGGGCAACCTGCCCTACAGCGGCTACTACCGTCGAGGGGTCCTGCCCGAGGACGCCGAGCTCACCCACTCCGGAGCCGGCACCCCGCTCGGCGAGTACATGCGCCGCTTCTGGCAGCCGGTGTGCCTTTCCTCGCAGCTCTCGGATCTGCCGCACAAGATCCGCATCCTCGGCGAGGACCTGGTCGCGTTCCGCGACTTCGACGGGCGGGTCGGCGTGCTGCACCGGCATTGCTGCCACCGCGGCGCCTCCCTCGAGTACGGGATCGTGCAGCAGCACGGCATCCGCTGCTGCTACCACGGCATCCAGTTCGACGTCGACGGCAGCATCCTCGACGTCCCGGGCGAGCCGCAAGCCGAGCGCTTCAAGTCCACGCTCTCCCAGGGCGCCTATCCTGCCTTCGAGCGCGACGGCCTGGTGTTCGCCTACATGGGACCGCCGGAGCTCAAGCCGGCCTTCCCCGAGTACGACGCCTTCGAGAAGTACGACGACACGCGCCTGGTGCCGTTCTCCAACGTGTTCGAGTGCAATTGGCTGCAGTCGATGGACAACATCGCCGACCAGATGCACACCTTCGCCCTGCACAACACCGCGTTCGTCTACGCCGGCCGGCCCGCGCCGCAAGGTCTCGACTTCGGCAAGACCAGCCTGTCCTCCGGCTTCGTGAAGCTGCCGGTGATGGACTACGCGGAGGTGCGCGACGGCACCGCCATGGTGTTCATCGCCGGGCGGCGCATCGACGAGCATCGCGTGTGGGTGCGGATGAACGATCTCATCGTGCCCAACATCACCCAGCACGCCTACCTGTTCGAGGACGGCACGCAGCGCCGCCTCTGGCATCGCGTGCACATGTCGCGCTGGTACGTGCCGGTGGATGACACCCACAGCATCATTTTCGGCTGGCGCATGCTCGGCAAGGCGATCGACCCCCACCAGATGGGGGACGAGCGCAAGCTGGGCTGGGACAACATGGATTTCCTCGAAGGGCAGGTGGGCAACCGCAGCTACGAGGAAGGCCAGCGCCTGCCCGGCGACTGGGAGGCCATCGTGAGCCAGCGCCCGATCGCGGTGCACGCGCTGGAGAACCCCCTCTCGGGCGACATCGGCGTGTACATGAACCGCCGCAACCTGCGCAATGCGGTGCGCGGCAAGAATCCGGCCGCCGATCCCGCGCGCATGCACCAGCGCGCCAACGCGGGGCAGCCGACGCATTGCTACACCAACAACACCGTCCTCGAGATCCCGCAACGGCCCACGCCGGAGGAGGATCAGGAGATGATCCGCCAGCTGGGCCGCGACATCGTCGCGGTGGCCACGGCGGCGGACGCCTATACGGGGCGCAAGCGCGACGCCTACGTGCGCGCGAAGCTGGAGGCGCTCGAGCGCAGGCTCCAGCTCAAGGGACCGGCGAGGCCCCGCAAGCCGGCGAAGCCGCTGCGCCGCTGAGTCCATGGGCACTCCGCGGCGGCGCCGCAGCGAAAACGCCCGGCGCCTGCAGGTGCGGGTGCGCTCCATCTCCTACGAAGGCGAGTACATCAACGCCTATGAAGTCGTCGACCCGGAGGGCAAGCGCCTGCCCGCGTTCACGGCCGGCGCGCATGTGGACCTCTACTTCCGCGACGGGCGCATCCGGCAGTACTCGCTGTGCAACGACCCCGCCGAGCGCGATCGCTACGTGTTCGGGGTGCAGCGCGAGGCGCAGGGCCGCGGCGGCTCCATCGCCATCTTCGAGAAGGTGCACGTGGGCAGGATCCTCACCATCTCGGAGCCGCGCAACAATTTCCCGCTCGCCGAGGCGGCGCGCCACCACCTGCTGCTCGCCGGCGGCATCGGTGTCACGCCCATGATGGCGATGGTCCAGGAGCTCGAGCGCCGCGGCGCCGACTGGACCCTGCACTATTGCACCCGCACACCCGAGAAGACCGCGTTCAGGGAGAAGCTGGCGCCGCTCGCGCGCGCCGGCCGGGTGCAGTTGCACCACGACCTCGGGGTACCGGCCGACGGGCTGGACATCGCGCGGCTGCTGAAGAAGCCCCGCCCCGGCACGCACCTCTACTATTGCGGCCCGCCGGGCTTCATGGCGGCGGCGGCCAAGGTCTGCGCGCACTGGCCGCGCGGCACGGTCCACTTCGAGCACTTCAGCGTGCCGGAAGCGGAGGTGCTCGACACCGACGCGACCCCCGGGGACAACCGCATCGGCATCGGATTCCAGGTGAAGCTCGCAAGCAGCGGCGCCGTGTACGACGTGCCCAACGACAAGAGCATCGTGCAGGTGCTGCGCGAGCATGGCGTCGAGATCGCGACGTCCTGCGAGTCCGGGCTTTGCGGCACCTGCAGAACGCGATTTCTCTCCGGCGAGCCGGAGCACCGCGATTTCGTGCTGGACGACGAGGAGCGTCAGCAGTTCGTCATGCCGTGCTGCGCGCGCGCGCGCTCGCCGGTGCTGGTGCTGGATCTGTAGCAACCACGTTCGGAGGCAGATCGGGGAGGTGTAGGATTGAAAGTGGGAGTTTCGGAAAATGGAATCCTGGCACGCAGCCGCCAGGTGCTGATTAATCTCATCCGGAGGAGGAGGCAGTCATGAAGGTATCCATCAGGAAGCTCGCGCTCGGCGCGAGTCTGGGCGTGCTCGTCGCACTGTCGCCGGGTCTGGCGCAAGCTCAGGCGAAGACGAAGCTGGTGCTGGCCAACGGCCTTGCGCCGCTCGTCACCATCAACCAGATCTTCGAGTTTCTGCTCGCGCCGAGGCTGGAACTGTACTCGGGCGGTGCCATCACCACGGATGTGAAGGGCAACAACACGCTCTGCTCCGAGCACAAGTGCGTGGAGCAGGCGCGCCTCGGCCAGGTGGACATCGTGACCGCGTCCTCGGAGAACATGGGGGCTTTCGGCAAGACCTTCGACATCAACGGCCTGCCGTTCCTCTTCAAGGACGACACCTGGGCGCAGAAGCAGCTGAACAGCTGGCTCGGCGACTACCTCAAGGAAGAGGCCGCGAAGGAGCAGCAGATCCACGTGCTGGGCGTGATCGTGTCCCTCGGCTTTCGCAACCTCGACAACAAGGTGCGCCCGGTGCGGGTCCCCGCCGACCTGAAAGGCATCAAGATCCGCGTCACGAAAAGCGCGGTAGAGGCGACGCTCATCAAGGAGTGGGGCGCCATTCCCATCCCCTACGACTGGGCGCAGCTCTACGAGGGCCTGCAGAGCGGCATCGTGCAGGGCATGTACATCCCGGATGGCTACGTCGCGGCGCGCAAGTTCCACGAGGTCACGCCCTACATCACCGCCGTCGAGGGCATGCTGGTGACGCACGTGGTGTCCATGCCGAAGAAGCGCTACGACTCGCTGCCGCCGGTCGCCCAGAAGGCCGTCGACCGCGTCTCGCGCGAGATGCTGGAGGAGAACCTGGCGCTCGACCGCATGCAGCGCGCCAAGCTGCGTCAGGATGTCCTGACGAAAGCCAAGATCTACTACCCCACGCCGGCGGAGCTGAAACTGTGGTTTGCCGCCGCACCGAAGGCCTGGGTGACGCTCAAGGGGCGCTACGATCCGAAGATCGCGCGCAGGTCGCTGGAGGAGCAGGGTCAGAAGGACCTCATCGCCATCCTCGAGAAGGAAGGCGCGCTCTGATTCCGGCGATACGGGGTTGACACGGACGGCGGCACGGCAGCGTGCCGCCGTCTGCATTCACAACGGGTAGGCGAGGAGACCCATGAGCTCCGTCATGAAGCCTCTGCCGGCGCAGCAGGAGGAAACCGCGGCACGGCACCGCGTTGCCCGCGAGCTGGCGCGACGCTACTCGCACCGGGTCCTGGTGAACGGCGCGCTCTGCGAGGCGCTCAGCGGCGAGAGCTTCGCGGTGGAGAACCCGGCCGACATGGGTATCGTCGGTCACGCGCCCCGCTGCCGCGAGCCGGACGTGGCGCGGGCGGTGCAGGCGGCGCAGGCTGCTTTCCCGGCGTGGTCCAAGCTCCCGGCCCTCGCCCGCGGCCGGCTGGTGGCGCGCGCCGCGGACCTCATCGAGGCGAAGGCGGACGAGCTCGCCGCGCTGCTCTCGCTTGAGACCGGCAACGCCTACACCACCCAGGCGCGCCCGGAGCTCAACGCAACCTTGGACATGATGCGGCTCTTCGCCGGGGTGGCGAGCGAGCTCAAAGGGCACACGGTACCGTGGCAGCCCGACACGCTGCACTACACGAAGCGCGAGCCGCTCGGCGTGGTGGCGGCGATCATCCCGTGGAACGCCCCCGTCTTCCTGATGGCGGCGAAGCTGGGGCCGGCGCTGGTCGCGGGGAACACGCTGGTGATGAAGACCGCGGAGCAGGCGCCGCTCGCGGTGCTCGCCTGCGCACACCTCATCCAGGAGCTGCTGCCGCCCGGCGTCTTCAACGTCATCTCGGGCTACGGCGAGGAGTGCGGCAGGCCGCTCGCCGAGCACCCGAAGGTGCGCAAGGTGACGTTCACGGGCTCCTGCCCGGTGGGCAAGATCATCACCGGCTACGTCGCGCCCAAGCTCTGCCCGGTGACGCTGGAGCTCGGCGGCAAGAGCCCCAACGTGGTCATGCAGGATGCGGATCTCGCGCTCGCCATCCCGGGCGTCGTCCAGGGCATGCGCTTCACCCGCCAGGGGCAGTCGTGCACGGCGGGCTCGCGCGTCTTCGTCCACGAGACCATCTATGAGCGCGTCGTCGCCGGGGTGGTGGAGCGCATGCAGCGCATGCGCCTGGGCGATCCGCTCGATGCGCAGAGCGAGGTCGGCACGATCATTTCGCAGGAGCAGTTCGATCGCGTGCAGTCCTACGTGGACATGGCGAAGGCAACGCCTGGCGTGCGCATCCTGTGCGGCGGCGGGCGTCCCGCCGAGCCCGCGCTGCGCAAGGGGCTCTACTTCAGCCCGACCCTCATCGACGGCATCCCGAACGAGTCGAAGGTCTGCCAGGACGAGATCTTCGGCCCGGTGGCCAACGTGCTGCCGTTCCGCGACTTCGAGGCGATGCTCGCGCAGGCCAACGACGTCGAGTACGGGCTCGCGGCCGCCATCTGGACCCGGGACCTCTCGCGCGCCATGGAGTTCGCGGACCGCGTGCAGGCCGGCTTCGTGCAGGTGAACCAGTACGACGCGCCGAAGGCGGGCGTCTCCTACGGCGGGCTGAAGATGAGCGGCGTCGGCAAGGAGAACACGCTGGAGAGCATGCTCGAGCACTTCACCGCCGGCAAGACCGTGATCATCAACCGCGGCACGCCCGCGGTCTGAGGCTATTGCGCAGTCCAGCCGCCGTCGACCGGGAGCGTCGTCCCCGTCACGCTGCGGGCCAGCTCGCTGCACAGGAACACCACCAGCGCCGCGATCTCCTCGACCTCGATGAGCCGCACGATGGCCTGCTTCTCGCCGAGCTGCCGCCGCACCACCTCCTCCCTGGAGCGGCCCTCGACCCGCGCCAGCCCCTCGGCCTGCAGGTGGAACATCGGGCTCTCTACGAACCCCGGCGCGATCGCGTTGCAGGTGATGCCGTGCGGGCCCGCCTCGAGCGCGACGCCCTTGGTGAGGCCTACGACCCCGTGCTTGCTGGCGACGTAAGGCACCTTGAAGGGCGAGGCGACGAGCCCGTGCGCCGAAGCCATGTTCACGATGCGTCCCCAGCCGCGCGCCTTCATGCCGGGGAGCGCGCTGCGGATGGTGTGGAACATGGCCGAGAGGTTGAGCGCCAGCAGCCGGTCCCACACCTGCGGGGGATACTCGTCGAGCGGCGCGATGTGCTGCATGCCGGCGTTGTTGACGAGAATGTCGAGGCTGCCGAGCTCCCGGGCGACGCGCTCGACGAGGCCGGGTATCTCGCTCGCCTTCGTCAGGTCGACGTCCGACCAGGCACAGCGCACCCCGTGGGCGGCGGCGATCTCGCCGCACAGGCGCTCGATGGCGTCGCGCTCGCCCAGGCCGTGCAGCATCACGTCCGCGCCCTCGGCCGCGAGCGCGCGCGCGATCGCGAGCCCGATGCCCTGGGTCGAGCCCGTCACCAGCGCACGGCGCCCACGCAGCTTCACGGCTGTTTCCTCCCCGCAAGTTAGAGCATAAAGGAGTCGCGTCACCATGGACATCGCCCTCCCGCCCCCCGCCACCGCGCTGCAGGTTCCCGGCGTGATTCCCGACATGGCCTTCCCGGCGATCCCCGAGGACGAGCGCGTCTGGGTGCCGGAGCGCGACCGGGTGTGGTACCGGCCGCTCATGTTCGACACGGTGGGCGGCGGCTGGACCATCCTGCTGCGCGTGCGCCGCGCCGGCGTCTACAGCCGCCACCGCCATCCGGGACCCGTACACGGCTACACCATCAAGGGCCGCTGGCGCTACCTGGAGCACGAGTGGGTGGCGCAGGCGGGCACCTACATCTTCGAGCCCCCCGGCGCGGTGCACACCCTGGTGGTGGACAACGACGACGAGATGATCGGCTTCTTCTTCAACGTCTGCGGCATCACTGTCTTCGTCGACGAACAGGGCAATACCACCGGCCACGAGGACACGTTCACGCGCATCCGCATGGCGCGCGAGCACTACGCGCGGGTCGGGCTGGGGGCGGAGTTCGTCGACCAGTTCATCCGCTGAACCGATCGGGCGGAGGACGCCTACCGTACCCCCAACCGCCGCAGCGCCTCGGCGCGCTGCGCCTGCGCACGGGACCGCACCTCGGCGTACAGGCTTGCGCCGTGGCTGTCCATGGCGACGAGGAGCGGCCCGAAGCCCCGCACGCGGAACCGCCAGAGCGACTCCGGGTGCAGGTCGTCGAGGTCCACGTCCTCGATCGCCTCGACCCAGGTGGTCTCGAGCGCCGCCGTGCCGCCGATGATGGCGAGGTAGGCGCCGCCGAGCTCCCGGAAAGCGGCCGCGGAAGCTTCGCGCAGGCCGCCCTTGCCGATGACCAGCCGCACGCCGCACTGCGCCATGAGCGGCCGGGTGAAGCGCTCCATGCGCTCGCTGGTCGTGGTGCCGATGCACACCGGCGCGTAGCCCGCCGGATGCGCGGCGCTCTTCTCCACCCGCTTCACGTTCGGCGCGGTGTGGATCACGACGTGTCCCGCGAGATCGAAGCGCGTCTTGCGCCCGCGGTCGAACATGTGGATCTGGGTCGCGTCGCGGATGCCGAACAGGGTTCCGTTCAGGCTCACCGTGTCGTTGATGCGCAGGGCGCGCGCCTGCGCCTCGGTGAGCGGCGCACAAAGATCGTGATGCGCCATCAGCCGGGCTGCCCGAGCAGCGCCTTCTTCAGGTCTTCCTGCACCGGGTTCTCCCCCAGCCAGATGCGCAGCAGCGCGCGGAACAGCTCCTCGCCCGCGATCGGCTCGCCCTGCGGGGCGCCGTTCACGGTCATCGTCGTGCCGGGGTTGGGCGCGTGCTCGAGCACGATGACCATGCCCTCCTTGGCCTCGCCGATGCGCCGGATCGTCCCGAGCAGCTCGTCCACCTGCGGCTTGATGCGGGCGAGCTCCGCCTCCGAGTGATTGTCGCGCAGGCCGTCGAGCAGCGAGCCGGCGAACTGCGCCGCGCCGACGTCGCGCAGCATCACGAGCGTCATGCGTTTAGGACCCCGCGCACCCATCGCCTGTGCGGCGCTCCCCGTGCGCTCGGGCAGGTACAGCCCTGCGACATACACCTTGAAGAACGCGCGCTTGCGCAGCCCGATGCCGTTCAGCTGCAGCGTCTGACCACCGGCCTGCACGCGGTCCTCGAGCTTCACCCCCTCCAGCTCGGCGCCGAGCGCGGGTGCCGCGACGAGCAGCGCGGCGAGCATCACGCGGCGCGCCCCCCTAGTACCCATACTCGATCCCCTGTGGACGGAAGGTGGCGCGCGCGCGGCGCGCCGAATGGCACTGCATGTTCACCGCGACCGGGTTCATGGTGATGTGCGTCGCTGCGATCTCGACGTGCACCGCGAACGCGGTCGCATCGCCCCCCAGGCCCTGCGGGCCCACGCCGAGCAGGTTGACCGCCTCGCCCAGCTCCGTCTCGAGCTTCGCCCCTTCGGGATCCGCGCAATGCGAGCCGAGCGCCCGGGTGGCCGCGACCTTCGCCAGGTGCATGCACAGGTCGGCGGTGCCGCCCACGCCGACGCCGACGATGGTCGGCGGACAGGTCTTGCCACCCGCCTCCAGCACGCAATCCACCACGAAGGTGCGGATCGCGTCCACGCCGTCGGCGGGCACCGCCATCCTGAGCCAGGAGTTGTTCTCCGAGCCCGAGCCCTTGGGGATCATCTCGATCTCGAGCGTCTCGGGCTCCTCGCTGTAGTCGAAGTTGATCACCGGCACGCCGGGCCCGCAGGAGGTCTGCTCGTTGACGCGCGTCACGGGATGCACGATCGAGGAGCGGAAGGAGTACTCGCGCGTCGAGCGCGCGCAGCCCCTGCGGATCGCCTCGCGCAGCGCGGCGCCGTCGCGCACCTCGACGTCGCGCCCGATGCGCACGTTGTACACGGGGACGCCCGTGTCCTGGCACAGCAGGTTGTCGGTGTCCTCGGCCACCTTGATGTTCGCGATCATGGTGCCGAGCATGCGCTTCGCGCCTGCGTCGGACTCGCGCGCCGCGAGCGCGTCGAACCCCTGCTTGACGTCGGGCGGCAGGAGCTTCAGCGCCCTGATGTAGAGCTCCTTCGCCGCCTCCTCGACCAGTGCCAGATCGACCTTCATCTCACCGAAAGGGAATTCTACAGCGCCAGCGCGAAGGCGAGGCCGACCGCGAACGCCACGGTCGCGGCCGCGGCGGCAAGGCCCTTCTGCCAGTCGCGCCAGGGGAGAAACTCGAGCGCGAGGACCCTCAAGCCTCCGCCCAGGTGCACGGCGAGCAGCAGCACGATCGCCCATTCCGAGAGCTTGAGGAGCGGGTGCTCGGTCCACGCAAGGAACCGGTCGAGGGCGGCCGCGCCTTCGAGCGCCCGGCCGAGCGCCCAGAAGTGCAGCGGCAGGAACGCGGCGAGCGCCACGCCCGAGAGCCGATGCACCAGCGCCACCCAGCGGCTCATGCGAAGACCCCGATCGCCGCCCGCACGCCCGTCCAGCCGAGCAGGACGGCGAAAGCGAGCAGCGCGATGTCCCTCGAGCGGCCGCGCCAGCCCAGCCACTCGGCGCACACCGCGCGCAACCCGATCGGCGCGTGCACCGCCACCGCGAGCACGAACACGACGTAGAAGACGAGCCAGCCGGGCTCGCCGCGCGTGCGGCCGAGGATCTCCGCGGCGCTCAAGCCCCCGCGCACCGCATAGATCACGGTGGCGAGATGCGCCGCGACGCAGAGCGCGAGCACCGCGGCGCTCGCGCGCTGCGCGGCCCAGAGCAGGGTCTCGGCGCGCGCGCTCACAGCTCGCCCCGCAGCGCCGCGGCGGCGCTCGCCCGCTTCAGCCCCGAGATGCCCGCTGTAGGCGAGATCCGCTTGGGGCAGCGCTCGCTGCAGCTCATGTGGGTGTGGCAGGCGTGGCAGCCGGCGTCGCCGGCGACCGCCCGCAGGCGCTCTGCACCCGCCACATCCCGTGCATCGTTCGCCAGGGTCCAGGCGCGATTCAGCGCCGCCGGCCCGAGGTAGTCGCGGTTCCATGCCACCACGTCGCAGGCGCTGTAGCACACGCCGCAGCCGATGCACTCGATGCCCGCCTCGGCGAGCTCGCGCCGCGGCGACCCGGGCTCGACCCGCGCGAAGTCGTCGCGCCGCGTGCGCTCGCCCTCGAAGCGCCCGCGCGCCCGCGCCCACTTGTCGAAGAACTCGCGCATGTCGGTGACCAGATCGCGGATCAGGGGCAGGTTCCTGAGCGGCCCGATCTGCAGCGCCCCGCCCGCGGCGACCGCGTCGACGTGGGTGCGGCAGGTCCAGCGCGGCGTGCCGTTCACCGTCATGGCGCAGGAGCCGCACATGCCGACGCGGCAGGCGAAGCGGTAGGCGAGCGTGGGGTCGATTCGGCGCTGGATATGCGTCACCACGTCGAGCACGGTCTGGCTCGCGTGGCGCGGCACCTCGTAGTGGCGAAAGGCGCCGTCCGCGCCGCCGCGCCAGACGCTCACGCGCAGGGTCTCGCTCATGCGTAGCGCAGAAGAATCTGCGCCGTCTCCTCCGGCGCACTCACCATGAGGTCGTGGCCGGTCTGCAGTTCGATGAATTCCCAGTCGCCGCGGCCGCGGTAGCGTGCCTTCATCGGCGCCAGCGCGTCCAGGACCGGCGAGGTGCAGTCGACGTACACTTTCGGCAAGCCGTTGCCGAGCGCGCCGTGCCAGCGCACCTTCTGCTCGAACGGCGCGAACGGATGCGGTGTCAGGCGCCGGCGCAGCCATGCCTCGTCGGCCGGGTCGCGGAACCCGTAAATCACGGGGTCGGGCGGCGGGAGGGTCCTGACACCGTCCGTCTGCACGACCGACCTGCGGCGCGCCTCGCTTACCGCCGGCGGGAAGGCTTCCGCCCACGACCCTCCGTCCTCCACGAGCAGCGCGTCGAGGTAGACAAGCTGGCCCAGGCGCTGCGGCACGCGCGCTGCAACGCCCGAGATCACGAGGCCGGCGTAGCTGTGGCCCACGAGGACGGCGTTCTCGAGTTCCTCGGCTTCCAGGACTCCGAGGACGTCGCGGATATGCGTATCGAGATTCACCTCGGCCGTCAGCAGGTGCGCGCGCTCGCCAAGCCCCGTGAGCGTGGGGCAGAACACGCGCTGCCCTGCCGCCGAGAGCCGGTCCGCCACGCGCCGCCAGCACCAGCCGCCGTGCCAGGCGCCGTGCACCAGCACGAAGACGCTAGGCCGACTCGTAGAGCCTCGTCAGCACGAACTCGCGGTGCCCGAGCGCTTCGGCCGCGGTAAGCCGGCCGTTGGCGGTGCGGAACATGCACTCGAGCAGCTTGTCTCCCGCCTGGTCCGGCGTGAGTTCCTTCCGCAGGAGCCCCGAGACGTCGACGTCGATGTGCTCCGACATGGTGCGCACGGTACGCGGGTTCGCGGAGAGCTTGATCACCGGCAGGATCGGATTGCCGATGACGTTCCCCTGGCCGGTGGGGAACAGATGCACCGCGAAGCCGGCGGCGGCGCACAAGGTCACCATCTCGGCCGCGGCCGAAGAGGAGTCCATGAACCACAGGCCCGGTCCGGTCGGCATCTCCGCCTTGTCGAGCACGCCGTCCACCACGCACTTGCGGCCGATCTTCTGGATGTTGCCGAGCGCCTTCTCCTCGATGGTGGTGAGGCCGCCCTCGATGTTGCCCTTGGTCGGCTGCGAATCCATGAGGTCGCTCGTCTTGTGGCGGTCCACCACCGCCTGGTAGCGGTCGAACATGAACTGGAACTTCTTCCTCACCTCGTCGTTGCGGCAGCGCGCCGCCACCAGCTGCTCGCCGCCCGTGAGCTCCGTAGTCTCGCCGAACACCATCGTGACCCCGTGCCCGTACATCTTGTCGAAGGCGTTGCCGACCGTGGGGTTGGCGCCGCAGCCGGAGGTTGTGTCGGACTCGCCGCACTTGGTGGAGACCCACAGGTCCTTGAGCGGGCGCTCCTCGCGGCGCAGCTCGGAAGCCCACTGCAGGTATTCCTTCGCGGCCTTGGAGGCGCGCATGATGGTGTCGTGATCGCCGTGCTGCTCGATGCCGAATTCGGACACCGGCTTGCCGGTGGCGCGGATGCCGTCGGCGACCTTCTTCGCCCAGGTGTTCTCGATGCAGATCACCACCACCGCGGCGACGTTCGGGTTCGAGCCGGCGCCGATCAGCGTCTTGAAGTGCAGGTCGAGGTCGGCGCCGAACTGCAGCCGCCCATAGGGATGCGGGATCGCCAGTGCCCCCTTGACGTTGTTCTCCACGGCCTGCGCGGCCGCATTCGAGAGGTCATCCACCGGCAGGATGAGGACGTGGTTGCGCACGCCCACGCGCCCGTTCTCGCGCTTGTAGCCCCAGAAAGTAGCCGTCGAGAGATTCATGCTCACCACCGCTTGGTCTTCAGGTTCTGGATGTGGGTGTGCTCGCCCCTGGCGATCGGCGCCACCACCTTGCCGATGTCCACGCCGTACTTGATCACCGTGTCGCCGGGCTGGTAGTCCCTGAGCGCCACCTTGTGGCCGATCGGGATGTCGCTCTTCGCCTGCACCCGGATCTCCTTGTCGTCCTCCATGATCCAGCCGGTGAGCTCCTGCCCCGCTCTCACGCCCTCGACGACGACCACCCCGACGCCGTCGCCCTCCTCGTGCACCACGAAATGAATCATGTCGTTCGCCCGCGAATGGAAGGCGTTATTCTATTCGCATGCCCGGCCGCCGCGCATTCCTCCAGGCTCTCGCGGCGCTCGCTGTTTCGCAGCTGCCACGCCCTCTCGCGGCGCAGTCGAGATTCCGGTCCGACCCGTTCGCGCTCGGCGTGGCGAGCGGCTATCCCCACCCCCGCGGGTTCGTGCTCTGGACGCGCCTCGCAGGCGAGCTCGACCCCGCGCCGGTGCCGGTGCGCTGGGAAGTCGCCGACGACGACGCGATGCGCTCGATCGTGGCGAGCGGCACCGCCGAGGCGAGCCCGGCGTGGGCGCATTCGGTCCACGCGGAGCCGAACGGCCTCGAGCCGGATCGCTGGTACTGGTACCGCTTCCGTGCAAGCGACGCGTTCAGTCCGGTCGGCCGCACGCGCACTGCGCCCGTTCCGGGGGCCGAAATCGCGCAGCTCCGGTTCGCCTTCGCTTCCTGCCAGCACTACGAGCAGGGCTACTTCGGCGCCTACCGGCATATCGTCGCCGACGCGCCGGACCTCGTTGCCTTCCTCGGCGACTACATCTATGAGTCCTCCTGGGGGAAGGAGCACGTGCGCAAGCACGATGCGCCCGAGCCCTACACGCTCGAGGACTACCGGCGCCGCCACGCCCTCTACAAGGCGGATCCGGACCTGCAGGCCGCGCATGCCGCCTGTCCCTGGATCGTCACTTGGGACGACCACGAGGTGGACAACGACTACGCCGACGACCGGCCAGAGGACGGCATGCCGCGCGAGCAGTTCCTCGAGCGGCGCGCGGCCGCCTTCCGCGCCTACTACGAGCACATGCCGCTCCCGGAGCGCATGCGCCCGCGGGGGCCCGACATGCGCATCCACACGCAGCTCGGCTGGGGGCGGCTTGCGCGCTTCTACCTGCTCGACGGCAGGCAGTACCGGTCCTGGCAGGCCTGCCCGCGTCCCGGCCGGCGCGGCGGCTCGAGCACCGTGGACCCGGCGCAATGCAGCACGCTCGCCAACCCCAACCGCAGCATGCTCGGGCGCGCGCAGGAGCGCTGGCTCGCGGGCGCGCTCGCGCGCTCGGGCGCGCGCTGGAACCTGATCGCGCAGCAGACGCCGATGGCGCAGTTCGACCAGCTCCCCGGGCCCGGCCGGCGCGCCTGGACCGACGGCTGGGACGGCTACCCGGCGGCGCGCTCGCGCCTCTTCGATGCGCTGGTCGAGCATCGCGTCGCGAACCCGGTGATCCTCGGGGGCGACGTGCACTCGTTCAACGTGAGCGAGCTCAAGCGCGACTTCGACGACCCGGCCTCGGCCGCGGTGGCGAGCGAGTTCGTCTGCACTTCGATCACCTCGCAGGCCTGGCCGCAGGCGAAGCTGGACGAGTTCCTGCCGGACAACCCGCACCTGAAGCTCGTGGACAGCCGCAATCGCGGTTACGTGCGGGTGGAGCTCGCCCCCGGGCTGCTGCGCGCCGACCTGCGCGCCATGGAGACGGTGCAGCGGCGCGACGCCCCCTGCAGCACGCTCGCGAGCTTCGTGGTCGAGGACGGCAGGGCCGGCCCGCAGCGCGCCTAAGCTAGCGGCATTTCAGGTTGGGCGAGAAATCCTCGATCGGCCGGGTGCAGTCCTGCTCGTTCACCTTGCGCCGCGCGTCCATCGGCGGCGCCGCCGCGGGGATCGCCGGCTCGAGCGCGAGCAAGGGATTGGCGCGGTAGCGCGTGCCATCCTGCTCGCTCGCGCCGCCCGCCGCGATCGCGAGGATGCCGATCGCGAGCAGCGCGCCGCGATGGGTGGATGTCTGCACGTTCAGCCCGCCGCCGCCTGCGTTGACCTGGGCGTGGCTGGCGCAGCCCGCGAGCACGGCCGCCGACGCCAGCGCGATGACGGTCTTCCTCATGGCGCGATTCTACGCCGCGGCGCGCTGCAGGCGATCGCGGACCGCCTCCCAGGCCGCCTCCTCGGGCGGCGCCTCGATGAGGATCGTCTCGCAGCCCGCGGCATCGAGCTCGCGCAGCGCCGCGTAGAGCCGCTCGCCGTAGGCGCGCGGCTCGCGCGGCAGGCGCAGCCAGAAATCGACGCGTGCGTCGGGCCGGGAGAACGCGAGCACCGCGACGCGTGCGCCGAGCCGCGCGATCTCGGCATCCAGCGCGTGCGGCGCGACCAGGCGCGCGGGCGTGCGCGGCGCATAGTGGCGCTCGAGCGTCCCCGGGGCGCGCGGCGCCCCGGCCGCCGCTTCGGCGATCGCGCCGCCGAGCGCCGCCTCCAGCTCCGCACGCGAGATGCGTCCGGGCCTGAGCAGCGCCGGCGCGCCGCGGCAGAAGTCCACGATCGCCGACTCGATGCCGATCTCGCTCGGCCCCGCGTCGAGCACGAGATCGACCTCGGCGTCGAGATCCGCGCGTACGTGCGCCGCGGTGGTGGCGCTCACCGCGCCGAAGCGGTTGGCCGAAGGCGCCGCGATGCCGCTGCCGAATTCGCGCAGCAGCGCCTGCGCCACCGGATGCGAGGGCACGCGCAGCCCTGCGCTGTCCTGCCCGCCGGTGACAAAGTCGCGCGCCGGCGGCGCGCGCTTCAGGATGAGCGTGAGCGGGCCGGGCCAGAAGCGCGCCGCGAGACGGCACGCCCCCTCGGGCACCTCGCGCGCCCAGGCAAAAGCCGCCGGCGCGTCGGCGAAGTGCACGATCACCGGATGGTCCGCCGGGCGCCGCTTGACCGCGTAGAGCCGCGCCACGGCCGCGGCGCTCGAGGCATCCGCCCCCAGCCCGTAGACGGTCTCGGTGGGAAACGCAACGAGCCCGCCGGCGCGGAGGATCTCCGCGGCGCGGCGGACTTCCGCGCTCATGGCTCTAGCGGCGGAGCCTTGAGCACCGACTCGGTCTGCCTGCGGCGGAATTCCTCGAGCTTCACCGCGAGCGCCGGGTCGGCGAGCGCCAGCAGGGCGACCGCGAAGAGCGCGGCGTTCGCCGCGCCCGCTTCCCCGATCGCGAAGGTGGCCACGGGAATTCCCCTGGGCATCTGCACCGTGGAGAGGAGCGAATCCAGCCCCTGCAGGTGCTTCGAGGGCAGCGGCACGCCGAGCACGGGCAGCGTGGTGTGCGCCGCCACCACGCCCGCGAGGTGCGCGGCGCCGCCGGCCGCGGCGATGATGACCTTCATCCCCGCCGCTGCGGCATGCTCCGCCCAGGCCGCCACTGCCTTGGGCGTGCGGTGCGCCGACATGGCCTTCGCCTCGAAGGCCACGCCGAACTCCCCGAGCACGCTCGCCGCCGCCTTCATGGTGTCCCAGTCCGAGCTCGATCCCATCACGATGCCGACGGTGGGCGTCACGCGAGCTTTCTCCCGGTGAGCTTCTCGAGCGCCTCGCGGTACTTGGCCGAGGTGCGCGCGATGACGTCGGCGGGCAGCTGCGGCGCCGGGGGCGTCTTGTCCCAGTCGAGCATCTCGAGGTAGTCGCGCACGAACTGCTTGTCGTAGGACGGGGGCGAGGTGCCTGCGGCATACTGGTCCGCGGGCCAGAAGCGCGAGGAGTCCGCCGTCAGCGCCTCGTCGATCAGCACCAGCCCGCCCCCCGCGTCCAGCCCGAACTCGAACTTCGTGTCCGCGATGATGATTCCCCTGGTGGCGGCGTACGCCGAGGCCTCGCGGTACAGGCGCAGGCTCACCTCGCGCACCTTTTCCGCGGTCGCGCGACCGACCAGCTCGCACATGCGCCCGAAGCCGATGTTCTCGTCGTGGCCGCTCGCGGCCTTGGTCGCCGGCGTGAAGATCGGCTCGGGGAGCTTCTGCGCCTGCTTGAGCCCCTCGGGCAGGCGGATGCCGCATACCGCGCCGGTTTTCTGATACTCCTTCCAGCCCGAGCCGCTGAGATAGCCGCGCACCACCGCCTCGATCGGCAGGGGCCTGAGCCTGCGCACCACGGTGGCGCGGCCGCGCACCTGCGCCTTGTCCTCTTCTCCCTGCACCACGCTCTCGGGGTCCACGCCCGTGAGGTGGTTGGGCACGATGTCGCGCAGCCGCTCGAACCAGAAGTTCGCCAGCTCGGTGAGCACGCGGCCCTTGTCCGGGATCGGGTCGGGGAGCACGACGTCGAAGGCCGACAGCCGGTCGGTGACCAGGATCATCACGTGCTCGCCGTCCACGGCGTAGATGTCGCGCACCTTGCCGCGGCCGATGCGCTTCAAGCTCTGCAGATTCGACTCGTAGAGGGCCGCGCTCACGCGGCCTGCTTCTCGAGCTCGGGCCGCCACTTGCCCTGCGCGGCGAGCGAATTCATGCGCGCGCGGTGCGCGAAGGCTTTCTGCGCCGCGGCGACGTTGGCCGCCTGGCCCCGCCAGGCCTTCAGCGCGGGGTTCTGCAGCGCGCGCGAATACGAGAACGTGAGCGGCCAGGGCAGCCCCCCTGTCGCGACCATCGCGTTCAGGTGCGCGGTGGCTGCCTCGTCGGACTGTCCGCCGGAGAGAAACACCACGCCTGGCTGCGCCGCGGGCACGGTGCGCTTGAGCACGCGCACGGTGCGCTCGGCGACCTCCTGCACGCCCGCCTGGCGCGCGTTGGCCTTGCCCGAGACCACCATGCTCGACTTGAGGATGGTGTGCTCGACCGAGACGCCGTGCGCGGCGAGCGCCGCGTAGGTAGCGCGCAGCGTCGCCTCGGTGACTTCCTCGCTGCGCATGACGCTGTGCGCGCCGTCGAGCAGCACCTCGGGCTCGATGATGGGGACGATCGATGCCTCCTGGCACAGCGCCGCGTAGCGCGCCAGCGCGTGCGCGTTGGCGTACAGGCACG
>CAZOWR010000012.1:0-27707 GCA_964583645.1 uncultured Enterobacteriaceae bacterium
GCGACGCGGAGACGCTGATCCGCAACGCCGACGCCGCGATGTACCACGCCAAGGAAACCGGCCGCGCGGGCTACCAGTTCTTCACCGCCGAGATGAACGTGACCGCCTCGCGTCGCGTCGCCCTCGAGAGCGAGCTGCGCCGCGCGGTGCAGGACGAGGCGCTGCGCGTCTTCTATCAGCCCGTGGTCGACGCGCGGACCGGCGCGACCGTCTCCTACGAGGCGCTGCTGCGCTGGCAGCACCCGGCGCGCGGCCTCGTACCGCCGCTGGAGTTTCTCCAGCTCGCCGAGGATACGGGGCTGATCCTGCGCATCGGCGACTGGGTGCTGCGGGAGGCGTGCCGGCGCGTTGCGCGCATGGATGCGGCGCACGCCCTGCCGGTGAGCGTCAATCTCTCGGCGCGCGAGTTCGCCGACCCCAAGCTCGCGGAGCTGGTGGCGCGGGCGCTCGCGGACGCCGGCGTGTCGCCGAAGCTGCTCGCGCTCGAGGTGAGCGAGGCGACCGTGATGCAGCACGCCGACATCTCGCTCGCGGTGCTCGCCAAGCTGCGCGCGCTCGGGGTGGCCGTCACGCTGGACGATTTCGGCACCGGCTTCTCCAACCTGGCGCAGCTGCGGCGCCTCGCGCTCGAGCGGCTCAACGTCGACCGCGCGCTGGTCGCGGCGCTCCCCGCGGACAGGGACGCCGCGACCGTGGTGAGCGCGATCGTCGGCCTGGGCCACGCGCTCGGCCTGAGGGTGCTCGCGGCGGGCGTCGAGACGGAAGCGCAGCGCGACTTCCTCAAGGCGTGCGGCTGCGACCTGATGCAGGGGTATCTGTTCGGGGCGCCGGCCGCCGCCGGCTAGGTGCGCCGGCCGCGCTTTTCCTTCAGCCGCTCCTCGGCGCGCCGGATGCCGATCTCCGCGCCGATCAGGTTGGGGTTGACCTGCAGCGCGCGCCGCCAGTGCTCGAGCGCCTTCTCGTACTCCTCGAGGCGGAAATAGATCTGGCCGTAGCCGGAGAGGGCGCCGAAGTGCTGCGGGTTGCGCTGCATCACCTCGTCGCAGTCGGCGAGAGATTTTTCGTACGCCCCGGCGAGGAAGTGCACGGTCGCGCGCTTGTTCCAGCCCTCGGCGAAGTCCGGCCGCCTGCGGATGACCTCGCTGAAGGTCGCGACCGCCTCGGCGAGCCGGCCGGCGTGCATCTGCTCCACCCCCGCGGCCATCAGCCGGTCGATCTCGATCTCGCCCGAGCGGCTCCACAGCAGCCACAGTCCCTGCTCGGCGTAGCCGCGCACGAAAGGGCTCTCGTCGCGCAGGCGCTTGAGCAGCAGCGGCTGGTCGGCCATGCCGCCGTGGTTGGCGATCCAGACCACGGCCTCGGCGCGGCGCTCCGTGACCGGGCTCTCGAGCCCTGCGAGCGCCTGTTCGCGGTCGGCGGGCCCCGGGATTGCATCCGGGGCGGCGAGTGTTAATGTCACAGCGGCCAACCCCAGGAGAAGGCCATGAAAAAGACCGGGCAGCATCTGCTCATCATAACGTTTTTCTCTGCTGCGACAGCGGCTTGGGCCGCGCCCGACCCCCCGAAGGAGCCCGAGCCCGACAAGCAGCTCGAGGACGCCCGGGCGGCCATCGCGACCGGGAACTGGGCCTCGGCGCGGGGCATCCTGCGCGCGGCGCTGCTACAGGACGCCGGCAAGGCCGAGTACCACAACTTGTACGCTTACTCGATCCGCAGGGGCGAAAACCCGCGGATGGACCTCGTATTCAGGCACTACAACGAGGCGCTGCGCCTGGAGCCGCGGCACCGCGGCGCACACGAGTATCTCGGCGAGGCCTACCTCATGGTCGGCAACGTCGCCAAGGCGCGCGAGCACCTTGAGGCGCTCGCCGGCCTGTGCAGCTCCGGCTGCGAGGAGCACGCCAAGCTCAGTCGGGCGGTCGCGGACGTCGAGCAAAGGCACGCCAAGAAGTAGATACGCGAGTCAGAATCAGGGTCAGACCACGTTTTCCTTCGCGCGGAACGTGGCCTGACCCCTGTCATCGCCGCTTCGGTATGCTACGGCGACCATGAGCCGCCGCGCCTACCGCATCCTGCCCACCGATGCGACCACCTTCCACCCGCGCCTGATCGGCACGCACGGCGCGGTGGCGGCGAATTCGTACCTGTCGGTGAACGCCGGCGTGGACGTGCTGAAGGCGGGCGGCAACGCGATCGACGCCGCGGTCGCGGCAGCCTTCGTCGAGGGGCTCGTCAACCCGCAGATGCACACGCTCGGGGGCGAGTGCCCGATGCTGGTGCGCCCGGCGGGCGAGCGGCGCGTGTACGCGGTGAACGGCAACATGGTGGCGCCCGCCCGTGCGACGCCAGAGGCCTTTCGCGCCCGTGGGCTGGACGACGTCCCCGATTCCGGGATCCTTGCCGCCGGCGTGCCCGCGGCTTTCGGCGCGCTGCTCACGGCGCTCGGCCGCTGGGGGACGATGCCGCTCGCCGAGGTGATCGCGCCCGCCCTGGAGCTCGCGCGCAGCGGCTTCCCGGTGTCCGAGGGCCTGCGCGAGCAGCACAAGTTCGGCATTGCGGCGATGCAGGAGCGCTTCCGGCGCGAGTGGCCGGGCAGCGCGAAGCTCTACCTGCCCGGCGGCGGCGTGCCCGGGGTCGGCGAGATGTTCCGCAACGAGGCGCTCGCGCGCACCTTCGAGCACCTCGCGCGCGCGAAGGATCCGCTGGCCGCTTTCTACCAAGGCGACATCGCGGCCGAGATCGCGCGCTTCTCCAGGGAGCGCGACGGCTTCCTCGCGCGCGAGGACCTCGCCTCCTTCGAGACGCGGATCGAGGCGCCGGCGTCGCTGCGCCTCGGGGACACCGAGCTCTTCAAGACCGGGTTCTGGTCGCAGGGGCCCGCCGAGCTGCAGGCGCTGGCGCTGATCTGGCAGCACGACCTGAAGCGCATCGGCTTCGGCACGCCCGACTACTGCCACCTGCTGATCGAGGCCATGAAGCTCGCCTACGCCGACCGCGAGCAGTACTACGGCGATCCCGCGATGGCGAGGATTCCGTCAGCAACGCTGCTCTCCGATTCCTATACCAGGGAGCGCGCGAAGCTGATCGACATGACGCGCGCGAGCCGCGAGCTGCGCCCCGGGGACGCGCGGCGGGGCGCAGCGCTGCTCCCCGGGGCCGAGAAGCTCACGCCCAAGGACTGGGGCGCGGGCACGGTGCACGTGGATGCGGCCGACGCCAGCGGCAACCTGGCCTCCTTCACCCCGAGCGGCGCCTGGATCTCGTCGGCGGAGGTGATCGAGCCGCTCGGCTTTCCGCTCTCGGTGCGCATGATGACCTTCTATCTCGGCCCGCCGGAGCACCCCAACGTGGTGGCGCCGGGCAAGCGGCCGCGCACCACGCTGACGCCCTCCCTGGCGTTCCGCGACGGCCGGCCCTGGATGGCCTTCGGCACCATGGGCGGGGACAACCAGGGCCAGTGGCTGCTGCAGTTCTACCTCTGCCGCGCCGCCTTCGGCATGTCGATCCCGGAGGCGATCGAGGCGCCGCGCCTCTCGAGCGAGCACACGCCGGGATTCTTCGCGCCGCACGCCTCCGAGCCCAACCGCGTGCGCATCGAGCCGCGCTTCGGCGCGCAGCTGCTCGAGGAGCTGCGCCGGCGCGGGCACGAGCTGGACGTCGCGCCGGACTGGACCGAGGGATTCGTGTCCTGCGCCGCCTACGACGAGCCGACCGGGCTCATCGAGGCCGGCTGCGACCCGCGCGGCGCGAAGTCGCGCTGCTTCCCTTCGTTCGCCTACTGCTGGTGACGCGCCCGCTGCCCCAGCCGGCGGCCAGCGGGCCCTTCGCGTAGCGCTTCCTGGCGAGCGCCGCCCCCGCGGCGAGCGCCCGCAGCTTGGCGAGCGCCACCTCGCGGCTCATCGGCGCCATGCCGCAGTTGGTGCAGCAGACGAGCCTCTCGTGCGGCACGAACCTGAGCGCGTGGCCGATCGTGTCGGCGACCTCCTCGGGCGTCTCCACCCGGTCGGTGGCCACGTCGATCACGCCGACGAGCACGTCTTTCCCCTTGAGCAGCCCCATCAACTCGGCGGGCACGTGCGAGTGGATGCACTCGAGCGACACCTGCCGGATGCGGCTCTTCGCGAGCGCCGGGAAGATTCTCGCGTACTGGCGCCATTCCCCGCCCAGCGTGGCCTTCCACTTGATGTTCGCATCGATGCCGTAGCCGTAGCAGATGTGCACGCAGGTCGCACACTTGAGATCCTTCGCCGCGCGCTCGAGCGCCGCGATGCCCCAGCGGTTCACCTCGTCCAGGTAGACGTTGAACGCGGGCTCGTCGAACTGGATCACGTCCACGCCGTCCTTCTCCAGCGCGCGCGCCTCCTGGTTGAGGAGCCCGGCGAAGGCCATCGCGAGCTTCACCTTGTCGCCGTAGTGGCGGTCGGCGAGCGTGTCGACGATCGTCATCGGTCCCGGCAGCGTGAACTTGAGCCTCTGCTTCGTGTGCGCGCGCGCGAGGCGCGCCTCGGCCTGGTGCACGCGCCCCTTGAGCCTGACCGGACCGACCACCACCGGCACCATCGCCTCGTAGCGGTTGTCGCGGATGCCCATCTTCACCTTGTGCTCGAAGTCGATGCCCTCGACCGCCTCGAGGAAGCCGTGCACGAAGTGCTGGCGCGACTGCTCGCCGTCGGTGACGATGTCCAGGCCCGCGTCCTCCTGCTCCTTGAGCCAGAGCAGCGTGGCGTCGCGCTTGGCCGCCTCGAGCTCGGCGCCCGCGGCCCTCCACTGCGGCCAGAGCTTCTGCGTCTCGGCGAGCCAGGCGGGCTTGGGCAGGCTGCCGGCGGTGGTGGTGTCGAACATGGCTTGCCTCCTTCGCGGCTACTTTACACGCTGAAGCGCGAGCCAGGCACGGTACAAGGGCCGCAGCGGCCACATGAGCGCGATCATGGCGCCGAGCAGCAGCGGCACTCGCTCGTCCTCGAGCGCGAGCGAGAGGCGCTCGCCGAAGAGCTCCATCATGTTCGCGAAGCCGCCCGCGTCGCCGAAGTCGAGCGCGTCGATCGCGACCACCGCCACGAGGACCGGCGAGGCGAGCTCCTCGCGGTAGCGGCGGCGAAGCTGGCGCAGGCCGTAGCCGCGCACCCCCTCGGAGAGGAGCGTCTCGTGATAGTGGCGCAGGAGCGCCTCGCCGCGCTCGCGCCGGAGCTGGGGCAGCAGGCCCATGCCGATGAGGCGCGAAACGTCGGCCGCGCCGTGGCGCGCGAGCAGCACGCTCTGCCAGTCCACCACCGCGAAACGGCCGCCCGCTGCCGTCGGGAAGAACAGGTTCTCGATGTGCAGGTCGGCGTGCGTCAGCGTCTGCGGAGGCTCCTCGATCCTGCGCATGAACTCGTCGCCCTCGAGTATCCAGCCCACCTGGCGGGCGACGCGCACGAGGACAGGAAAGCGCGCGCCGAAGCGCTGCACCGTGGCGGGGAGCGCAGCGAGGTAGCGGCGGCGAAAGGCGTTCAGGTACTCGAGGTCGGGAGCGAGCCACTCGAGGCCCGCGGTGCGGTTCCAGAAGCGCGCGTGCGTGCGGGCGAGCAGCGTCAGCACTTCCTTCGCCTCGACGCTCAAGCCCGTGGCGAGGTCGACCGCCGCGGCGGGCGCGAGATCCTCGAGCAGCAGCACGAAGCTCTTCGCCTCTTCGTCGTAGCTGGCGTGGTAGCAGCGCGGCGTCGGTAGCGGCACCTGCGCGGCGAGCTCGCGGTAGAAGCGCACCTCCTTCCGGTAGCCGCCGATGTCGGCCATGACCTCGCGCGTGGGCGCATGGTCCGAGGCGAACTTGGCGATGAGCGTGGCCGGGGCACCGGCCTCGGCGCGATCGTAGCGGAGCTCGAGGCGGTACAGGCGACCGGCGAAGCCGCGCCCCTGGCCGATCGACGCGGCGTCGAACCCTGCCACGGTCGCCTCGCACGCGGCACCCGATGTCCGGAGGCATTCGCTGAGCCACGCTGCGGACAGGTCTTGCGGCCCGCGCGGCTCGGTGGGACCTTGCATCGGCTCTAGCTGCCCGGCGGCCGCGCGGCGAGCCGCTGCGCGAGGGTCGTGGTGCCCGAACCGGGCAGCGCGCCCGCGAGCTGTGTCATAGTTCGCCGCATCGCATCAAGATACCGGATCGGGAGGTCCGCATGAAGCGCATCCTGGTCGTGGCAGCGGTGTGGTTCCTGGCCCTGCCGGCGTGGGCGAAGAAGGACTGCAATGAATTGAAGGGCGAGATCGAGGCGAAGCTCAAGGCGAAGGGCGTCGCCAGGTTCACGCTCGAGGTCGTCTCCAAGGGCGAGGTGAAGGAAGGCAAGGAAGTCGGCTCCTGTGACGGCGGCGCGAAGCGCATCGTCTACCGGCGCGGCTAGGTGCGCTTAGCCGGCCTTTCGGGCAGCCTCCTTCAGCGGCAGCACCCAGGCGAGCGTGGCGAGCTGCAGAGCCGCGGCGATGCCGAAGGCCGCGAGGTAGCCCTCCTCCGGGTAGCGCCCTTCGACCGCCGGCCAGAGCCTGAGCACGGCGCCGATGCCCCACTGGAAGCCGAAGGAGGCGAGGAACATGAAGATGTTGGACGCGGTGATGACGCGCCCGGTGAGATGGCGCGGGAAGTGCTGCGACAGGATCGCGTAGGGCAGCGCCGCGGCGCAGGCGCCGAAGCCGTACAGCATGATGATGGCCGTCGCGCCCTCGCGCACGCCCGCGGCGAGCGCGAGAAAGGCGCCGATGGCGAGCGCCATGCCGATCTTGAAGGCGAGGAGCCTCCCGGCCATGCGGTCGGCGAGCGTGCCGAAGACCACCGAGCCGATGCCGTAGGCGAGCGAGCCCGCGAGCAGGGTGTTCGCGACCGCGCCGCGCGATTGCCCGCCGATGTCGGCGAGCCAGGGCGCGAGCCACAGCCCCTGCAGCGCCTGGTAGGCGCCGTGCACGGCGATGAGCGGAGCCGCGACGCGCCAGAAGAACACCTGGCGGAGGATCTCGGCCAGCTCGGCGAACTGCCGCGCCCAGGTCTCGCCCGCCCCGGGCAGCGGCTTCTCGGGGACGACGAAGAAGATGAGCGCGGCCACCAGCGCGCAGCCCGCCGCGAGCACGTGGAACACGGCGCGCCAGCCCGCGGCAGCGGCGAGCGCCTCGACCGGGGCGGTGGCTGCCATCGCGCCGAGCGCCCCGATGGCGAGGATCCAGCCGTTCAGCGTCGCGAGCCGCCCGAGAGGGAACCAGAGCGTGAACGCCTTGATCGAGCCCATGAGGCACCCCGAGACCCCGAGACCGAGCAGCGCGCGCCCCAGGGCGAGCGTCGCGACGCCCTGCGCCAGGCCGAAGGCGAGCGCGCCCGCGCAGGCGAAGAGCAGCAGCGTGGCGAGCACGCGCCGCGGCCCGAAGCGGTCGAGCAGCACCCCGAGCGGGATCTGGAACGCGGCGAAGACGAGGAAGTAGACGCTCGTCAGCAGCCCGAGCTCGGAGGGCGAGAGCGCGAACTCCGCCGCGAGGTCCTTGGCGATGACCGCGTTGACGTAGCGCAGCAGGATCGAGACGAAGAAGCCGCTCGCGAACGGGACGAAGACCAGGGCGATGAGCTTCGCGGGCAGCGCCGCGTTCGATTCCGGATGCACGCACGGATTCTAATTGCGGTAGGCTTGGGCGCATCGTGAAACGGCTGGTGGTCGGCATCACGGGCGCCTCGGGCGCCATCTACGGCGTGCGGCTGCTCGAGGCGCTCGCGCGCGCGCGCGGCTGGGAAGCGCAGCTCGTGCTCTCGGAGGCCGGCGCGCTGAACGCCTGGCAGGAGCTGAGGATGAAGCGCAAGGACGTCGAGCGCCTGGCGAAGGCCGCCTACCACCCCAAGGACATCGCCGCGCCGATCGCGAGCGGCTCCTATCCGGTCGAGGGCATGGTGATCGCGCCCTGCTCCATGAAGACGCTCGCCGCGGTGGCGCAGGCGCACGCCGACGAGCTCGTCGCGCGCGCCGCGGACGTGACGCTCAAGGAGCGCCGGCGGCTGGTGCTGCTGCCGCGCGAGACGCCGCTCAACCTCGCGCACCTGAGGAACATGGTCGCCGTGAGCGAGATGGGGGGCATCGTGTTCCCGCCGGTGCCGGCGTTCTACACGCGCCCGAAGACGCTGGAAGACCTCGTCGCGCACACCGTGGGACGCGTGCTCGACCTCTTCGGCATCCGCGTGCCGGGCCTGAAGCGCTGGCAGGGCATGGATGCCTGACTCGTCGGCCTTCTCCGGGTCCTACGACGAGGCGCGCGGCAAGTTCCTCGAGGCCGCGCGCGCCGCGGGCGCCGCGCTCGCGCACTACCCCCATCCCGCGGGCGAGAATCTGCACCTCGATGTTGCGGTGCTCGGCGCGCGCGCTGCGCCGCGCATGCTGGTCATCGGCAGCGGCACGCACGGCATCGAGGGCTTCCCCGGATCGGCCGTGCAGACCGCGTGGCTGCGCTCGCCGGGCGCGCTGCCGAGCGGAACCACGCTCGCCTTTTTTCACGCCCACAACCCCTGGGGCTTCAAGCGGTGCACGCGCGTCACCGAGGACAACGTCGATCTGAACCGCAACTTCGTCGACTTCGCCGCGCCGCCCGCCAACCCGGGTTACGACGAGGTGCACCCCAACATCACGCCGGAAAGCTGGGACGAGGCGAGCATCGCCGCGACCTTCCGCTGGCTCGACGGCTACCGCGAGCGCGTCGGGGAGAAGGCGTTCTCGACGGCCTTCAACGGCGGCCAGTACGCGCACGCCGACGGCATCTTCTACGGCGGAGCGCGCGCGCAGTGGTCGAACGCCGCCTTCCTCGAGGCAACGCGCGCGCATGCCGGGCACGCGAGGCAGGTGGCGCTGGTGGACCTGCACACCGGCATCGGGCCGTACGGCGAGCACGTCTACGTGGGCTTCTCGGTGCCGGGCACGCCCATGTGGGAGCGCCTGCGCGCCTGGTGGGGCGAGCGCGCGGTGAACGGGCAGGGCATCACCCACAAGGCGCTCGCCGACTACAGGGGCATCCTCACCGACGCCTTCACGGCGGCGCTGCCGCAAGCCGAGGTCACCACCGCCGTGGTCGAGTTCGGCACGCGCCCGCGCGCAGAGATGCAGCGCGCCAGCATGGCGCAGCGCTGGATGCGGGTGCACGGCGCGAGGCAGCCGCAGCGCCTCGCGCAGGTCCAGGCCGAGTACGTCGAGGCCTTCTACCCCGCAGACCCGCGCTGGCGCGCGGGAGTGCTCGAGCAGTCGCGCGAGATCATCGCGCGGGGGCTCGCCGGGCTCAGCTCGACCTGACAAAGTCCTCGAGCGCGCGGCTGAAACCCTCGGGCTGCTCGAGGTTGGCGAGGTGCGCCGCCTGCGGCAGCACCACGAGCCTCGAGCCCGGCGCGTGGTCGTGGATCTCCCGCGCCATCGCCACGGGCGTCCCGGGGTCGTCCGCGCCGACGATGACGAGGATCGGGCACCGGATCTCCTTCAGCCGCGCCGTGAGGTCGATCTTCGGTATCGCGTGGCAGCAGCCGACGTAGCCCGCGACCGGCGTGGCGAGGATGAGCTTGCGGATCGCCTCGACCGGCCCGGGGTTCTGCGCCCGGAACCCGGCGGTGAACCAGCGCTCGAGGGTCGGCGGCGCGAGCGGCGCCATCCCTTGAGTCTCGGCGATGCGGATGCGCTCCTGCCACGTCGGCCAGGCCGCCGTCGGGTAGCGGCTGGTGGTGTCGGCGAGCGTGAGCGAGCGCAATATCCCCGGGTGCTTCAGCGCGAAGGTCTGCCCGATCATCCCGCCCATGGACAGGCCGCAGTAGTGCGCGGCCGTGATCCGGAGGTGATCGAGCAGCGCCTTCAGGTCATCGGCCAGCAGCTCGAGCGTGTACGCGCCGGGCGTCGCTTCGCTGCCGCCGTGCCCGCGCGTGTCGTAGGCAAGGACACGGTAGCGGCCCTTCAGCGCCTCGATCTGCGGATCCCACATGCGCGCGCTGCAGGCGAGCGAGTGGCCGAGCACGAGCCAGGGCGCGCCCTCGGGGCCGTGGACCTCGTATTGCGTCTGGATGCCGTTCGTGCGCGCCTTCATGCCGCCGCCACCAGCAGTGGGATCATCATCTCCTCCTCGCTCGTGCCGCCGTGGTTGCCGATATGCAGGTGCCGCGGCTCCCCGGGCACCCGGTCCTTGATCGTATACCGGCCGTTCATGACGAGCGCGACCTCGCCGATCCGCTCTGCGAACTCGGGGTGCGCCCGCCCCGGGCCGAACCAGCCCGCCTCCTGCAGCTCGCGGCTGGGGCGCACTTCCGCGCGCTGCCCCAGCCAGTCCCGCGCGCGCGCGAGGAACTCGGCCTCGCGCCCCTCCTGCACGTGGCAGAAGGCGACGCGCGGCTCGCCGCACAGCGGGAAGCGCAGCAGCGCCGCGAGCGCCGCGGGCAGCTCGAGCGACTCCTCGCGCGTGCTGTCCACGAAGCCGTGGTCGGCGGTGGCGACCACGGCGGTGTCGCTGCCCGCGAGGCGCTCCAGCAGCATCCCGAACGCGGCGTCGACCTCCGCGAAGTGCGCGCGCACCTGGGCGCTCGCCACGCCGTACTGGTGCGAGAGCGAGTCGAACTCGGGCCAGTAGGCGTAGACGAACTTGCGCTCCGGCCCGGACCTGACCGCGGCGTCGATCTCGGCGACGAGCCCCTCGAGCCGCTCGTAGGCGCGCCGCGCCGCGCCGCCGCAATGATGGCGGTTGTAGGTGGAGTCGACGATCGAGCGGTGCGTGACCACCACCGCCCGCGCCCGCAGCGCATCGAGATAGGTGGGCTGTGCGAAGAGGCGCGCGTGCGGCACCGGCAGCGGCCGCTTCTCGCCGCGGCGCAGGTAGGGCAGCGGCGCGCCCACGCAGCCCGCCGCGCCGAAGTAGGTGAACCACCCGGTCAGCCCGTGCTCGAGCGGCGTCGCGCCCGTGTAGGACGTGGTGATCGCGCTCGCGGTCGTCGAGGGGAACACCGAGTGCAGCGCGCCGCGCCGGTGCCGCGCCAGTCTGCCGCGCGGGCCGTACGCGCGCACGAAGGCATCGCCCAGGCCGTCGAGGATCAGCAGCACCAGGTTGCGCGCGTCCGAGAGCTCGCGCGGGGGCAGCGCGTGCAGCGTCTCGTGGCGCGGCGCGCCGCCCCGCGCCTCGACCAGCGAGGCGATCAGGTTGACGAGGCTGCCGCCGGAATAGTCCGGAAGGAAGGTTCCGGGCCGCTGCACCGGCGCATTCTAGTGCAGCGCCACCGGGTTGGTGAGCAGCGCCTCGTAGTGGCCGAGGAACTCGTCGACCGACTCGACGCTCGGCCCGCGCGCCGCGAGGCTCGCCATGGAGGCGCGGAAGCTGGACTCGACCTCGCCCTCGAGAAAGCCGAAGCGGCCCGTGCTCTTGTCCACCAGCTCGATGCCGTCGCAGCCGGGAAACTCGACCACGTAGTAGTTCTCGCTGTTGTACACGACGTTCACAGGCCACCTCCGCGGGCGGGTCCGGGAGGCTTCATTGTCCGCGCTCCCGCTGCCGCGCGCCGAGCCGCAGGTCGGTCGGGTTCCGCCGACGGTCGGCGTCCGGAGCGGCGCGCGTGATAAAATGCACGCCCGTTTCCCTCAAGGCGAGGCGCCATGCGCATGGAAGTGCACGTGCACGCCGACATCCCGATCCTCGAAGGCGTGTCGAAGAAGAGAATCGAGCAGGCGCTCGCGTCCTGGCTCGAGTACCTGGACGCCGAGGGGCTCGCCGACGTGAAGAGCCTGGAGCAGGACGAGCCCGGCCTGCGCTTCGACGAGAAGGAGCTGATGCTGGTGCTGTGCTGGACGGGCGAGGTCGGCCGCAGCTTCTACGCGGCGCTCGACCAGGCGCTCGAGGGGCTCGGGCCGCTGTGCTACGAGGCGGTGGAGGTCGAGCTCACGCTGTACCGCGAGAACGGCGAGCAGGAGTCCAGGCTGCTCTTCGTCGGGCCCACGGCACAGGCGATCCACGAAGCGCAGCGCCGCTGCATGATCGAGGACGTCTCGGCGCTGCTCGCGCGCCAGTTCGACAAGGCGCGCATCGGCGAGGTCACCGACCTCGTGAATCGCTTCTTCGACGCCGACTGGAAGGAGCGCGCCGCCGAGCCCAAGAAGCCGGAGCGCGCCTTCGAGACCGTCGCGCGGCCCTCGCGCAAGCACCTGCACTAGGGCTTGGCCGGTCCCAAGTACCCGGGTTTCGACACGCTCGCGCTGCACGCGGGCCAGTCGCCCGATGCGGCGACCGGCGCGCGCGCGGTCCCCATCTACCAGACCACCTCGTACGTGTTTCGCGACGCGGAGCACGCCGCCTCGCTCTTCAACATGGAGCGCGCGGGTCACGTGTACTCGCGCATCTCCAACCCCACGGTGGCGGTGCTCGAGGAGCGCATGGCGGCGCTGGAGGGCGGCGTCGGCGCGATCGCCACGGCGAGCGGCCAGGCGGCGCTGCACCTCGCGATCGCCACGCTGATGGACGCGGGCGCGCACATCGTCGCGTCGCTCGCGCTCTACGGCGGCTCGCACAACCTGCTCGGCTACACGCTGAAGCGCTTCGGCATCGAGACCACGTTCGTCGCCCCGGGCGATCCGGAGGCCTGGCGGGGCGCCATCCGCCCGCAGACCCGGCTGCTGTTCGGCGAGACGCTGGGCAACCCGGGGCTGGACGTGCTCGACGTCCCGGAGGTGTCGAGCATCGCGCACGCGGCGGGCGTGCCGCTGCTCGTGGATGCGACCTTCACCACGCCGTACCTCATGCAGCCGTTCGCGCTCGGCGCGGACCTGCTGTATCACTCGGCGACCAAGTTCCTCGGCGGCCACGGCACCGCGATCGGCGGCGTGCTGGTGGATTCGGGCCGCTTCGACTGGGAGGCGAGCGGCAGGTTTCCCCAGCTCACCGCGCCTTACGAAGGCTTCCACGGCATGGACTTCGAGGAGGAGTCCGGCACGCGCGCCTTTCTCCTGCGCGCGCGCCGGGAAGGCCTGCGCGACTTCGGCGCCTGCATGGCGCCGATGACCGCGTTCCAGATCCTGCAGGGCATCGAGACGCTGCACCTGCGCATGCCGCGCCACGTCGAGAACACGCGCCAGGTCGTGGAGTTCCTGTCGCAGCACCCGCAGGTGGAGCGCGTCATGTACCCGGAGCTCGCCTCGCACCCGGATCACGCGCTGGCGAAGAGGCTGCTGCCGAAGGGCTGCGGCGCGGTGTTCTCGTTCGACCTGAAAGGCGGGCGCGAGGCGGGCCGGCGGCTGATCGAATCGCTGCGCGTGTTCTCCCACCTCGCCAACGTGGGCGACGCGAAGTCGCTCGTCATCCACCCCGCCAGCACCACGCACTACCGCATGAGCGACGCGGACCTTGCGAAAGCGCGCATCGGGCCGGGCACGGTGCGTCTCTCGATCGGGCTCGAGGACCCGCAGGACCTGATCGAGGACCTCGAGCGCAGCCTCAGGCTGCCGCGATGAACTTCAGCGTCGCCGGCCGCAGCGCGTTCGCCTACACGGCGGCGCACGCGCTGGACGCGGCCAAGCCGACCCTCGTCTTCGTGCACGGGGCGGGGCTGGACCACTCGTGGTTCGGCCTGCAGAGCCGCTACTTCGGCTATCACGGCAGGAACGTGCTGGCGGTGGACCTGCCGGGGCACGGCCGCTCCGAAGGCCCGCCGCTCGCGAGCATCGCGGCGATGGCGGACTGGGTCGCCGCGCTGCTCGACGCGGCGAAGCTCGGGCGCGCCGCGGTCGTCGGCCACTCGATGGGCGCGCTGGTGGCGCTCGAGGCCGCCGCCCGCCACCCGCAGCGCGTGGAGGCGATCGCCCTCATCGGCGTCGCCTACCCCATGAGAGTGTCGGACGCGTTTCTCGATGCCGCCGGGCGCAACGACCAGGCTGCCTACGACATGGAGACGATCTGGGGACACGCGGCGCAGGTGCCGCTGGCCGGCAACCCCAATCCCGGCATGTGGATGTACGGCGACACGCTGGCGCGCCTCGCGCGCCTCGCCCCGGGGGTGCTGCACGGCGACCTCAAGGCGTGCAACGACTACACCGGCGGACTGGAAGCGGCCGCGAAAGTGAGCTGCCCGGCGCACTTCATCCTCGGCGCCCGCGACGTCATGACGCCGCCGCGCAGCGCGCGCGCGCTCGAGCGGGCGATCGCCGGCGCGCGCACCGTCGCCGTTCCCGTCTCGGGGCACTCGCTCATGGCGGAGGCGCCGGATGCGACGCTGGATGCGCTGATCGAGGCGCTGCAGCCGGAAGCCGCTGCCTGAAGGCCTTCCTCACCGGCGCGACCGGGTTCGTCGGCACCGTGCTCGCGCGCGAGCTCTCGGCGCAGGGCTGGGAGATCACGGCGGTCCGCCGGCCGGGCTCCAGCCTCAAGTACCTCGCCGACCTGCCGGTCGCCTGGGCGCCGGGCGACGTGACCGACCCGGCGTCGCTGCTCGCCGCGCTGCCCGAGGGCGTCGACGCCGTGTTCCACGTCGCGGGCGACACGAGCCTCTGGTCGCGGCACAACGCGCGCCAGGACCGGGTCAACGTCGAAGGCACGCGCCACGTGGTGGCCGCGGCGCTCGAGCGCGGCGCGCGGCGCTTCGTGCACACCTCCAGCATCTCGGTGTACGGCCTGCAGACC
This sequence comes from uncultured Enterobacteriaceae bacterium, assembly GCA_964583645.1. Classification (GTDB taxonomy): domain Bacteria; phylum Pseudomonadota; class Gammaproteobacteria; order Burkholderiales; family SG8-39; genus RBG-16-66-20. Next base: position 14,617 of record CAZOWR010000012.1, read on the forward strand.
GGCACCATCGACGAGCGCGCCGAGCGGCTCGGCCGCGTCTCGCCCGTCAACTACCAGCGCAGCAAGTTCCTCGCCGAGGAGGAGGTGCGCGCGGGGATCGCGCGCGGCCTGGACGCGGTGATCCTCAACCCGGCGGCGATCGTCGGGCCCTACGACACGGTCAACTACGCGCGCATGATCCGCCTGGTGCATGCCGGGGAGCTCCCCGGCGTGCCGCCGGGCGCAATGTCCTTCTGCCACGTGCGCGAGGTGGCGCGCGCGCACATCGCCGCCGCCGAGCGTGGCCGGCGCGGCGAGAACTACCTGCTCGGTGGCGCGGATGCGCCGTTCGCTGAGCTCGTGCGAATCGTCGGGGAGCTTGCCGGCAGGCGCGTGCCCGCGAAGCCGACTCCAGCATGGGTGCTGCGCGCGGCGGGGAGGGTGGCCGAGTGGCTGTCGCTCGTGACGGCAAGCGAGCCGCGCCTCACGCCGGAGGGCGCGCGCATGGTGACGCGCTCGCTGTACTGCGACTGCAGCAAGGCGCAGCGCGAGCTGGGCCTTCGCCCCGTCCCCTTGCGCGCCATGCTGGAGGAAAGCTACGCCTGGCTGAAGGCCGAGGGCCTGCTCTGAGCCTCGCGCTTTAGACGATGGCGATCAATGAGGCGTCCGTGAGCCCGGTGATCCCCTGCAGCAGCACCAGCGTGTCCTTGATGCTGGTCGTGGCGCTGGTGCCGCCTTCGGTGTACACGAAGGTGCCGGAGAGCACCGGGTTGACCGTGTTGGTGTATTCGAAGATCACGCTGTCGCCCCAGTGGTTGCTCTTGTTGAAGTTCTTCGACAGGTAGTCGAGCGCGCTCTTCAGGTTGGTCTGGTTGATGCTCACGCCTGCCGAGAAGCTGTTGGCATTGTCGAACTGGATGACGCCGTCCACGACGCGGTGGCTGCGCAGGGTGACTCCGTCGCTCACCGTGTCGTCGGTGCCGTTGACCAGGCATATGGGAATGCGACGTCACGCGGTTTTTCCGGCAGACTACGCAGGCGCGTGAACTACTGCACGGAGGCGGCCATGAACCCGAACGAACCGGAATCCAGGGGCGGCGTGCCCGCCCTGCTGCGTGCCGTGGGCGCGCTGGCGGTGCTGGTGGCGGCGCTGATCGGCATCCTCGCCGCGCTGGAGGTGATTCCCGCCGAAGCGCTCAGGGAGTGGTTCACCAAGACGGCGCTCGTCGCGCTCATCGTCGCGGCGGCCATCGTCGCCCTCTGGGCGCTGATGCGCTCGGGCGCCGGCAAGCCCTAGAGCGGGTCAGGGGCGCGACCAGTCGGTGCGCGCCACCGCGAGCGCGGCGAGCGCGCCGAGCACGACAAGTCCCGCGGCGATGAGCGCGAACAGCGCCCCGAGCCCCGCGCCAGCAGCGAGCAGCGCGAAGCCGCCGCCGACCACGACGACGAGGCGAGCCGTCCCGGCGAGCACCGGCAGGCCGACCCTGCCCGCGCCCTGCGAGGCGAAGTACAGCGCGATGCCGGCGCCGAGGAACGGGTAGGCGAGGCCTACGCTGCGCAGGTAGCCGGCACCGGAGGCGAGGACCGCGGGATCGGTGCTGAACAGGCCCACCCAGGCGAGCGGAAACGCCGCCGCGGCGCCGCCGATCGCGAGGCAGGCGCCGCTCGCGAGCGCCGCGCCGGTCCAGGCGATGCGCTTGGCGCGCCCGGGCCGGCCGGCGCCGATATGGGTGCCCACGAGAGCCACGAGCGCCTGCCCGATGGCGAAGGCGAGCGGCACCTGGAGGAGCTCGAGCCTCAGGCCTACGCCGTATCCCGCGAGCGCCGCCGCGCCGAAGCGGCCTACGAACCCGGTCAGGATCACCGCCGTGAAGACGGTCTGCACCGCGGACAGGATCGAGATCGCGCCCACGCGCAGGATCTGCGCGAAGAAGCGCCGCTCCAGGCGCAGGTCGGTGGCTCGAGGCCGCAGCGCGCTCCCCCGGCGCAGCACGATGCTTCCGAGCGCCACCGCCGCCAGGCCGAAGGTGACGACGTACGCGACGCCCGCGCCGGCGATGCCCAGGCGCGGCATCGGGCCCCAGCCGAGGACCAGCGACCCCGAGAGCGGCAGGTGCACTAGCGCGGCGCCGATCAGCGCGAGCGCGGGCGCGAGCGTGTTGCCGGTGCCGCGCAGCATCGCGGAGAAGGTGTTGGCGATCCAGATCAGCACCGCGCCCGCGAACACCAGGTTCGAGTACGCGAGCGCCGCCTCGAGCGCTTCGCCTTCCCCGCCCAGCAGCCGGTACAGCGGCCGGCCCAGGGCGAGCAGCAGCAGCGTGAACGCGGCGCCCATGCCGAGCGCGATCGCGAGGGCGTGCACCACGAGCCGCCGCGCCCCCACCGCGTCCGCGGCGCCGAGCGCGCGCGCGATCGCCGAGGCCACGCCGCCGCCCATCGCGCCGGCGGAGGTCATCTGCAGCAGCATCAGCAGAGGAAAAACCAGCGCCAGGCCCGCGAGCGGCGCGGTGCCCAGGCGCCCCACAAAGTAGGTGTCGCCCACCGAGACGAGCGTCTGGAACGCGACCAGCAGGAGCCCCGGCGCCGAGAGCCGCAGGATCGTCGGCAGCACCGGGGCGTCGAGCAGCCGCGCTGTGCGCGGGTGGAGGGCGGGGGAGGCGCTCAGAGAAGCCGCATCTGCGGGTCCGGCGCTGGGGGCCGGAATCGCTCGCAGTCTAGCGCGCCGCGCGAGGCCATGTGGTCCTCCCCGCGGTTGAGCCCGAGGCGGCGGCAGGCGACGCCGAAGCGGGTCGCGATGAGATCGGCGAAGCTCCCGGAGCCGCTCATCCGGCTGCCGAAGCGCGGGTCGTTCTCGCGCCCGCCCCGCACCTGCCGCACGATGCTGATGACATGCGCGGCGCGCTGCGGATAGTGCTCGGCAAGCCATTCCCTGAACAGCGGCCGCACCTCGTTGGGCAGCCGCAGCATGATCCAGCCCGCCATCGTGGCGCCGGCCTTCGCCGCCGCCTCGAGGATCGCTTCCAGCGACTTGTCGGTGAGCGCAGGGATCACCGGCGCCACCATCACGCCGCAGGGCACGCCGGCCGCGGCGAGCGCCCGGATCGCATCCAGCCTGCGCTGCGGGCTCGCCGCGCGCGGCTCGAGCCTGCGCGCGAGCGCCCGGTCGAGCGTGGTGATGGAGATGAACGCCTTGACGAGATTCTTTCCCGCCATCGGCCCCAGGAGATCGAGGTCGCGCTCGATGAGCGCCGACTTGGTGACCAGCGTGAGCGGGTGCTCGCGCCCGGCGAGCACCTCCAGCAGCTGGCGCATGATCCGGTAGCGCCGCTCGATCGGCTGGTAGCAGTCGGTGTTGGTGCCGAAGGCAATCGGCTTCACGACGTAGCCCGGCTTCGAGAGCTCCTGCTTCAGCAGTTCCGCCGCGTTCGTCTTGGCGAAGAGCTTCGACTCGAAGTCCAGGCCGGGCGAGAGCTCGAGGTAGGCGTGGCTGGGGCGAGCGAAGCAGTAAATACAACCATGCTCGCACCCCCGGTAGGGGTTGATCGACTGCTCGAAGGGGATGTCGGGCGAAGCGTTGCGCGCGATGATCGAGCGCGCGCGCTCCTCGGTGACCTCGGTGCGCAGCTCGGGCGCCGGCTCGTCCTCGCGCGACCAGCCGTCGTCGAAATGTTCGCGCGCGAACATTTCGAAACGCCCCGCAATTCTCGAGCGTGCGCCGCGCAGCTTCATTTAGAATGGCCCTGCCAGCCTCTACTGTATACATGAACAGTACCCGAAGCAACGTCGCCCTGCTCGCCGCCTGCCAGGCGATGCTGTTCACCAACAACTCGACGCTGATCGCGATCAACGGCTTGGCGGGCCTTGCGCTCGCGCCCTACGCCGGGCTCGCCACCCTGCCGGTGACCTGCTGGGTGGTCGGCGGAGCGCTGACCACGATGCAGGCCTCGCTCCACATGAAGCGCGTGGGGCGCCGCCGGGGCCTGATCCACGGCACGGTGATCGGCATCGTCGGCGCGCTCATCTGCGCCACCGCGGTCTGGCTGCAGAACTTCTGGCTGCTGTGCGCGGGAGCGCTTGTCTTCGGCGGCTACAACGCCTTCGGCCAGTACTACCGCTTCGTCGCCGCGGAGGTCGCGAGCCAGGATTTCAAGGCGACCGCGATCTCGCTGGTGCTCGCCGGAGGGCTGGTGGGCGGCATCCTCGGCCCGACCCTCAGCCGCGGCACGGTGGACCTGGTCGGCCCCCGGTTCACGGGTGCCTACCTCGCGCTGATCGCTTTCGCGCTCGTCACCATGGCGCTGATCTCGCGCATCCGCATCCCCCCGCCGGGCGCGGCCGAGCAGGCCGCGAGTGGCCGCCCCTTGCGCGAGATCGCGGCGCAGCCCAGGTTCGTCGTCGCCGTCCTCTGCGGCGCCGTCGGCTACGGCGTCATGAACTTTCTCATGACCTCGACCCCGATCGCGATGGGCGCCTGCGGCCACCCGTACGGCGACGCTGCGTTCGTCATCTCCTCGCACGTGGTGGGGATGTTCGCGCCCTCGTTCGTCACCGGGCCGCTGCTGCGGCGCGTAGGGGTGCTGCCGGTGCTCGTCGCGGGGGCGCTGCTCAACCTCGTGGCGATCGCGATCGCGCTCTCGGGGATCGCGGTGGCGCACTTCTGGTGGTCGCTGGTGCTGCTCGGCGTGGGCTGGAACTTCCTCTACATCGGCGGCACGACGCTGCTCACCGAGACCTACCGCCCCGAGGAGCGCGCGCGGGCACAAGGGGCCAACGAGACCGCGACCTTCGTCATGATGGCGCTCTCCTCGTTCACCTCCGGGATGATCGTCACCAACGCCGGCTGGGAGAAGGTCAATCTCGCCGCGCTGCCGCTGGTCGCGGCGATGCTCGCAGCGATCGTCTGGCTCTGGCTGAAGACCCGCGGCGCGCGCGCCGCGGCGGCCTGAGGCATGCGCGCCCCGGCAGCCCCCGGCACGCCGCTCGCGCAGGCGGACACGCCGGCGCTGGTGCTGGAGCTGGACGCGTTCGAGGCGAACCTGCGGCGCATGCAGGAGGCGCTGGCGGGGCGGGACGTGCGCCTGCGCGCGCACGCCAAGGCCCACAAAAGTCCCGAGATCGCGCGCCGGCAGATCGCGGCCGGTGCCGCGGGCGTGTGCTGCCAGACGGTGGCCGAGGCCGAGGCCATGGTCGGGGGCGGCATCGAGGACGTGCTGGTGACCAACGAGGTGCTCGGTGAGCGCAAGCTCGCCCGGCTCGCCGCGCTCGCCGGCCGCGCCCGGCTCGGGGCCTGCGTGGACGACCCTGGCAACGCGCGCGAGCTGGACGCGGCCTGCGCCGCCGCGGGCTCGCGCCTCGATGCCTACGTCGAGGTGGACGTGGGCGCGCGCCGCTGCGGGGTGGCACCGGGCGCGCCTGCGCTCGCGCTCGCGCGGGCGGTCGTGGCGTGCACTCGCCTGCGCTTTGCCGGCTTGCAGGCCTACCAGGGGGCGGCGCAGCACCTGCGCTCGCTCGCCGAGCGGCGCGCCGCGATCGCGGCGGCCGCCGAGGCCGCGCACTCTACGCGCAAGCTGCTCGAGCGCGAGGGCATCCCCTGCCCGGTGGTGACCGGCGGCGGGACGGGCAGCTTCGCCTTCGAGATCGAGTCCGGCGCCTGGAACGAGGTGCAGCCCGGCTCCTACGTGTTCATGGACGCCGACTACGCGCGCAACGAGTGGGGCGCTCCGCTGCCGCGCTTCGAGCACGCCCTGTTCGTGCTCGCTGCGGTGATCAGCCGCCCGGCCCCGGACCGGGCGGTGCTCGACGCCGGCCTCAAGACGCTGGCGGTGGACTCCGGGATGCCGGCGGTGCGGGAGCGTCCCGGGCTCGCCTGCCTGCGCGCCTCCGACGAACACCTGGTGGTCGGCATCGCGCCCGGGGCGGCGGCGCCCGCGCTCGGGGAGCGGCTGCTGCTCGTGCCCGGGCACTGCGATCCCACGGTCAACCTCCACGACTGGTATGTTTGCGTGCGCGGGGGCGTCGTGGAGGCGCTGTGGCCGGTCGCGGCGCGCGGCGCGCCGGGGTGGCACGAACTGTAAAGGGGGATGCATGCGCAGGCAGTATCTGAATCCGAAGGAGCTGTTCGATCCGCGGTTCTTCACGCACAGCGTCACGGTGTCCGGCCCGGTCAAGCTGATCTACGTCTCCGGCCAGGTGAGCTACGACCGCGACGGGACGGTGATCGGGGAGCGCGACATGCGCGCCCAGGCCGAGCAGGTGTTCAGGAGCCTCACCCACAACCTCAAGGCGGCGGGCGCCACCTGGCGCGACGTGGTGAAGCTGAACGGCTACATGGTAAACATGAGCCCGGACAACGTGAATCTCTACCGCGAGGTGCGCGCCCGCTACATCGACTTTCCGGACATGCCGGCGAGCACCCTGGTGGGCGTGCAGTCGCTGGTGCACGAGGACCTGCTGCTGGAAGTCGAGGTCGTCGCCGCGATCGCGGAGAAGCCGACGCCGCCCGCGCGGCGCAGCGGCAAGGCCAAGCCGCGCCGTTGATCCGCCTCCAGTACGGCTGGGTGGTGGTGGCTGCCGCCTTCACCCTGATGTTCCTCGGCTTCGGCGCGGCGTACTCCTTCGCCGCGTTCTTCAAGGCGTTCCAGGCCGAGTTCCAGGCCTCGCGCGGGCACGTCGCGCTCGTCTTCTCGCTCGGCGCGTTCCTCTGGTTCGCGGTCGGCGCGCCCGCCGGCATGTTCGCGGACCGCTATGGCGTGCGCCGCGTCGCGCTGGCGGGTGTGTTTTGCCTCACGGCCGCGCTCGGGCTCGCCGCGGCGGCGCGCTCCCTCGCAGCGCTCTACCTCACCTACAGCATCGGGCTGGGGCTGGGCGTGGGCCTGAGCTACGTGCCGGCGGTCGGCGCGGTGCAGCCCTGGTTCGGCGCCAACCGCGCTTTTGCCTCCGGCATCGCCGTCGCCGGGATCGGCGCCGGCAACTTCCTCGTGCCGCCGCTCGCCGCCTGGTGGATCGAGTTGCTCGGCTGGCGCGGCGCGTTCGTGGCGCTCGCTGCGCTCACGCTCGCGCTCGGCGGCACGGCGGCGGCGGCGATCTCGAACGCGCCCGCGGCCCGCGCCGGAGCGGCGCCTGCCGCGGGCGCCACGCTGCGCGAGGCGCTCGCGTCGAGCGGCTTCTGGCTCCTGTACCTGGCGCTGCTGCTGCCGATGTTCGGCTGCTTCATGCCGATGGTCCACCTCGGGCCCTACGCCCAGGATCTGGGGCACTCCGAGGCAGCCGCGGTGACGCTGGTCAGCCTCATCGGGCTGGGGAGCCTGCTCGGGCGCTTCACCGTGGGCGCGCTGGCCGACCGCGCCGGGCGGCTGCCCTCCCTCGCCGGCACCTACGCGGGCCTGGGGCTCATGCTGCTCCTGTGGTGGGCGGCGGCGAGCTACTGGGTGCTTGCGCTCTTCGCGCTCGCCTTCGGCGTGCTCTACGGCGGCTTCGTCGCGCTGCTGCCCTCGATCGTCATGGACAGGTTCGGCGCGCGCAACGTCGCCGGCATCATCGGCTGCCTGTACACCGCGGCGGGCATCGGCACGCTGCTCGGGCCGCCGCTCGCCGGCGCCGCGTTCGACGCCTTCGGCAGCTACGACGTCCCGATCCTCGGCGGCGCCGCGCTGTCGTTCGCGGGGGCGGCGTCGCTCGCGCCCCTGCTGCGCGGCCGATGAAGCTGCCGCCGCTGGTGGTGAGCGAGGCGCGCGGCGTGAGGAGCCTGCACGTCGGCGGCGAGGCGATCCAGAGCGCGATGCGCCTGGAGGACCCTTTCGCGCTCGAGCTCGACTACACGCGCTGCATGATGGCTTTTCTCCTGTTCCACCCCGATCCGCGGCGCGCACTCATGATCGGTCTCGGCGGCGGTTCGCTCGCGAAGTTCTTCCACCAGCGCTTGCCGCGCCTGCGCACGCGCGTGGTGGAGTTCGATTGCCGCGTGATCGCGGCGGCGCGCTCGCTGTTTCACCTGCCACCGGACGATGCGCGCCTCGCGGTCGAGTGCGGCGACGGCGTGCAGGCGCTCGCCCCCGAGTGCTGCGACCTGCTGGTGGTGGACGGCTTTCACGACGAGGCGACGCCCGAGGCGCTGGTGTCGCAGGCGTTCTTCGACGCGGCGTGGCTCGCGCTCGAGGAGACCGGGGTGCTCGTCTTCAACCTCATGGACGACGACCCGAAGCTCGACCGCAACCTGCAGCGCATCGAGCGCGCCTTCGGTGGTGCGGTGCTCGTCTTTCCGGCGCTCGCGGACCCGAACGTCATCGTCCTCGGCCTGAAGGGCGCGCCGCCCTCCGTGGCGTGGCGCGCATTGCGCGATCGGGCGCAAGCCCTCGAGCGCCGCTACGGTTTGCCTTTCAGGCGCTGCGTCGAGCGGCTGCGCCGCATGAACCCCTGCAACGCGCAGGAACTCAGGCTCGCGCCGGAGGCGAGCGCGTGAGCCCCGAGCCGGGCGAGCTGGCGGCGCTCGCCGCGCTCGCCTTCGCTGGGTCGCTGGTCTACGGCCTCACCGGGTTCGGCGCGGGGCTGATCACCGTCTCCTTCGCCACCCACCTCGTGCCGCTGCCGTTCGCGCTCGCGCTCTTCGTCCTCATGGACCTGGGCAACGGCCTGCGCGTCGGCTTTGAGAATCCCAGGAACGCGGTGCGCGGCGAATGGACGCGGATGGTGCCGGCGATCCTCGCGGGCACCGTGGTCGGCGCGGCGCTGCTTCTCAATTTGCCACGGCAGGCGGCGACCGCGGCGCTCGGGGTCTTCGTCACGGGCTTCGCGCTCTACATGCTGGGCGGGAGGGGCGCACGCGCGGCGCTGAGCCCGCGTTGGGTCTACGTCGCGGGGTTTGCCGGCGGCATCACCAGCGCGCTCTTCGGCGCGGGCGGCCCGCCCTACGCCATGTACCTCTCGCAGCGCGGGCTCAGCAAGGAGCAGTTCCGGGCGACCATGGGCTTCGCCACGCTGTCGAGCATCTCGCTGCGCTTCCTCGCCTTCATCGCCCTGGGGTCGCTGCTGGACAGCAAGGTGTGGCTCTACGCCTGCGCCGTGGTGCCGGCGGGCCTCGCCGGCATCTGGGTGGCGGGGCACTTCTTCCGGCGCATCTCGCGCGAGGCGCTGCTGCGGGCGGTGGCGCTGGTGCTGCTCGCGAGCGGGGTGTCGCTGGTGGCGCGGGCGGTCGGAAGCTAGCCCGCCCTCTCCCGCAGCGTCACGAACTCCTCCGCCGCGGTCGGGTGGATGCCGATCGTGGCGTCGAACTGGGCCTTGGTCGCCCCCAGCTTCACCGCGATCGCGATGCCCTGGATGATCTCGCCCGCCTCCGGCCCGATCATGTGCGCGCCCACGACACGCTGCGTCTTCCCGTCCACCACCAGCTTCATGAAGATCTTCTCCTCGCTGCTGCCCATGGTGTGCTTGAGCGCGCGGAACGAAGTCTTGTAGACCTCGACACTGCTGAACTTCTCGCGCGCTTTCTCCTCCGACAGCCCCACGGACGCGACGTTGGGATTGGCGAAGATCGCCGTGGGCACGCTCGCGTGGTCGACCGGCGTGGGCTCCCCGCCGAAGAGGGTCTTCGCGAGCGCCATGCCCTCGTGGGTCGCGACCGGCGTCAGGTTGATGCGGCTCGTGACATCGCCGATGGCGTGGATCGAATCGACCGAGCTCTTGGAGTAGTCGTCGACGACGACCGCGCCGTCGGGCGCGAGCTTCACGCGCGCGGCCTCCAGCCCGAGCCCGCGCGTGTTGGGCTTGCGGCCGGTGGCGAACATGACGAGATCGAACTCGGCCTTTGACCCATCCTCGAACGACACCTTCAAACCCGGCTCCAGCTTCGCTGGATCGGTGTTCAGCCGGATCGCGACGCCCTTCTTCGCCATCTCCTCGCCAAGCCGCGGCCCGAGCTCGGCGTCGAACCCCCGCAGCAGCCGCGCGCCGCGGTAGGCGAGGGTGGTGGCCACCCCCAGCCCGTTGAAGATCGAGGCGAACTCGAGCGCGATGTAGCCGCCGCCTACGACGAGCGCGCGACGCGGCAGTTTCTCGAGGAAGAACGCCTCGTTCGAGGTGATGCCGAGCTCCGCGCCCGGGATCTCCGGTTTCTGCGGCCAGGAGCCGGTGGCGACGAGGACGTGGCGCGCGCTGAAGAGCTCGCCGCCCACCTCGACCTCGTTGGGCCCGCGCACCTCCGCCCGCGCGCGGTGGATCTTCACGCCCGCGTCGAGGAGCACGCGCTCGTAGACGCCGTTCAGGCGTGCGATCTCGCGGTCCTTGTTGCGCAGCAGCGTCGGCCAGTCGAACCGCGGCTCGCCCGCGCCCCAGCCGAAGTCGGCCGCCTCCTTCAGCTGGTCGCGGAAATGCGCGGCGTAGGCAAACAGCTTCTTCGGGATGCAGCCGACGTTGACGCAGGTGCCGCCGAACTTCGCCGGCTCGGCGATGCCGACGCGCGCGCCGAGGGCGGCCGCGACGCGGCTCGCGCGCACGCCGCCCGAGCCGCCGCCGATGGTGAACAGGTCGTAGTCGAACTTCAGGCTACTTCAGGTTCTTCAGGTTCATCTCCACCAGGTCGAGCAGCGCCGCGATGTTGCCGTGCTCCATCTTCCCGGCGAGCCACTTCTGCGCGTTGTGCACGCGGCTCTCCATCTGCGCGCGCGGCATGCCCTCGACGCCGGTGAACATGCCCGCGAGGTCGGAGAGCCCCTTGCTCTGCGCCGCGGCGCGCACCTCGGCGAGCTTGGCCTCGATCGCGCCGCGATCGAGATTGGTGACCAGCTTCATCGTCTTGTCGTCGCTCATGGTGCGCTCCTCCTGGGGGGCCGGGGGGGATGCCGCGAGTCTAGCCAGCCGCGGACGATTTTACCAGCGCGTAGTGGCCGCCCGATGCGCGCACGGCACCTTCGGCGAGGAGCTTCTCGAGGTGCGCGGCGAGCGAGCGCGCCGCGACCGGGTGGATGCGGGGGTGCACGTCGTCGTACACCGCGGGCAGCAGCTCCTCGAGGGTCGCCGGGCCGCCGCGCTCGAGCGCGGCCGTGACTTTTTGCTCGCGCGCCAGGCGGTGGGCGATCAGCCGGCGCACTTCCTTGTGCGGCGCCCCGATCAGGTAGCCGTGCCCGGGGGCGAGGATCGCCGCGTCCTCGCCGAGCAGCAGCTCCAGCGAATCGAGGTAGGCGCGCATGCTGCCGTCGGGCGGGTTGATGATCACGGTCGATCCCTGCATGACGTGATCGCCGGTGAAGAGCATGCGCGTCTCCTCCAGCATGTAGCAGAGGTGGTTGGACGCGTGCCCGGGCGTGTGGATCGCGCGCAGCGTCGCGCCGGCGAGCGCGAGCCGCTCGCCGTGCGCGAGCACGCGGTCGGGCGCGAAGCCATGGTCCTGGTTGCCGTGCTCCGGCCGCGCGCGGCCGAGCACCTCGGCACCGGTGCGCGCCTTGAGCAGCGCCGCGGCGGGCGAATGATCCACGTGCGTGTGCGTCACGAGGATCCAGCGGATGCGGCCTCCCGCGAGCTCCAGCATCCGCTCGACATGGGCGTCGATCGCGGGCCCCGGGTCGATCACGGCGAGCTCGCTCGTGCCCACGAGATAGCTGTTGGTGCCGGGCCCGGTCATGACGCCGGGGTTGGGCGCGGTGAGCCGCGTCACACGCGCATCCAGGCGCTTGGCGACACCCGGCTGGATCACGAAGCAGGTGTCGCCCTTCTCCCCGGGGTCGGTCCAGTGGATCTCGTGGTACGGCGCGTCCTTGTGCCGGAACAGGCGCTTCGAGCCCTCGTGGTCGAGCGCCCACACCGAGGCATCGACCTCGATGTCCTCGAGCCCGCGCGCGTGCCCGAGCGCCGCGGCCGCGGTCGTGAACGGCGCCAGGTCGGCGAGCGACGTTCGCGTGGGGAAGATCAGCTCGATCTCGCCACGCTCGTGCCGCGCGAGCGCCTCGCGCGGCGCCGCCCACAGGCTGTGCACGGTCTCGGAGGCGTCGTGCGCCCCCTCCTGCCCGAGCGGGGCGCGGGCGACGAAGAAGCGCGTGTTGAAGCGCCGCGGCCGCCCGGCGGCGGTGATCCAGTGGCTGAAGTAGACCAGCTCGCCGGCCGGGACGTAGAGGTCCTCCGCTTCGAGCAGCTCCGCGAACCCGCGCTTGCCCGCGTTGAGCGGCTCGCGCCAGGATTCGAGCGCGGCCGCGCGCGCCGGCTCCACGGCGCGCCCGAGCGCGTCCACCGCGAGCAGGATTCCCGCCTCCTCGAAGCACTCGCGCGCCGCCGCCATCCAGTAGGCGAGCCCGCCTTGCTTCAGCCCCAGGCGCGCGCTCGCCTGCGCGTCGGTGAGGCCCTGCATGCGGCGCGCCGTGCGCTCGCCGCCGTCCTCCGGATCGAGCGCGCCGCCCGGAAAGACGTAGGCGCCGGGCAGGAACGCCGAGCCCCGCGCGCGCTGCAGCAGCAGCACTTCCGGTGCGTGCGCCCCCTCGCGCAGCAGGATCACGGTGGCCGCGGGTCGCGGCTCGCGCATCGGGGAGCTCAAGCGCTGCGCCCCGCCCGGTCCTTCTCGTTCTGCGTCTTGATCATGGCGCGCATGCGCTCCCAGTCGGCGTCGCTCAGCCGGTCCAGATCGGTGAAGCCGGCGCCGTTGGCGAGATAGCCCGCGCCGTCGATGGCGATGGTCTCTCCCGTGAGCCACTCGCAGCCCTCGGCCATGAGAAACGCGGCGAGGTTCTGCAGCTCGGGCATGCGCCCGAGGCGGCGCATCGGGTTGGAGGCGGTCGCGTCCTCGAAGCCGCCCTCGGGCCGCAGGCGCTTGGCCGCCCCTTCCGTGGGGAAGGGCCCCGGGGCGATCGCGTTCAGGCGGATGCCGTGCCTGCCCCACTCGACCGCGAGCGACTTGGTCATGACGTGCAGCCCCGCCTTGGACATCGCCGAGGGTACGACGTAGGGCGAGCCGGTGTGCACCCAGGTGACGAGTATCGAGACCACCGAGCCCTTGACGCCGTCGCGGATCCAGCGCCTGCCGACGGCGTGCGTGACGTAGAACGTGCCGTGGAAGACGATGTTGGCGATGGCGTTGAAGCCGTTCGGCGACAGGTCCTTGGTCGGGCTGATGAAGTTGCCGGCGGCGTTGTTGA
>CAZOWR010000013.1:0-26723 GCA_964583645.1 uncultured Enterobacteriaceae bacterium
AGCCCTCGGGCCGCGGCATGCCGAAGTTGCGCAGGATCTTCTCCTTGGTGTCGCGTCCCTTCTGGTGCCCGAGCACCACGCAGGCCTCGCCCTCGAAGCGCGCCAGCCCCCCCACGACGGAGGCATCGTCGGCGAAGCTGCGGTCGCCGTGCAGCTCCTCGAAGTGGGTAAAGAGCATGCCCACGTAGTCGAGCGTGTAGGGCCGCTGCGGGTGGCGCGCCACCTGCGCCACCTGCCAGGGGGTGAGCCGCGCGTAGATCTCCCTGGTGAGCGCCTGGCTCTTCTTCGTGAGGCGCTGGATCTCCTCGGAGATGTCCACCGCCGAGTCGTCCTGCACGTAGCGCAGCTCCTCGATCCTGGCCTCGAGCTCCGCGACCGGCTGCTCGAAATCCAGAAACGACGTCCTCATGTTCAGTACTCTACCGGAACCGGGTCCAGGGACCGCCACAGGTACCAGGTGGCCACCGAGCGCCAGGGCGCCCAGCCCTCCCCCAGCCGGCGCATGCGCCCGAGGGACACCCGGCGGCCGCGAAAGTAGTGCCGCCGCAGCGCGTTCTGCAGCCCGAGGTCGGCCAGGGGCAGGACGTCGGGCCTGAGCAGGTTGAACATGAGGAACATCTCCGCGGTCCAGCGGCCGATGCCGCGCACCTGCACCAGCTCGGCGACGATCTCCTCGTCCGGCATGCCGGGCCAGCGCGCGACGTGGATCGTTCCGTCCGCGAAGTGCCGCGCGAGGTCGGCGATGTACTCGACCTTGCGGTCCGAGAGCCCGCAGGCGCGCAGCTCGGCGCGCCCGCGCGCGAGCACGCTCGCCGGCGCGATCTCGCCCACGCAGCCGGCGAAGCGCGCCCAGACGCTCTGCGCCGCCTTGACCGAGATCTGCTGGCCCACGATCGCGCGCGCGAGCGTCATGAAAGGCTCGCCGCGGCGCAGCATCGAGACGCGCGGGTGCGCGCGGATGATCGCGGCGAGCACCGGGTCGCGGCGCGCAAGCGCGCGCTTCGCCCGATCCCAGTATTCAGGCTTCATGCAAGGGCAGGTTGATGAGCAGGTTCTGCGGCTTCATGCGCACCTCGTCCGCTTCGTCGGCGGCGAGCGCGAGGTACACCGGCCGGCCCGCGATGTCCGGGCGCATCGCGGCGGGGTCGGCGAACTCCATGCGAAACAGCGCGAGGATCTGGCGCATGCGGCCCGGCTCCACCTCGCCGCCCTGCCACAGCTCGTTCAGGATCGCGCTCGACTGGGCGTCCAGGCCGATGTGCCAGGCCCAGCGCGGCTCCTCGATGCGCCGGAGCGGCGTCACCTTCACCGCCACGCCGAAGAAGTGCGCCACCCACGCCGCGATGACCCGGCAGAGGGCCTCCAGGGCCGGCCGCCCGTAGGTGAGGCTGATCACCGTGTCGTGGCGCGACTCGCGCTGCCAGTAGAGCTCGGCGTTGGCGCGCTCGAGCACGTCCAGGTTCACCTCCCCGAGCGGCCCCTGCGCCTCCACGATCAGGCGCCCGAGGCTGCCGAAGCGGTTGCCCGAGGCGTGCATCGCCACGGTCTCGAGGTCGGCGAGCAGCACGTGGCCGTCCTTGAGGGTGGCTTTCTGCTCCCGATAAAAGAGTTCGCCCGCGCGCGCCTCGAGGGCATCCGTGCAGCCCTCGAGCACGTTGCGCAGGATGACGTGCGCGAGCTGCGCCACGAACAGCGGCGGCACGTCCACCCCCGCGCCGCGAAACAGGCCCGCGTAGCAGCCCTCCACCGTCTCCGCCGCGAGCAGCCGCTCGCGAAACCGCAGCAGGACGCGGTAGTTCTCGCGCGCATCGGCGTCCGCGATCGCCGCCAGCGCTTCCTGCGCGACCGGGCGGCGCGGCTCGCGCATCAGCGCGGCGTGCAGCGCGTGCTCGGCCTCGCAGGACTCCTCGACCGGGTGGATCTCCGGCCGCAGGCAGTAGGCCCTCAGGAAGTCATCGGTGACCCGCAGCCTGCCGGCCGCGTCGCGCTCGAGGAGGTAGTAGCCGCTGCTGCGCCAGAACTCAGGCAGGGGCGAGCACCAGGCGCGAGTGCGCCGCCACGTGCTGGCGGAGGAACTCCATCTGGTCGGCGAGTATCCGGCGGTTGGTGAGGATCAGGTACTCGGCCTTGTTCGGCACGTAGGGCGCATACAGCAGCTCCAGCCCCGACTCCTCGGGCAGCCGGTTGCGCTTGTGGCCGTTGCACTGGCGGCAGGTCGTCACCACGTTCATCCAGGTGTCGCGCCCGCCGCGCGAGAGCGGCCGGATGTGGTCGCGCGTGAGGCGAAAGAAGCTGAACTCGCCCCCGCAGTAGGCGCACATGTGGCGGTCGCGCCGGAACAGCTCCCGGTTGTTGAGCGGCGGCACCTGGTTGAAGCCGCGCGCGGCGAGCGCCTTGCCGCGGATCGCGATGATCGAGTGCGCGGTGATGCTCGAGCGCTCGCCGGTCGCGCGCTGCGTGCCGCCGTAGAAGGTGAAGGTGCGATCGCCGAGCGTCCAGGCCACCAGGTTCCTGGCGTAGTAGAAGCAGGCCTGCTGCCAGCTGATCCACCGGTAGGGCACGCCGTGCGCGTCGAGCGAAAGGATGAGGGGCCGGTCCATGGACGGGCGGATTCTGCCAAGTCGGGTTGTGCTTTGCAACGTTTGCAAAAACAAAGGGCTGCGACGCATCCCTCGCAGCCGCGCGCAGGAATCAGCGCCGCTCCACCGCTTGCCTGAAGCCCTGCCCGGCGGCGAACGCCGGCACCGTCTTGGCGTCGATCTTGATTTCCTTGCCGTTCACCGGGTTGCGCCCGGCGCGCGCCTTGCGGCGCCGCGGCAGGAAGGTGCCGAAGCCGACCACCGTGACGCGCTTGCCGCGCGCGACGTGGTCCACGATCGCGTCGAACACCGCGTTCACCGCTTCTCCTGCCGCCACCTTGCTGAGGTTGCCCGCGCGAGCCGCGGCCTGGACCAGATCCGACTTGGTCACCACGGTAGCCATGAGTTCTCCCTTTGCGCCGAGGCGCGCGCGCCGCGCCGCGGAGCGTGCATCATAGCCAGATCGTTTCGCGAAAACAATCGGCGGCGCAGGAATTTTTTTGCGACTGCGAAATTTTTCCTGCGCGCTGGATGAGCATAATCCCGAACGCAAATGATTCCCGGCACTTTCCCCGAGCTGCTCGCCGCGCTCGCCGGGCTCGCCGCGCCCGCGCTGCTCGATCGCGGCCGGCCGGTCTCCTGCGCCGCGCTCGCCGCCGAGCGCCGCCGCGCGGCGCGCGGCCTCGCGCGCCTGGGCGTGCGCGCGGGTGACCGCGTCGCGCTCTGGCTGCCCGACGTCCCCGCCTGGCTCGCCGCGTTCCTCGCCTGCGCGCAGCTCGGCGCGATCGCGCTCGCCGTCAACACGCGCTTCCGCAGCCGGGAGCTGGCCGACATCCTGCAGCGCTCGCGCGCCAAGGTCCTGGTTTTCTGGCCGCAATTCAAGGAGCTGGACTTCGCGGCGCGGCTCGCCGAGTGCGCTGCCGGATCGCTCGATGCGCTCGAAGCAGCGGTCGTGTACGACGAGTCCGGCGAGCCCGCGCCCCCGACGGTGGCGGGCAAGCCCGCCATCGCCTACCGCGCGCTCGCGGGCGGCGCCGAGCTCGCCGCGAGCGGCGCGGCTCCCGGGGCGGGCTGCGCGATCTTCACCACCTCGGGGACCACCAGGGCGCCCAAGTTCGTGCTGCACGAGCAGCGCACGCTGATCCGCCACGCGTTCGACGCCGCGCGCGGCTTCGGCCTCGGGGAAGACGCGGTGGTCCTGCTCGCGCCGCCGCTCTGCGGCGTGTTCGGCTTCTGCAGCGCCATGGCGGCGCTCGCCGCCGGCCGGCCGCTCGTGATGCGCCCGGCGTGGGAGGCGCAAGCCGCGGCGCGCGATATCGCCGCGCACCGCGTCACCCACGCCAACGGCACCGACGAGGCGTTCGCCCGGCTGCTCGCCGTGGAGGGCGCGGCCTTCGCGAGCACGCGGGTGTTCGGCTACGCGGCCTTCAACCCGGCGCATGCCGGCATCGTGGCACGCGCCGAGGCGCGCGGCCTGCGCCTCGTGGGGCTCTACGGCACGAGCGAGATCCAGGCCCTGTTCGCGCGCCAGGACGAGAACGCGAGCGCCGGGGAGCGCGCGGCGGCCGGCGGCCGCCCGGTGAGCCCGCTCGCCCGCGTGCGCGCGCGCGATCCGGACAGCGGGCGCCTGCTCGCGCACGGCGAGCCGGGGGAGCTCGAGCTCTTCGCGCCCTCGAGCCGCATGGCCGGCTATTTCGGCGACCCCGAGGCGACGCGCGCCGCGTTCAGCGCGGACGGCTGGTACCGCTCGGGCGACCTCGGCCACACGCTCGCCGACGGGCGCTTCGTCTTCCAGGCGCGCCTCGGCGACTCGCTGCGGCTCGCGGGGTTCCTGGTGAGCCCCGCCGAGATCGAGGCGGTGGTCCAGGAGGCGCCGGGCATCGCCGCCTGCCAGGTGGTGGGCGTGCAGCGCGAGGGCGCCCCCGCCGCGGTGGCGTTCGTGATCCTGGAGCCGGGCGCGAGCCTGAATGAGCGTTCGGTCATCGGCCACGTGGGGGCGCGCCTCGCGCGGCACAAGGTGCCGGCGCGCGTCTTCCCGATCGACGCGTTCCCCGTGACCCCGGGGGCGAACGCGACCAAGATCCAGAAGGGCCGGCTGCGCGAGATGGCGGAGGCGCTGCTAAACTAGGCCTTCCCAAGGAGGAGTCATGATCAAAACTCGGAACCTCGCGCTCGGCGGCCTGATCGCGAGCGCACTCGCCGCCCCCGCGGCGGCGCAGACCACCCTCACGTTCTCCACGTGGGTCTCGCCCAAGCACCACCTCAGCCTCTGGCAGGAGAACTGGACGAAGGAGGTCGAGAAGGCCACGGCGGGCCGCGTCAAGTTCAACTACCTGCCGAAGCACCCCTCGGCGCCCCCGGGAACCTTCGACGCCGTGAAATCCGGGCTCGTCGACCTGTCCTACGTCACCGCGAGCTACACGCCGGCGCGCCACGTCTTTCCCGCGCTCGCGGAGCTCCCCGGCATGGGCGACACCGCGGTGGTCAATTCGGTCGCGTACTCGCGCATCCACTGGAAGCACTTTCACAAGCTGGGCGAGTACGACGGCGTCAAGCTGATCGCCGTGTTCACGCACGGCCCGGGGCAGATGTTCACCAAGAAGACGGTCAAGGGCATCGGCGACATCCAGGGGCTGAAGATCCGCACCGGCGGCGGCGTCGCCGAGGCGGTGGCCAACGCGCTGGGCGCCTCCGCGTTCGTCAAGCCGGCGCCCGAGTCCTACGAGCTGCTCAAGTCCGGGGTCGCCGACGGCGTATTCTTCCCGATGGAGTCGGTGGTCTCGTTCAAGCTCGACACGGTGCTCGAGCAGGCGACCCTGTTCCCGGGCGGCATGTACAGCTCCTCCTTCGGCTTCTTCATGAACCAGGACAAGTGGAGCAAGCTGCCGAAGCAGGACCAGGCGGCGATCGAGAAGCTCGGCTTGGAGACCGCGGCGCGCAGCAACGGCCAGTCCTGGGACACCGCCGACCAGGTGGGGCTCGCGGCGCTCAGGAAGTCCGGCGTCAAGATCGTGAGCGCGGACCCGGCGCTGATCGCCGAGGTGCGCAAGCGCTCGGCGCCGCTCATCGACGACTGGATCAAGAAGGCGGGCGCCAAGGGCGTGGATGCCAAGGCGATCCTGGAGGAGTTCCGCGCCGAGCTGAACAAGGTCGCCACCGGCAAGTAGCCGCGGGCGGCTCGCTCGAGGAGGGGGCGCGGGCGGGACCGCGCCCCCTGATTGCATGAACCAGCCTGAACGTCTCTGGGAGCGGCGCGCCGACACCGTGCTCGGCGTCGCCGCCTCGATGATCCTGTTCTGCATGATGACGCTCACCTTCGTGGACGTCGTGGCGCGCTACCTGTTCAACCGGCCGCTGCGCGGAGCGTTCGAGGTCACCGAGCTGCTGCTGCTCACGCTGATCTTCGCCGGGCTGCCGCTGGTGACCCACGCCGGCGAGCACGTCACCATGGACCTGATCGACCGCCTGCTCGGCGCGCGCGCCCGCGAGGCGCTCGACCGGGCGGTCGATCTGTTCTGCGCCGCGCTCATGTTCCTGCTCACCTGGCTGATGTGGGGCAAAGCCGGGGTCATCGCGGGCTACGGCGACACCACCGACGTGCTGCGCATCGCGGTCGGCCCGTTCGTCTACTTCATGACCGCGATGATCGGGCTCTCGGGGCTGGTGCACCTGTCCAGGGTTCTCGTTCCGGGCGGCAGATGATCGAGGGACTGGCAGGCCTGTGCGCGATGCTGGCGCTCGCCTTCGCGCGCATCCCGATCGCGTTCTCGATGGCGATCGTGGGCACCGTCGGCTACGCCTACATGCGCGACTGGAACTGGACGGTGGCGTTCGCCTCGGTCCAGACCAACGTCTACGAGACCGGCCGCAACTACACCCTGTCGGTGGTGCCGCTGTTCATCCTCATGGGGACTTTCGTCGCGCGCGCCGGGATCGCGCAGGAGCTGTTCCGCGCCGCCTACGCCTTCATCGGCCACCTGCGCGGGGGCCTCGCCATGGCCACCGTGATCGCCTGCGCCGGCTTCGGCTCCATCTGCGGCTCCTCGATCGCCACCGCGGCCACCATGGCCAAGGTGGCCTACCCGTCGATGAAGCGCTTCGACTACTCCGATCGCCTCGCCGCGGGGGCGATCGCCGGCGGCGGCACGCTCGGCATCATGATCCCGCCTTCGACGCTGATGGTGATCTACGGCGTCTTCACCGAGACCAACATCGGCAAGATGTTCGCCGCCGGGATCCTGCCCGGGATCCTCGGCGCGGCGCTGCTGTGCCTCGCGGTGCAATGGTCGTGCTGGCGCGATCCCAAGGCGGGGCCGCCGGGGGAGCGCGCGCTCTGGCGCGAGCGCCTCGCCTCGCTGCGCGACATCTGGCCGGTGGCGCTGCTGTTCGTGTTCGTGATCGGCGGCATCTACGGCGGGCTGTTCACCGCGACCGAAGGCGCCGGGATGGGTGCCTTCGGCGCCATGGTGTTCGCGCTCTGGCGCCGCGCCCTCACGTGGAAGACGCTGTACGCCTCGCTGGTGGAAAGCGGGCGCACCACGGCGATGCTGTTCATGATCCTGATCGGCGCGCTCATCTTCGCCGATTTCATCAACATCACCACCATGCCGGCGGACCTGCGGGGGTTCGTCAGCCGCTTCGAGCTGCGGCCGGTGCTGGTGGTGAGCGCGATCATGGTGATCTACGTGCTGCTGGGCACCGCGATGGAGGAGCTCTCCATGGTGCTCCTCACGCTCCCCATCTTCTTCCCGCTGGTCCTCAGCATGGGCCTCGACCCGGTATGGTTCGGCGTCCTCGTGGTCTGCATCGTCGAGATCGGGCTCATCAGCCCGCCGGTGGGGATGAACCTGTTCGTGCTCTCCACGCTGCTGCCTACGGTCGCCACCACCACCGTGTTCCGCGGCGTGCTGCCGTTCATGGCGGCGGACGTGCTGCGCCTCGCGATCCTGGTCGCGTTCCCCGCGATCTCGCTCTGGCTGCCCGGGCTGATGAAGTAGCTAGATCTCGACCTTGGTGCCGAGCTCGATGACGCGGTTCGCCGGCAGGTTGAAGTAGTCCGCGGCGCCGCTCGCGTTGCGCGCCATGGCGGCGAAGAGCTTCTCGCGCCACAGCGCCATGCCGCTCGCGATGCCGCTCGCCGGCACCACCGTCTCGCGGCTGAGGAAGAACGAGGTCGTCATGGGGTCGAGCTCCAGCCCGCCCGTCTCGGCGATCTCGAGCGCCTGCGGCACGTCGGGCCGGTTCATGAAGCCGAAGCGCGCGTTGAGGCGATAGCAGCCGTGGCCGAGGCGCTTCACCTGCACGCGCTCCTGGAACGGCACCCACGGCACGTCCGCCGCCTCGACCGTGAGGAACACCACGCGCTCGTGCAGCACCTTGTTGTGGTTCAGGTTGTGCAGCAGCGCGCTCGGGGTGGCCTCCGGCGTGGCGGTGAGGAACACCGCGGTGCCGGGCACGCGGTGCGGCGGCTCGCGGAACAGCGACTCCAGGAACGGCTCGAGCGGCACCGCCTGCGCGCGCATGCGCTCGAACATGATGCGGCGCCCGGCGCGCCAGGTGACCATCAGCAGGTACATGGCGCCGCCCAGCACCAGCGGGAACCAGCCGCCGTGCGTGAGCTTGAGCAGCGCCGAGGAGAAGAAGGTGACGTCGATGACGAAGAAGAACACGGTCGCGAAGATGCACAACGCGAGCGGGTAGCCCCAGCCGAAGCGGATGACGAAGAAAGTGAGCACCGTCGTCACCGTCATGGTGCCGGTCACCGCGACGCCGTAGGCGGACGCGAGACTGGAGGAGTTGCCGAAGCCGAGCACCGCCGCGACGACCAGCACGAGCAGCGCCCAGTTCACCGCCGGCAGGTAGATCTGGCCATAGGCGCGCGCGGAGGTCTGCACCACGTTCATGCGCGGCAGGAACCCGAGCTGGATCGCCTGGCGCGTGAGCGAGAACGCGCCCGTGATGGTCGCCTGCGAGGCGATCACCGTGGCCGCGGTGGCGACGCCCACCATGGGATAGAGCGCCCAGGAGGGCACCGCGAGGTAGAACGGGTTCTTCACCGCCTCGGGGTTCGAGATCAGCAGCGCCCCCTGGCCGAAGTAGTTCAGCACCAGCGCCGGCAGCACGATGGCGAACCACGCCGCGCGCACCGGCCACCTGCCGAAGTGCCCCATGTCGGCGTAGAGGGCCTCCGCTCCGGTGAAGGCGAGCAGCACCGCGCCGAGCACCACGAAGGAGGCGAAGCCGTGCCCGGTGACGAAGCCGAAGGCGTGGCGCGGGTCGAGCGCCTGGAACACCACCGGGTTCTGGGCGACGTTCCAGATCCCCACCGCGGCGAGTGCCGCGAACCACAGCAGGCACACCGGGCCGAAGAGCGCCCCGACCACCGCCGTGCCGCGGCTCTGGAACCAGAACAGGCCGATGAGGATCGCGACCGCGATCGGCAGGATCCACGGCTCGAAGAGCTGCGTGCCGACGCTCAGGCCTTCGACTGCCGAGACCACCGAGATCGCCGGGGTGAGCACCGCCTCGCCATAGAAGAGCGAGGCGCCGAACAGGCCGAGCGCGACGACGAACAGGCGCCAGCGGGGGCGGTCGCGCACCGCCGTGCCCGCCAGCGCGATCAGCGCCATCGTGCCGCCTTCGCCCTTGTTGTCGGCGCGCATCACGAGCACCACATACTCGAGCGAGACGACGATCACCAGCACCCAGAAGATCGCCGACAGCCCGCCGAGGATGTTTGCCGTGGTGAGCGCGATGCCGTGGCCCGGCGCGAAGGTCTCCTTGACCGCGTACAGCGGGCTCGTGCCGATGTCGCCGTAGACGACCCCGAGCGCAAGCAGCGTCAGCGCAGCCCTGCTCGACTTCGCGGGGTGCGTGGGGTGGGCCAGTGGGCTGAGGAGAGCGGGAACAGCGAGGGCGCGAAGTGTGCTCCCGCACCGCACAATTCGCAAACGCACTCTCCGTGTCCGGCCGGACCATGAGTAGAATCATGGACATGCCGCTACCGCGTTTTACAGGCCGGAAATGAACGAGCGCGACAAGGCGTACTTCCTGGATCGGGTCGGGCGCGAGATGGACGCCGATCTGCCAGTGCTCGACCTCTCGCCTGCCGAGGCGCTCGCCGCCGCCTGCCGCGTCCTCGCGCGCGAAGGACACGAGTCGGGGCTCGCCGGGCAGGTCACCGCGCGCGGCGATTCACCGGGCACTTGGTGGACGCTGCAGTTCGGCTACGGCTTCGAGGAGGCGACGCGCGAGCGCATGGTGCTCGTCGACGAGGACCTGAAGCCGCTCGAGCGCGGCCGCCCGAACCCCGGCGTGCGCTTCCACGTCTGGATCTACCGCAAGCGCCCCGACGTGAAGGCGATCATCCACACGCACGCGCCGTACGCCTCGGCGCTGGCGGCCACCGGACAGCCGCTGAAGACGATCCACATGGACAGCGCCATGCTGCACGGCACCGCGCACCTGCCCGAGTGGCCGGGAGTTCCGGTCGCCGACGACGAGGGTCGCATCATCTCGGGCGCGCTCGGCGGGGCGAAGACGATCCTGCTCGCCAACCACGGGCTGCTCGCGGCCGGGGAGACGGTGGAGGAAGCCGCCTACCTCGCGGTGTTCTTCGAGCGCGCCGCGCGCATGCAACTGCGCGCGATGGCCGCCGGAGCATACAAGGAAGTCAGGCCGGAACTGGCGGAGGAAGCGAGGGCATTCCTGCTCCAGCCCTCGATCGTGCGCGGCACGTTCGCTTATTGGGCGCGCCGACTCCGCGACTGACTGCCAACCCTCTGCCGTGGCCGTTGACCCGCGGCGGACACGGATGATAGATTGAAGGCCGGAGCGCGGGGGGCGCTGCGGCTGCGTCGCATCAGGCCGACAGGCGCGATCCGATCTTTCGGTGCCGATCACCCTTGGGGAGGGCCAGTGGCGGAGTTCACCGAATCGCTGCGCCTCGCCGCTGACCTCCATGTAGAGGCGGGTGACGCGGGTTTCCGCCTGCACCGCCGAGCGCCGTGGGACCCCGTGCCTTTCGAGGAGGCACTCTCCGGGCGCGGTTCGCCGGCGAGCACGCGCCAGATGATGGCAGGCGCCTTCTACGCCGGCTTCGCACGTCGCTCGCCCGAGGGTTGGGCGCCCGCGAAGAGGCCGGAGCCTTCGCTTCTTCGCCACGTCTACGCGCTCGCCGGTTGCTACCAGACGACGCACGCCACGCCTCCGACGATGCGCCGGGTGGCCGAGCGCTTCCGCTCGCTCGGACGCGCAGAGGTTGTCGAGCGGTGCCTGCGAGTCGCGCGCGAGGAGTCCGGGCACGACCGCCTCGCCCTTGCCGACCTCGCCGCGCTCGGGCTGCCGGCGCGCGAGCTCGTCGAGCGGCTGCAGCCGTCTGGAAGCCTGGCGCTCGTCTCGCTGTTCAGGCGCATGGCCGGCTCGGAGGAACCGATCGGCGTCTTCGGCTATGCCTACGCGCTCGAGCGCAGCGCGCTCTTCAGCGATGCGCAGTCGATCGAGGCGATCGAGCGCGTGCTGCCTGCGGGCGTGAAGGCAACGCGCTGCCTGCGGGTGCACAGCGCCGTGGGCAGCGACGCCGGGCACGTCGCCGAGTCGATCGAGTTCATTGCCTCGCTCCCGGCTTTGGATCGCGCGACGATCGCGCGCGCGATGTTCGAGGCCACCTCGCTCATGTCTCTTGGAACCAATTACCCGGGCGACGTCGCGATGCGCACGCTGCTCGATACGGTGTGCAGCGACCGCACGATCGTACCGCAACGCCAATCGCGAAGCAGATGCGGGCTCCGGACGAGGGACGCGACGGGGTCCCTGTACTAGATGTCACTGTAACCTCATGCACGCGGCCGACCCCCTGACGCTGCAACTTTCTCCGCGCGTCGAGCGGCGCAGCGACTCAGGAGACGTGCTGCTCGCCGGGTTGCACGGAGCGCTGCGCCTCAACCGCCCCGGCCCCGCGCTGCACTCGCTGCTCGAGCGCCTCGCGAACGGCGGCGGCGGTCGGGAAGCGCTCTGCGACGCCGTGATGACGGAGGGCAAAGCCGATAGCGGCACCGACCTTGCACGCCTTTACCACGCGCTCGACATCCTCGAGCGCAAAGGCTTCGTGCACTACCGGCTCGACGCGGGAGGCGCGCCGCTCGCGACGTTCGAGCCGCTCGCGCCGGGGTTCCATCTCGCGCCTTTCGCCGCGCATGCGCGCGCTCGCCTGTCCCGCTTCGCGTACCTGCGCCGCGCCGAGGACGGCCTGATCCTCGAGTGTCCGCTCGGCCGGGGCCGGCTTGTGCTGCACGACGAGCGCGGCCCGGCGCTCGTCGCGCTGCTGGCCCGGGCGCATTCGGCCGCCGAGCTTTCGGCCGTGCTCTGCGCCATCGACGAGGGCACGGCCCAAGCGTTTCTCGGCCTGCTCACGAGCGCCGGGACCGGCGCGGCAACCAATGCCGACGGCAGCCTGGCCGAAGACGGCAACCTGGCGCTGCGGCAATGGGAGTTCCACGACCTTCTTTTCCACGCGCGCAGCCGCCTCGGGCGGCACGACTATCCCTACGGCGGGATTTTCCCCTTCAGCGGCGAGATCTCCCCGCTCCCGGCGATCAGGGCGCCGAGCAGCGGCGCGCGGATCACGCTTTACAAGCCCGATATCGCGCGGCTCCAGGAATCGGATCCTTCGTTTGCGCGGGTCGCCGAGTCGCGCCGCTCGATCCGCGCGCCCGCCGAGCGGCCGCTCACCGCAGCGCAGCTCGGAGAGTTTCTGTACCGCGTAGCGCGGGTGCAGAAAATTGCTGCGGCGGACCCCGCCGACCCGCGTTCGTATGAGGGGTCGTTACGCCCGTGCGCCGCCGGCGGTGCGATGCACGAGATCGAGTTCTACCTCACCCTATTGCGCTGCGAGGGCATCGAGCCCGGCCTGTACCGCTACGATCCGCTCGCGCACGAGCTGGAGGCCGTGGCGCCGCTCGCAGAGCCTCAGAAGCGACTGGTGCTCGATGCCTGCCGTTCTTCCGGCGCGAGCGAGCCGCCCGACGCGCTCGTGATCCTGGCCGCGCGCTTCCAGCGCATGGCGTGGAAGTACCGCTCGATGGCCTACGCGGCGACACTCAAGAACGCCGGCGCGCTCTACCAGCAGATGTACCTCGCCGCGACGGCAATGGGCCTTGCGCCGTGCGGGCTCGGCGGCGGGGACTCCGATCTCTTCGCAGAGGCTGCGGGGCTCGACTACTACGAGGAAACATCGATCGGAGAGTTCATGCTGTCGAGCCGGCCGCCCGCATGAACGCCGCGACGGTGGCAAAGCGCCGAGGCGCGCGCGGAACAGCGCATGGGCTGTCCCCGCCGAGAGTGTCTTCGAGGTTTCGCTCGGTTCGCGCACAACGAGCGCCGCCATGTCAAGGTATCGCTCAAGTAGCCCGACGTGCTGGCGCGGGGAGCCCCGGCAGTTGAACAAAGGAGAAACGACGATGAACGAGGAACAAAGGAAGAAGATGAGCCAGCTGATTGCCAGGTGCTGGTCGGACGCCGCATTCAAGCAGAAGCTGCTCGCCGATCCGGCCGGTACGCTGAAAGACCAAGGGATTGAGGTGCCCGAAGGCATGAGCGTCAGGGCAGCAGAAAACACCGACAAGGTCTTCCACCTCGTCATCCCGGCCAAGCCGAAGGACCTGTCGGATGAGGATCTGGACAAGGTTGCCGGGGGACATGGGATCTGGAGCTGCTGCCCAACGTTCGGATGAGGATCTGGACAAGGTTACCGGGGGCCCAAACTGCGTGAACCTGTCCGATGGCGTGGGATGGCCATGGGGCTGAGCCGAGGAGCGGACGAGTTCCCGGCCGTCGCGGCATGGAAGCTCCGGATGGTGTTGCCAGCCTGATCGTGTCCCCGGGGGGAACGAGCGTCCTCAAGATACCAGCGGTCAAGGGGCATCTGCATCTGGCGGTGATCCCCGGCGAGGGGGTGCTGGTCCTCGCCGAGGACACGGCGCGGGCGCTCTGCGGCGAGGCGTACGAGAAGGTCGTGCCGCTGATCGATGGACGGCGCACCGCCGACGAGATCGTCGACGCGCTCGCGGGCAAGGTCGATGCCGCGGAAGCCTATTACGTCCTCTACAGCATGCAGGCGAAAGGCTACCTCGCCGAGGCGGCCGCGCTGGAGCGCCCGCTTGCGGCGTACTGGAGCGCGGCGGGCGTCGAGCCGTCGGCGGCCGCAGCGGCGCTCGCGGAGAAGCAGGTCGCGGTTGAGGCGCTCGGCGAAACCGACGCCGCGCCGATGCTGGCCGCGCTCGAAGGTTGCGGCGTGAGACCCGGCGCGGCCGAGGGCGCAGCGCTCCTGGTGGTGGTCACCGACGACTACGTGCGTCCCGAGCTTGCGCGGATCAACGACCGGGCGCTGCAGGGCACACGGCCGTGGCTGCTCGTGCGGCCGGCCGGCCCGGAACTCTGGCTCGGCCCGCTCTTCAAGCCGTGCGAGACCGGCTGCTGGGAATGCCTGCGCGTGCGTCTCGAGCGCAATCGCCCGGCGCATCGCTTCGTCGCCGAGAAGCAGAAGCTGGATGCGCCACCGCTAACCGCGCGCGGCGCGCTGCCGGCGACGCGGGCGGCGGCCTTCCAGATGGCGGCCGCGGCGGCGGCCCAGTTCATCGCGGGCGCCCCGACCGGCCTTTCGGGCAAGGTACTGAGCCTGGACTGGACCACGCATGCCGCGCAGACGCATCCGCTACTGCGCCATCCGTATTGCCGGACCTGCGGCGAGCCGCAGCGGCAGGAACTGCGGCCGGTCGGGCTGAAGGCCGGCAAGGCGCTGTTCGTGCGCGACGGCGGCCATCGCAGCGTCGCACCCGAGGAGACGATCAGGAAATACGAGCACCTGGTGAGCCCGATTACCGGCGTGGTGCGCGTGCTCGCTCGCGCGCGCCCCGATGACCCGGTGGCGCCGGTGTACTTCGCCGGCCACAACGGCGCGTTGCGCCTGGAGAGGCTAGAGCATCTGAAGCGCGGCCTGCGCAGCGGCAGCGCCGGCAAGGGGATGTCGGAAGCCCAGGCGCGCGCTAGCGCGCTGTGCGAGGCGCTCGAGCGCTACAGCGGAGAAGCGAACGGTACGGAGTTGCGCTGCACGCGCAGGCTTCGCGAGTGGAGTGATGCCGAGGCCATGCACCCCAACCGGGTGATGCTCTACAGCGAGCGCCAGTTCGCTGAGCGCGAGCGGTGGAACGCGCGCAAGTCGCGCTTCAACGTGGTGCCCGAGCCGCTCGACGAGGCGCAGCTCATCGACTGGACGCCGCTCTGGTCCCTCACAGAGAAGCGCCACAAGTATCTACCGACGCAGCTCCTCTACTTCCGCAGCCCGGCGACGCGGGACGACCGGCGGATGTTCTGCATGGGCTGCTCGAACGGCAACGCCGCCGGCAACACGCTGGAAGAGGCGATCCTGCAGGGCTTCTTCGAGCTGGTGGAGCGCGACGCCACGGCGATCTGGTGGTACAACCGCCTGCGTCGGCCCGCGGTGGACGTCGAGAGCTTCGGCGAGACGGCGCTCGTCGAGATGGTCGAGCATTACCGCCAGCGCTTCGGCCGCGAGACCTGGGCGCTCGATCTGACGAGCGATCTCGGCATCCCGGCTTTCGTGGCGCTCTCGCGGCGGGCAGGAGAGGAGCAGGAACGGATCTTCCTCGGCCTGGGTTGCCACTTCGATGCGCGTATTGCGCTGCTGCGTGCCTTCGGCGAGATGAGCCAGATGCTCGCCTACGACGATCCGCACGCCGAGGACGCACAGGCCGCCGGCTCGGACCTGGAAGACGAGGAGACCCTGCGGTGGCTGCGCACCGCGACCCTCGCCAGCCACCCCTACCTGGCTCCGGACCCGGCCGCGCCGGCGCGGCGGCTTCACGATTTCCCGCAGCAGCACAGCGGCGATCTGCTCGAGGACATCGGGCGCTGCCGCGCCATCATCGAAGCGAGGGGCATGGAGATGCTGGTGCTCGATCAGACCCGCCGCGATGTCGGCCTGCCGGTCGCGAAGGTCGTCGTGCCCGGCCTGCGCCATTTCTGGGCGCGCTACGCGCCCGGCCGGCTGTACGACGTGCCGGTGCAGATGGGCTGGCTCGAGCGGCCGCTTCGCGAGGACGAGCTCAATCCGGTGCCAATGTTCCTCTGAGATGGCGGCGCTGCGGGGACGCTGAAGGACCCTTCGCCGACCGCACGGCTCAGGCGATCTGGCGCCTGGCGAGCTCGGCGAAGGTGCCGCCGCGGGCCATCAGCTCGTCATAGGTGCCGCTCTCGACCAGGCGCCCCGCGACGATGACGTAGATACGGTGCGCCTTGACGATCGTCGAGAGCCGGTGGGCGATGACGATGCGCGTTGCGGCGAGGCGCTCGACGCTTTCGGCGACGATCGCCTGGGTTGCGTTGTCGAGCGCGCTCGTCGCCTCGTCGAATAGCAGGATGCGCGGCCGGCGCACCAGCGCGCGCGCGATCATCAGCCGCTGTTTTTGCCCGCCCGAGAGCGTGGCCGCGCCCTCGGCGATCACGGTGTGCATGCCCATCGGCATCGACTCGACGTCCGGGGCGAAGCCCGCGAGGCGCGCCGCCTCCCAGGCGTCCTCGAGCGTGTAGGGCGAGGCGCCGACGATGTTGGTGAAGATGTCGCCCGGCACGAGCTGCCCGTTCTGCAGCACCACGCCGAGCTGGCGGCGCACCGCGCCGATATCCAGGCCGGCGAGGTCCTGGCCGTCGTAGTACACCGCGCCCACCGCCGGCTGCTCGAAGCCCAGGAGCAGCCGGAAGAGCGTGGACTTGCCCGAGCCCGATGGCCCGACGAACGCGACGAACTCGCCCGGCGCGACGCGGATCGACACGTCGTCGAGGATGAGCGGGCCGTCGGCCGAGTAGCGGAAGCTGACGTGGCTGATGTCGATCGGGCCCGAGAGCTCCCCGGGCGGGGCTGCGCCTGTGGCGCTCTCGGTCAGCGTGTGCAGGATCGGCTTCGCGCGCTCGTAAAGGGGCACCGCGTTGAGCGAGCTGGTCAGCGCGCTCCCCACGGCCAGCGTCGAGACCATGAACTGCCCGAAGGCGGTATTGAAGGCGAGGAAGGCGCCGGTGCTGAGCTCGGGCTTAAAAAAGGCCACCATCGCGAAGAGCAGCAGCGACGCGAGCACGACGTAGCCCGCATCAAAGGTCTCCACATAGTTGGCGATCCGCTGTGCCCCGTACGAGAGCCGCTTCTGCCGTGAGAAGGACTCGGCCCACTTCGCGAACGCCCGCTTTTCCGCGCCCGCCGCGCGCAGCTTGCCGATGCCGTTCAGGATCTGAAGCACCCGGCTCGCGATGTCGCCCTGGACCTGGAAAAGCTCCCGCTCCATGCGCAGGCGAAGCAGGTTGACTGCCGTCGCAAGCGCGAGCGATACCGCGACGAGCGCGCTCGCGAGCAGCGCAAGCGGCACGCTGAGGGCGAAGAGGTACGCGAGGCTGAAGAAACCGAAGATCCAGGCGAAGAGCGCGGCCTGCGTCGTGCCCGTGAAAACATGAATGATGCCGTCAATGCCGAAAGCGCGCTGCGCCAGGTCGCCCGCCGAGTACGAGCGGAAGAAAGGCACCGGCAGATGCAGCAGGCGCTGCATGATCGCCGCCTGCGAGGTGATGCCGATGCGAGTCTCGATGCGCAGCATGGCGATACCGCGCGCCAGCTCGAACGCCGCGATCGCGAGCGCGCTCGTGACGAGGAGGAGCACCAGCTGCACCAGCTCGTCCGTCTCCGCCGCCGGGATCACGCTGTCGATCAGCAGCCCGGTCGCTATCGGCGTGAACAGGCCCAGCAGCCCCGCGAGCGCGCCGAAGAGCACAAGGCGCAGGCCGTCGGCGCGCACGCCGCCCAGGGCGAATCGCGCGAGGTCGAGCAGGCCGAGCGCGCGCTCGGGAAAGCTGCGGAAGAACATGAGCGCCGTGCCGGCGAGGGCAGCGGCGGTCTCGGCGTTCACCGGCGCGCGTACGCCGCTCGCCGGATCGACCAGCAGGTAGCCTGCGCCCGAGGGCAGCAGGGCCACCGGCGCGCCGCCGCCCTCGCGGAAGCCGAGCAGCGGGCCCGCGTCCTCGCGCCACCAGCGCTCGCCGCCGATCGCCACCTGGCGGAACGCGACTCTCGCCTGGCGCGCGAGGTACCGGATGTAGCCGGCGGTGTCGCGCGCCTGCGCCGTGTCGCCGCGCAGCGTTGTGTCGATGCCGGTCTCCCGCATGACGATCTGGCACGCTTCAAGTACCGCGTCCGCGCTGCCCGCCGCGGCACGGGCTTCCTCCTGCGCGATGACCGCGGCGAGGCTCGCAAGCGCGCCGCCGAAGCGCGCCGCGTCGGCGTGCCGGCGCTGCTCGAGCCGCTCGGCGACCTCGGCGTCGCGCCGC
Source organism: uncultured Enterobacteriaceae bacterium (assembly GCA_964583645.1). Taxonomy (GTDB): domain Bacteria; phylum Pseudomonadota; class Gammaproteobacteria; order Burkholderiales; family SG8-39; genus RBG-16-66-20. The sequence goes on from CAZOWR010000013.1 coordinate 17,964, forward strand.
GTGCGGCGCTCGGCGAGGTCGGCGAGCAGCGTTTCGTGGAACGCGTCCAGCGCACGCGGCAGGCCGCCCTCTAGCGCCAGCTCTGCAGTGCTCGCGAATCGCAGCTGCTGCTCGCCTTTCACGAGCACCCATGTGCTCGGCGTCAACGGCTGGGGCGCGCTGCCGGCAAGTGGCCGGGCAGCCGGCTGGCGCTCCAGCGCTTGTGGTTGCGCGCACGCGCGCATCCACACGAGCGCCTCGGGGTCGTAGACGACTTGCCCTGCCCTGGCTGCGATGCCGCCGGCGTGAGGACGCATGAAGACGCGCGGCGGCGCTGCCTTAAAGACTCGCGTCAGTCCGCGTACCCAGTCTTCAACGCAGGTGAGCGCCGGCCCGGTGAGCGCTTCGCGCCAGGCGCCGAGGTGGCAAAGCTGCGTGTTGGGAAGGCCGACCGCGATCAGGCCGCTCGCCGCGCCACGCGCCGCCGCCTGCACGCCGAAGAGCATCTGGCCGGGCCCGAGCCGGCAAATGTGCTCGCGCGCGCCTACAGGCGCACCGGCCTCGAGCGCGACGCAGAAGACATCCACGCCACCATGCTCGATGCTCCACGCGTCGGCGGTGTCATTGAGGTACAGCGGCCGCGCGGCGTCCGCCGGCACCCGCCTGCCGGGCGACGAGCGCTCCAGGGTGACCGTGCTCAACTTTCTCCCTTGCCAATGAGCTTCGTGTAGGCGCCGCCGCGCGCGTACAGCTCGTCGTGCGCGCCGCGCTCGACGATCTTGCCCTGCTCCATGACGATGATCTCGTCGCAGTCGCGGATCGCCGACAGCCGGTGCGCGACGATGAGACAAGCGCAACCGCGACGGCGCAGGTTGTCGTCCATCGTCTTCTCGGTGAGCGGGTCAAGCGCCGCGGTGGCCTCGTCCAGCACCAGCACGCGCGGATTGCCAGCGAGCGCGCGCGCAATTTCGAGCCGTTGACGCTGCCCGCCGCTGAAGTTCGCACCGCCTTCGCCGACTGGCGCGTCGTAGCCGCCGGCGCGGGCGGTGATGGCCTCGTGGATGCACGCGTCGTGGGCAGCCTGGATGACGTCCGGCTCCGGCAGCGCCTCGTCCCACAGCGTCAGGTTCTCGCGCACCGTGCCCTCGAAGAGGCAGGTCTCCTGATCGACGCTCGCGAGCGTCGCGGTCAGCACGTCGCGCGGCACGGCGGCGCGCGGCACGCCGTCGAACAGGATTTCGCCGCTCCAGGGCTTGGCGATCCCGGTGACGAGCCGCGACACCGTCGACTTGCCGCTGCCCGACTTGCCGACGAGCGCCACCCGCTGTCCGGGCGCCAGCCGCAGGCTGAAGTCCTGCACGAGCGGCGGCTCGAGACGGCTGTAGCCGAAGGATACGTTGCGCAGCTCGAGGTAGCCTTCGAGCTTTTTCGCCACCGGGTCGGGCGCCGGCTCGCTTTTCTCCAGCGCCTCGTCGCGCGGGTAGCGCAGCACGTCGTCGATGCGGGCGAGCTCGCCCTTCGCCTCCTGGAACTGGCTCGCGAGGCCCATCAGTTTCGTGACCGGCTGCGAGAAGCTCGCCATCAGGCTCTGGAAGGCGACGAGCATGCCGACGGTCATCTCGCCCGAGATGACGCGAAAGCCGCCCAGTCCGAGCACCAATGCGGTGGTGAGCGCCGCGAGGAGCGCAGGCAACACGGCCAGCAGGTTGGTGTAGTACTGGAGCCGCGCCTCGGTGTTGCTCACCTTCGCCTTGTAGCCGGACCAGCGCATGAAGAAGTCGGTCTCCGACCCGGTCGCCTTGAGGGTCTCGATGGTCTGGATGCCGCCCATCGTGGCCGCCACCAGCTTGCCGCGGTCCTGCAGCATCTTCATGCTGCCATCGGTGCGCACACGCGTGATCGCGTGCAGCGCGGCGAGGTTCAGGCCCATCGCGAAGACGCCGATCAGCGTCAGCGCCCAGTCGTACTGCAGCATCACCGCAACGTAGAAGACGAGCGTCACGGCGCTGGCTGCGTTCGCCGCCAGCTCCCTGGAGAGCAGCCGCGCGACATGGTCGTTCGAGGCGACCCGCTGGCTGATGTCGCCGGCGTACCGCTGCTGGAAGAACTCGACCGGGAGCCGCAGCACGTGCCAGAAAAAGGTACCTGAGCCGACGAGCGCGAGCCGCATCTCCAGGCGAAGCAGGTACATGCGCTGCAGCCAGGTCAGCCCCCAGCGCAGCAGCGCCGTGATGCCCATGCCGAGAAGCAGCGGCTTCACCCAGTCGTCCATGCGCGCGACGAGGAAGTTGTCGACGAAAACCTGCGAGAACACCGGAATCACGAGCCCGGGCAGCACCAGCGCGAGGCTGACCAGCATGACGTAGGCGAGCGCGCCTTCCGCTCCGGCGAGGTGCGGCCGCAGGCTTTCATAGAGGCTGCGCCTCTTCCCGCCCTGGCGGAAATCGGGGCCGGGCTCGAACACCAGCGCGACGCCGGTGTACGCCTGGTCGAACTCCTGGAGGCTGACGTGACGCGGACCGGCAGCGGGGTCGTTCAGGTAGACGCGGTCCGGGTCGAAGCCTTCCACGACCAGGAAATGGTCGAAATTCCAGAACACGATGAGTGGCAGCTTCTCCTCGCGCAGCTCGTTCACGTCGAGGCGCTTGCCCTTGGCGACGAGCCCGTAGGTTCGCGCGGCCTTCGCGATGTTGCCCGCCTTGCTGCCGTCGCGCGAGACGCCGCAGGCGATGCGCAGCTCTTCGAGCGGGACGATCTGCTTGTAATAGGCGAGGACAATGCCGAGCGCGGCGGCGCCGCACTCGACCGCCTCCATCTGAAGAACGGTGGGCGTGCGGACGCGGCGAGTCCTGCTCACAGGCCGAGCGTCTCGCGCAGGACCGGAATGACCAAGCCGATCGGCCGCTCGCGTTGGATGACGAAGGTGCCGCTGCAAAGCGTGCCGCTGCGCAGTTCCACGCTGGCACCGGTGCTCGAGGACCAGCGGTACCCGCTCCGCGTCGACGCATCGGGCACGAGCTCCACATCAACGGCGATCGGCGGTCCTGCCTTGGACAGCTCGCGCACCAGCAGCTCGTTGTTGAACACCGCCATCATCCCTTGCTCGGTTGCCGGGTATCTCGCGACCCCGCGCACCCTGCCGATGATGGAGCCGTAGCGCTCCTTCTTCGCCGTGACCGGCGAGATCTGCGCCGCCATGCCGGTCTGGATGAGCTCCGCGCTGCTGTCCGGGGGCATGAACACCATGGCGCGAAGCTCGGTTCGCTCGGTCTCGATCGAGAGCACCGGCTGGCCGGGCTTCACCAGGTCGCCCCGCATCGCCATGACCTCGACCACCGTGCCGTCCATCGGCGCGAGCACCTGAGAGGAGAGGCTGAGCTGGCGCTCGAGCTCGCGCAGCCGCTTGACCGCCTGCTCGACGCGCGCGTCGAGCTCGCGCTCGCGCTCGGCGCGTCTGCTCGTCTCGGAGAGCTGCTCAAGGGCGAGCCTCTGCAGCGCGGAGCGCGCGTTGCCGATCTCTGTCTCGGCGCCGAAGATCGCCTGGCGCGTCTCCTCGTGCCGCTGACGCGTGATGAGGCCGTCGCGCAGCAGCTCGACCTGCTGGCTCTCCACCGTGCGCAGCGACTCGAGCTGCTCCTCGCGTGCGCGGATCACGCCTTCCTGCAGGAGCCGCTGCAGCCGGCGCGCCTCGCCCTGCGCCGGCTGTTCGACCATGAAACGGTCGGCGAGGGCCTTGCGTTCGAGGCGCAGCCGCTCGAGTTCCGATCGGGCGGCGTCCACCTGCAGCTCGAGAAGCGGCTGCCCCACCACGGCGATGAGCTGCCCGGCCCGCACCCGCTGACCGAGGCGCAGGTCCGAATAGCTCGCCACGGTGCCGCCCGCCTGGGCCGCGACATTGAGCACGCCACCCTCCCGTATGACGACACCCTGGCCCGAGATGCGGGTCGGCAGCGAGCCGAAGATGCCCCAGAGCAGCACAGCGGTCAGTACCGCGGCGAGCGCGTACAGCCCGATCCAGGCGCGTGGCCTGGTCACGTGCATCAGCTGGTCGAGCTGCTCTGGAGAGGAAAGCCTTTGCAGCGCGGACTGACGGAACAGCGGTGTGGACATGGCCTAGCGTCGCCGCAGGAGGTCGGCAGGTCCCGGCAGCGTCGTGAGGCGCGCGCGGTCGAGCCTCTGTGCCTGCCCCGGGTCGAGCAGCGTGGCGGTTTCCGCCCGGTAGCGGATCACCGCCTTGGACAGCTCGCGCCGCGCCTCGATCTCGCTGATCTGCGCCGCGGTGAGCTGGCTCTCGGTAGTCAGGAGGTCGAGCAGTGTCGCGAGGCCGAGCCGGTAGCGCCGCCGCTCGTTCTCGAATACCTGGGCTTGCAGCCTCACCTCGCGCAGCGTTTCCTCCAGCTGCAGGCTGGAGGCTCGCAGCGCCTCGAGCCGCGCCTTGAGGTTCGCATCGATCGACCGCAGGATCGCCTCGCGCGCGAGGCGCGCTTGCTCGGCGGCAGCGGTGCGCTGCAGGATGAGCCCCGTGTTCTCGTAGTTGGACGCGGGCAGCACGTAAGCGAGGCCGAAGGTCAGGTTCGGCCCGCGGGGCGCGTTGTAGAACGAAGACAGGGCGCCGGGGCCGCCGCCATGGCCGGCGGTGAATCCGGTGTAGCCCACACTCGCGGTGAGGTCGAAGCGCGGTTTGTCGTCCGCGCGTGCCGCGCGCAGCAGGGTCTCGGCGGCGGCGAGTCGCTGTTCGGCAGCGAGGAGATCGAAGCGCCGGGTGTACGCGTGGCGGGCAAGCGCGTCCAGGGTCGCGCCGTCGCGCAGCAGCGCGAGCGCGCTGTCCTGCGCCGCGGGAAAGTCATCGCGCGCATCGGGGAGCCCGTTCTGCGCCGGAGCGCCGATCGCCAGTGCCAGCGCAGCGCGCGCATCGGCCAGGGCCCGCTCGGCGCCGAGCCGCGTCGCGCGGTCGCGGGCGAGCTTGGCCTCGTACTTGAGGAGATCGGTCCTCGGAATTTCGTCAGCCTTGGCGAGCCTTCCGGCCTCATCGAGCAGCGTCTGCGCACGTCCTTCGGTGGCGCGCGCAATGTGGAGCACGCGGCCCGCGCCGAGGTAGTCCCAGTAGGCGACGACCGTGCCGGCGATCGCGTTGGCGAGCGTGTCTCGATAGCTCTCGTTCGCCGCCCTGACGCCGTACTCGGCGGCGACTTCGCCGGCCGTGTTGACGAGCATGCCGTCGCCTTTCAACAGCGGCACCGTGAAGTTGAGCGCCACGTTGGCGATGCTCAGCCCGTCAAGGTTTCCCGCCAGGTCGCGAGTGCGGGTGACCGTGACCGCAGGGTTGACGATCGTCCCGCTGCGAAGGCGCCGGGTGACGCCCGCGCTGTAGGTTTCCGTGCGCGTGTCGATCACGTTGGGCGGCACGCCCGGCAAGCCGCCCGGTGAAACGATGAGCGTCCGGGCGCCACCGACCCCCGCGCTGACGTTCGTCTCGAACGCCGCGCGCTGGGTGAGCACCTGCCCGTCCGCGGCCACCATGGCCTGCAGGCTGGAAAGCACCGCCGCCTGATGCTCGACGGTGAGCGCCACGGCATCGAAAAGCGAGCCATCGAAGGCAGCAGCGCCCGTGCTGATTGATGAAGCCAACGCGAGCGCGATGCCGGAAGCAGTCTCGCGAGAAAACGCCCGTTCCATGACTCGCTCGCGGGTTTGGAACTTCGAATCGCGCTGGATTTCGCTCACCCTGCCGCCGACGGCCGCAATAACGGTGACCTACGAATCGGCCGACGTCGGCACGCAGGTACACATCTTTGCGCGCTCGACCACCACCAGGGCAGGCTTACCCGCAAAGTGACCGCGACGCGAGGCGAAGCCTCGCGGCCTTGGTGAAGCTCATGGCGTACCTCCCCTGCGACGGTCCTCCCAAAGGACCCCCACGACTATAGCTCCCGATCTACGGAAATGGTACCTGGCGAAGACGCCGCCGACCGAAGTCGTTCGCCATGAGGCGGACATGCACTCCTTCGACGATCGGTGCTCTCGCCGGCGCGGCGGGGCTCGGCACGATGACGAGGTCCGAGCTGGGGTTCCGTCGTCTTCAGGCGGGATAGTCACTGGCGCCCACGCGAACACCGGCCATGCGGGATATCGTCAGACCCTCCCCGCCAGCAGCTCGACGAACCGCGAGGGCTCTTTTTCGCCCTTGCCGGAGCTCGCCGAAGAAGCGCGCGACTTCCTGCTCCAGCCCTCGATCGTGCGCGGCACCTTCGCCTACTGGGCGAGGCGATAGCGCGACTGACGCAAGGGGGCTTTCGACCGAGGCTGTGTAAAAACGCAGGCCCTCGATTTTTCTGTCGTTCAAAAGTTGCCGTAGCGGCCTCTACAGGGCCTTTTCGCCTCGCCGAAAAATCTGAGGCGAGAGAAATCGTCGTGTGGCGGGCTGGGTTGAGCGTTTTTACACAGCCTCGACCCGAAGCGGTCATTCGGAGCGTAGACTTCCTCGCCAGCCGGTCCGGGAGGCGCCGTGAGCAAAATCCGACGCAGTCGGTTTCAGATTGCCGCAGGTTCGCTTCGGTGTAATGCCCTCGATGCCTGAAGGCACGAAGCGCCGTGTAAGGCTCTTTCTCGGCATCCTAGGCGTCGCCAGCGCCGGCCTGGTGGCGTTTGGCGTCACCGCCGGTATCGCGTACTTTCCCGAGCGTCCCCTGGCCGGAGCATCCTTCGGCGCGTTGGCCGCCCTGGTCCCGGGCATGGTGCTGATTTCGGTGATCGCCGGTGCTGAAATTTTCCTGCCCGGGACGCGGGCGGGGCTCGCGCTCGAGCGGGCGCCGTTCCTGGTCACCTTGGCGATAAAGTCGATCGTATACAGCGCGGCGTTGATCGCCCTCATCGGAAGCAAGCTTGGGCGATGGCTGGCCGGTTATGCGGTCTTCGGTCCCGAGTTCGCACAACAGGTCTTTCAGCCCGTGGGCTTGCCGGTCGCAGTGTCGATCGGCGTGGCCTTCCTTCTCGTGTCTTTCCCGATCATGTTGGTGCAGCTCGCCGGCCTGGTGGGCGGCAACACGCTGCGCGACATTGCTCTCGGCCGCTATCACCGTTCGCGCGTCGAGGAACGGTTCTTTCTTTTCATCGACATCGTCGGCTCGACGGCGCTCGCGGAGCGGCTTGGACCCGCCTCGGTGCATGAGTTTCTGAACCGGGTATTTCAGCTTGCCTCGGATCCCATCGACGATCACGGGGGCGAGGTCTACCAATATGTCGGCGACGAGGTGGTCATTACCTGGACACTGGCAGAGGGCCGGACGGGAGCGCGCCCGATTGCCTGTTACTTTGCAGTCAAGCGTGCGCTGGATCTGGCCGCGAAGGAATTCGAGACGGAGTTCGGTGCCATGCCGCAGCTTCGGGCCGCGTTGCATGCGGGCCCGGTGATCACGGGCGAGGTCGGTGGAAGTCGTCGCGCAATCGTCTTCCACGGCGACGTCATGAATACGACGTCGCGCCTGGAACATGCCACCCGTGACCTGGGGCGCCCATTCCTGGTGTCGGAGGACGCGATGAACCGCCTCGACGGCAGGGAGATCTACCAGTCAGTGGATCTCGGTCCGCAGAAATTGCGTGGCCGAGAGGCTCCGGTGCATGTCTACGCAGTTGAACTCGCCGCGAAATTGCCGGAATCCGAGGCCCCGCAGTAAGCAGGCGAGCGTTCGCTTTGGGCCCGCCCTCCGCCACGGGGAGATCGATGATGAACGACGCTGCCTTGCGCATGAACCGCTTCACGCTGCGCTTCGCCGGCGCGGACGCGGAGGCGGCGTTCGCGGAGGAGCAGGCGCGCAAGGCGGTGCGCCCGGTGCGCATCGCGCTTGTCTGCATATGCGCCCTGGGCGCGGGCATCTACGTGCTGACGATTCATGTCTTCAAAGGCATCGTGGTGGGGATCGGCGCCCGCAACTTGCTTCTCGCCACGCTCGGTGCGTCGCTCATCTACGCGGTGGTCTACGCGCTCACCTACCGTCCGGTATTCCTGAAGCGGCAGCAACTGATCATGTTTCTCCTTGCCTGCCTGATTTCGGTCGGCATTGCCCTGGCCAACGCGCGACTGCCGCTCGAAGTCATGGAATCGCGCGGCTTTACGATGTCGCTGGTGTACACCTTCTTCATCTACAGCGTATTTCGCCTGCGATTTCCGCAGGCCGTGCTCGCGGGCTGGCTCGGCGCCGCGTTCTTCGTCGGCTACATCTTTGGAATGGACTTGATGGGTCCCACGGCCGCCGGGCGGACCGCTTTCGTGCTGGGTTTGGCGAACTGCGGGGGCATGCTCATCTGCTACCAGATGGATGTGTCCGCGCGCAGGGAATTCACCGCGATGCGCTTTCTCGACAAGGAGCGCGAACGTTCCGAGCGCCTGCTGCTGAACATCCTGCCGGCGCCGATCGCCGAGCGCCTGAAGGCTTCCGGAGACGCCATCGCCGAGCACTCCGACGGCGTCACCGTGCTGTTTGCCGACATCGTGGGATTCACCCCGCTGTCGGCGCGCAAGACGCCGCGGGCCCTGGTCGAGCTGCTGAACCGGATCTTCTCCGAGTTCGATGCGCTCGCCGATGCGCACGGCCTGGAGAAGATCAAGACCATCGGCGACGCCTACATGGCCGTCGCCGGGCTGCCGAATCCGTGGCCCGACCATGCTCAGAGGGCCGCGCGCATGGCGCTGGCAATGCTCGACGTGACTGCGCGGGTGGCGGCGGAGACGGGCGAGAAGCTTGCCTTGCGCATCGGCATGCATTCGGGGCCGGTGGTGGCGGG
>CAZOWR010000014.1:0-24717 GCA_964583645.1 uncultured Enterobacteriaceae bacterium
GTTCTCGCCCCGGTGCAGCACCGCCTCGACCCCTTTGGGCAGCGCGAGGTCCCTGACGTGGATCGAGCTGCCCACCGAGAGCGCGCCCATGTCGACCACGATGTACTCGGGCAGGTCGTCCGGCAAGCAGCGGATGTCGAGCTCGTTCAGCACGTGGTTGGCGACGCCCCCCTGCTCCTTGACGCCGGGCGACTTTTCCGCGTTGACGAAGTGCAGCGGCACCTTCATGTGGATCTTCCTGTCGCGCGAGACGCGCTGGAAGTCGACGTGCTGCACGCGCCCCTGCCAGGGGTGCATGTTGAAGGCGCGCAGCAGCACCTGCTCGGCGTCCCCGTCGAGCTTGAGCGTGAGGATCGAGGCGTGGAAGGCTTCCTGGCTCAGGTTCTGGAGCAGCTCCTTGTGCTCGAGCACGATGTTCACCGGGCCCTTGTCGCCGCCGTAGACGATGCCCGGCACGCCGCCCGAGCGGCGCAGACGGCGGCTCGCGCCCGTCCCTTGCGCCTCGCGCCTGCGCGCGTTGATCTCGATTTTCATTGCGCTGCTCCTAGAGTTGGCGCCGCTCCCGCGACCAGGCCGCGGCGCGTTGGGAAGGCTATTCGATAAACAGCGAGCTCACCGAGTCCTCGGTGTAGATCCTGAGGATGGTCTCGGCGAGCAGACCCGCCACCGAGAGGCTGCGGATCTTGCCGCAGGCGCGGGCGTCCTCGCCCAGGGGAATGGTGTCGGTGACCACGAGCTCGTCCAGATCGGAGGCGGCGATGCGCGCCACCGCGCCGCCCGAGAGCACGGCGTGCGTGCAATACGCGACCACCCTGACCGCGCCCTCCTCCTTGAGCACCTGCGCCGCCTTCACCAGCGTGCCCGCGGTGTCCACCATGTCGTCCATGATGACGCAGCTGCGGCCCTTCACCTCGCCGATCACGTTCATGACCTCGGAGACGTTCGCCTTCGGCCTGCGCTTGTCGATGATCGCGAGGTCGGATTCGAGGCGCTTGGCGAGCGCGCGCGCGCGCACCACGCCGCCGACGTCGGGCGAGACCACGATCAGGTCCTCGTAGCGCTGCTTCCAGACGTCGCCGAGCAGCACCGGCGCGGCGTAGATGTTGTCCACCGGCAGGTCAAAGAAGCCCTGGATCTGGTCGGCGTGCAGGTCCATGGTGAGCACACGCGCCACCCCCGCCGAGGTGAGCATGTTGGCGACCACCTTGGCGCTGATCGCCACCCGCGCCGAGCGCGGCCGGCGGTCCTGGCGCGCGTAGCCGAAGTAGGGGATGGCCGCCGAAACGCGCGCCGCAGACGAGCGCTTCAACGCGTCCACCATCACCATCAGCTCCATGAGGCTGTCGTTGGTCGGCGCGCAGGTCGACTGCAGCACGAACACGTCCTTGCCGCGCACGTTCTCCATGATCTCGACCATCACCTCGCCGTCGGAGAAGCGCCCGACCACGGCGCGCCCGAGCGACAGGTTCAGGTGCTTGACCACGTCCTGGGCAAGCCGCGGATTGGCGTTGCCCGTGAACACCATCAGGCGGTCGAGCGAGGCGTGCGTGTTCATCGTGTTCATGGGCCTGGATGGGCTGGGGCGCTAGGATTCGAACCTAGGAATGCCGGAATCAAAATCCGGTGCCTTAGACCAGCTTGGCGACGCCCCATCCGGTCAGCGTTCATTGTGCCCAGTCATGGAGCGGATGACGCTCGAGCCCGCGCGCGACGAAGCCGCGCATCCCCGGCGGCAGCTCCGCGAGCGCCCGGTCCGCCTCGGCCCGCCCCGAGAATTCGGCGAACACGCAGGCGCCCGACCCGGTCATGCGCGCCTGCGGCCACCGCTTTCTCAGCCACTCGAGGTGCTCGCCGATCTCCGGGTGGCGGCGCACCGCGACGGCCTCGAGGTCGTTGCGACCCTGCCCCGACAAAAAGGGCGGTATTGTGAGTCGTTTCGTATCCCGTGTCAACGCGCCGTCGGAGAAGATTTCCCGAGTGGAAACCGCGACTTGCGGCACGAGCACGAGGTACCAGGCGGGGGGAAGCGCAAGCCGCTTCAGGCGCTCGCCGAGCCCCTCGCCGAGCGCGCTCTCGCCGTAGAGGAAGGCGGGCACGTCCGCGCCGAGCTCCAGGCCGAGCTGCATCAGCCGCTCGCGCCCGAAGCCGCAGGCCCAGCGGCGGTTGAGCGCGAGCAGCGTGGTGGCCGCATCCGAAGAGCCGCCCCCCAGCCCGCTGCCGACCGGCAGATTCTTTTCCAGCGCGAGCTCGGCGCCCTCGCGCGCCCCGCTCGCCGCCTTGAGCAGGCGCGCGGCGCGCACGCAGAGGTTCTCCTCGCCGAAGACGCCCTCGAAGCGGACCGCGCCGTCGGCGCGCAGCCGCACCCCTACACGGTCGCTGCGGTCGATGAGCCGGAATACCGTCTGCAGCTCGTGGCGGCCGTCGGGCCGGCGCGCGAGCACGTGCAGGAACAGGTTCAGCTTTCCCGGCGCCGGAAACCACTCCAGCTCGCGCGCTACTTCCACGACGCGATCGCGAGCCGCAGCTCTACGCCCGGGTAGCTGAGCCGCAGCCGCGCCGGGCGCGCCGCCGCGTCGTACTCGAGGTACTCGATGCGCCAGCCCGACTGCTCGAGCTCGGCGAGGCGTCCCGCGGTGTCGCGGCGCGCGCGCGAAGGACCGGGCGCGGCGCGGGCGCGCACCCAGTCGGCGAGGCCCGCGAGCGGCAGCCGGAACCCCAGCACCTGCTCGGTGAGCGCCTCGGGGTCCGCGGCGCGGTATTCGCGCGGCTCAGGCGTGCTGAGGGTCGTCTCGCCCTCGCGGCGCGCGATACGCGCGATGCCCTGGCCGAGCGGGCTCGTGATCAGCAGGTCGTCGGCCGCGGCGCCGTGGCGCCAGGCGAGGTTCGCCGTGAGCGCCTCGCCGCCGTAGCGCACCGCGATGCGCGCGGCGATCTCGAACTCGGCTGGCCCGGCCGGGGGCGCGAGCTCGGGGGCGGCGCAGGCGGTGGCGAGGAGCGCTGCCGCGAGGGCGAGGAGCCTCCCCACGGCGCTACGGCTGGAAGCGCTTGAGCGTCTTGTGCAGCGTCTCGTTCTCGGGCGCGGCCTTGAGCGACTCGTCCCAGATGCGCCTCGCCTCCTCGCGCTCGCCGAGCATCCACAGCACCTCGCCCAGGTGCGCGCCGATCTCGCCGTCGGGCCGCCCGCTCCAGGCGCGCCGCAGCTCGCGCGCCGCGCCCTGCAGGTCGCCCATGCGGTAGAGCACCCAGCCCAGCGAGTCGATGATGAAGAAGTCCTGCGGCGCGAGCTCCAGGGCCCGCTCGATGAGCTTGCGCGCCTCGGACAGCCGCAGGTTGCGGTCCGCGAACGAGTAGCCGAGCGCGTTGTAGGCGTGGGCGTGGTCGGGCTTGAGCTCGATCAGCTTCAGCAGGTTCGCCTCCAGCACGTCGAAGCGCTCGACCCGCTCGGCGGCGAGCGCCTGGTCGTAGAGCAGGTCGGGCTGCTCGGGGCGCTTGAGAAGCGCCTCGGCGAGGAAGTCGAACGCCTCCTGGTGCAGCTTCGCCTCGCGCAGCAGCTGCGATTCCGCGATCAGGAGCTGCACCTGCTGGCTCTCCTCGGCCACCTTCACCGAGCGCAGGAAGGCGCGCGCCTCCTCGAGCTTGCCCTGGCGCGCGATGGCGTTGGCGGTGCGCAGGCGCGCCGGCACGGCGTGCTCGCCGCGCACGATGGTCTTGTACCACTCGATGGCGCCGGGCCAGTCCTTGCGCTCCTCGGCGATCTGCCCGAGCGTGTAGCGCACGCCGTTCGGGTCGCGGTAGCCCAGGTCGAGCAGCCGCTTCATGTTGCTTTCCGCGGTGTCGTAGTCCTTCACCTGCAGCGCGAGCAGCCCCACCGCGTAGACGGCGTCGGTGTCCTTGGGGTTGCGCGCCAGGATGCGCTCGAACTCCGCGCGCGCCTCCGGGAAGCGCTTGTCGGTGGCGAGCACCCGCGCGTAGCTCATGCGCGCCTCGCGCGAGTCCGGGTACTTCTCCAGGTAGCCCTCGAGGCGCTTCGCGGCCTCGCCCGGTGAGCGCCGGGCGAGCAGCTGCGCCTCGTAGATCGCGGCAAGGTCCCAGTCCGGGCGCAGCTCGGCGGCGCGCCGGACCTCCTCGAGCGCGAGCGCGTCCTCGCTGGCCGCCGCCGCGGCCTGGGCCAGCGCGAAGCGCGCCTGCGGCAGCTCGGGATAGCGCGAGACGAGCCGCTGCACCAGCCGCAGGTTCGCGGCCTGATCGAGGTTGGGCGCGAGCAGCCGCGCGAGCTGCATGAAGCCGTTGGCCGCCGCGGTGGGATGGCTCGCCAGCAGCTTCGCGAGATAGGGCTCGGCCTCCTCGACGCGCTTGCGCCCCACGAGCAGCAGCGTCAGCGTCTGCAGCGCCTGCGTCGAGGCGGGGTCGGTCTCGTGCCACAGCTGCGCCGCCTCGAGCGCGAGGTCGGGCATGCGCGCGCCGTTGGCGACCTCTACGGCGCGCCGCGCCACGCGCGGATCGCGCGTGCGCCGGGCGAGCTCGAGGTAGGTCTGGGCGGCGAGGCCGGGTGAGCCGCGCTGCGCCGCGATCTCGCCGAGCAGGAACTCGTAGAGCAGCGGCGCGCTGAGCTCCTGCGCGGGAAGCTTCGAGGCGGGGCCGGGCGCGCCCGCGGCCGGCTTCGCCGGGGTCTCGTCCTCGTCCTCCTCGATGAGCTGCGCGCGCGCGGCGCCGAGCGCGAGCAGGAAGGCCGCGAGCGCCGCGATGAGCCGGGCGGGCAGGGACATGGAGCGGGGAGTGTAGGTATATTTGGTGCCCCGCACAAGGCAACGCGCCCGGTGCCCGAACTGCCCGAAGTGGAGGTCACGCGCCGCTCGATCGCGCGGCGTCTTGCCGGCCGCCCGATCGCCGGCGTCGTCGTGCGCGAGCCGCGCCTGCGCTGGCGCGTGCCCGCGGTGCTCGGCGCGCTCGCGGGCCGTGCCGTGCGCGCGGTGCGCCGTCGCGGCAAGTACCTGCTCATCGACTGCGGCGACGGCCACCTGATCGTGCACCTCGGCATGTCGGGGAGCCTGAGCCTGGTGCCGCCCGGGACGCCTCCCGGCCGGCACGATCATCTCGACATTGACTTCGGAGACCGCGTGTTGCGCTTGCGCGACCCGCGGCGCTTCGGCGCGGTGCTCTGGACCGCGCGGCCCCCGGCGGCGCACCGCCTGATCCGCGGCCTGGGGGTGGAGCCGCTCTCGCGCGCCTTCTGCGGCGAGCGGCTGCACGCGATGACGCGCTCGGTGCGCGCTTCCATCAAGCAGTGCCTGATGGACGCGAGGCGCGTGGTCGGCGTAGGCAACATCTACGCCTCCGAGAGCCTGCACCTCGCCGGCGTGCATCCGCGCACGCCCGCGGGGCGGCTCTCGGCGGCGCGCTGCGCGCGGCTCGCGCAGGCCGTCAAGCGGACGCTGCGCGCCGCGATCCGCGCCGGCGGCTCGACGCTGCGCGATTTCGTCGGCGGCGACGGCAGGCCGGGCTACTTCCAGACGCACTGGCGCGTCTACAACCGCGAGGGCGAGCCGTGCCGGCGCTGCGGTGCCACGGTGAGGCGCATCGTGCAGGGACAGCGCGCGACCTACTACTGTCCCCGCTGCCAGCGCTAGCCCCCGGGCGACCCGACCTTGGCGAGCAGCCGTTCGCGCACCACAGGGTGCACGAACTTCGAGACGTCTCCGCCCAGCGTCGCGATCTCGCGCACCAGGGTGGCCGAGATGAACATGTGCTCGCCGCCCGGGGTGAGGAACACCGTCTCCATGTCGGGGTACAGGTCCCGGTTCATCCCGGCGAGCTGGAACTCGTACTCGAAGTCCGACACGGCGCGCAGGCCCCGCAGCACCACCCCGGCGCCCTGCTTGCGCACGAACTCGGTGAGCAGCCCGCTGAAGCCGATCACGCTCAGGTTCTCGACGCCGGCGAGCACCTCGCGCGCCATCTCGATGCGCTCCTGCAGCGTGAAGAAGGTGCGCTTGGCGCGGCTCTCGGCGATGCCGAGGATCACGCCGTCGAACAGGCGGCTCGCGCGGCGCACGAGGTCCTCGTGCCCGCGCGTCAGCGGATCGAACGTTCCCGGGTAGACCGCTCGGATCATCACTCGCCCTCGTCACCGTTCCACTGCAGCAGCTGGAAGCTCACCTGCCCGGCGCGGCCGCGTCGCAGCTCGCGCCACGGCGCCGCCGCTTCGAGCGCGGCACCGGCCTCGACGTAGACCCGCGCCCCCGCGCGCAGCCGCCGCGCAAGCCGCGGCAGGATCGCCGGCACGGCATTCTGCCTGAAGGGCGGGTCGAGGAAAACCACGTCGAAGCGCTCGCCGGGCCGCGCGAGCCAGGCGAGCGCCTCGGCGCGCTCGATGCGCACCTGGGTCGCGCCCAGTTGCTCGCGGCTGCGCTCGAGCGCGGCGAGCGCCCTTGGGTCGCGCTCTACGAGCACCACGCGTGCGGCGCCGCGCGAGGCGGCCTCGAAGCCGAGCGCGCCGCTGCCGGCGTAGAGGTCGAGGCACGCCAGCCCCTCGAGCCTCTGCCCGAGCCAGTTGAAGAGGGTCTCGCGCACGCGGTCGGGCGTGGGGCGCAACCCCGCCGTCACCGCCACCTCGATGCGCCGGCCGCGCCACGCGCCCGCGATGATGCGCACGCGCCCCGGGAGCGCGCGGGAGCCTTTGCTAGAATGCATCGATCCATGTTAGCAGCCGCATCCTGGGCCACGCGCCTCAAGGCGGGGCTGGCGCGCACCCGGGAAGCGCTCGGCGGTGGGCTCGGCGCCCTGCTCTCGCGCGGCCGCGTCGACGAGGCGCTGCTCGAATCGCTCGAGGCGGCGCTCCTCCAGGCCGATTGCGGCGTGCCGGCCGCGGGCGAGCTGGTCGAGCGCATTCGCAGCCGCGCCCGCCGCGAGCCCCTGGAGGATGGCGCCGCCCTGGAGGCGGCGCTCAAGGAGGCGCTCGTAGAGCGGCTCGCGCCGCTCGAGCGCGCGCTGGAGATTTCGGCCAGGCCCAGCGTCATCATGGTCGCGGGGGTCAACGGCGCCGGCAAGACCACCTCCATCGGCAAGCTCGCGCGCTGGCTGCAGGCGCAGGGCAAGAGCGTGCTGCTCGCCGCGGGCGACACGTGGCGCGCCGCCGCCCGCGAGCAGCTCGCGGTCTGGGGCGAGCGCAACGGCGTCCCCGTGGTCGGTCGGCAGGGCGGCGACCCGGGCGCGGTGATGTTCGACGCCGTGGGCGCGGCGCGCGCGCGGGGAGTGGACGTGCTCATCGCCGACACCGCCGGGCGCCTGCCTACGCAGCTGCACCTGATGGAGGAGCTCAGGAAAGTGAAGCGCGTGCTCGGCAAGGCGCTCCCGGGGGCGCCCCACGAGGTGCTCCTCGTGCTCGACGCGGGCAACGGCCAGAACGCGCTCGCGCAGGTGCGCGCCTTCGACGAGGCGCTGGGCCTCACGGGGCTGGTCCTCACCAAGCTCGACGGCACCGCCAAGGGAGGCGTGGTGTGCGCGATCGCGCGCGAGCGGCCGGTGCCGCTGGTGTTCGTGGGCGTCGGCGAAGGGCCGGAGGACCTGCGGCCGTTCGCCGCGCGCGAGTTCGCGGAGGCGCTTCTTTGATCAGCTTCTCGGGCGTCGCCAAGCGCTATCCCGGCGGCCACGAGGCGTTGCAGGAGGTGAGCTGCGCGATCGCCGGGGGCGAGTTCGCCTTCGTCGCCGGGCATTCCGGGGCGGGAAAATCGACCCTGCTCAAGCTCATCGCCGCGATCGAGCGGCCGAGCGCGGGCGCCGTGCTCGTCGCCGGGCAGAACGTGGGCGCGCTCTCGCGCGCCGCGGTGCCTTACCTCCGGCGCAACCTCGGGCTGGTGTTCCAGGACCAGAAGCTGCTGTACGACAGGAGCGTGTTCGACAACGTCATGCTGCCGCTCGCCTTCGGCGAGCTCTCGCCGCGCGAGGCGGCGCGGCGCGCGCGCGCCGCGCTCGACAAGGTGGGGCTGCTCGAGCGCGAGCGCGCCCATCCCGTCCAGCTCTCGGGCGGCGAGCAGCAGCGCCTCGCGATCGCGCGCGCCGTGGTGAACCGCCCCTCGATCCTGCTCGCGGACGAGCCGACGGCGAATCTCGACGCCGCCGCAGCCGGCGCGATCCTCGGGATCTTCGCCGCGTTCAACCAGGTGGGCGTGACGGTGCTGGTGGCGACGCACGACGAGTCGCTGATGGCCCGCTTCGCGAAGCGCGTGCTGCGCCTGGACCACGGGCGGCTCGCCGCGGGCGCGCAGGTCGCGGCGTGAGGGCGTGGCTGCGTCAGCACCGGCGCGCGCTCGGGGCGGCGGCGCGCAAGCTCGCCGCGCAGCGCTCCGGGGCGCTGCTCGGCGCGCTCGCGATCGGCATCGCGCTCGCGCTGCCCGCGGGCGGCTACGCGCTGCTCGCCAACCTGCGCGCGCTCGCGGGCGGCGCCCAGCTCGAGCCGCGCCTGACGCTCTACCTGCGGATGGAAGCACCGCGCGCCGAGGCCGAGGCGCTCAGGGCGCGCCTCTCGGCCGACCCGCGCGTGCGCGAGGCGCGGCTCGTCACGCGCGAGCAGGCGCTCGCCGAGCTCGCGGGGACCGAGGGGCTCGCGCAGGTCGTCGCCGCGCTCAAGCGCAATCCGCTGCCCGACGCCGTGGCCCTGCGCGCGCGGCAAGCCGATCCTGCGCTGCTCGAGCGACTCGCCCGCGAGCTGCGCACGCTCCCCATCGTGCAATACGTGCAGGCCGACGCCGCCTGGGCCCGGCGGCTTGCGGCCATCGCCGGCATCGCGCGCTTCGGCGTGGCGCTGCTCGCTGCGCTGCTCGCCTTCGGGCTGGTCGCGGTGACCTTCAGCACCATCCGGCTGCAGATCCTCACGCAGCGCGCCGAGATCGAGGTCTCCAGGCTCGTGGGCGCCACCGACGCCTTCATCCGGCGGCCCTTCTACTACCTCGGGTTGCTGCAGGGGCTCGCCGGAGGACTGGTGGCGCTCGCCCTGCTCTGGGGGGGCCTCCAGGGGCTGAACCTCCAGGTGGCCGAGCTTGCCGAGAGCTACGGCTCCGGATTTCGCCTCGCCTTTCTCGCGCCCGGGGACGCGCTGGCGGTGGTGGCCTTCGCTGCCTTCCTCGGGTGGCTGGGGGCATTTATGTCAGTGAGCAGACACTTACGTGATATCTAGCCTAAGTAGGTATTTCACACGGCCATGTCGATTGAACTGTGGCCTCCTATTAGCACTCTAACCTGCTGAGTGCTAGAATTTCCGGGAGGAAAGAGGAGCATGCAAGCCGCTGCAGCACTGCCGATGACGCTGCCCACGCCGCCCGCGGCGGGGAGCCTCGAAGCCTACATCCAGACGGTCAACCGCTTCCCGGTGCTCAGCCCCGGCGAGGAGCAGGCGTTCGCGCGCCGCTTCCGGGACGCGGGCGACCTGGAGGCGGCGCGCCAGCTCGTGCTCTCGCACCTGAGGCTGGTGGTGGCGGTGGCGCGCGGCTACCTCGGCTACGGCCTGCCGCACGCGGACCTCATCCAGGAAGGCAACATCGGCCTCATGAAGGCGGTGAAGCGCTTCGACCCCGAGCGGGGCGTGCGCCTCGTGTCCTTCGCGATCCACTGGATCCGCGCCGAGATCCACGAGTTCATCCTGCGCAACTGGCGCCTGGTGCGCCTCGCGACCACCAAGGCGCAGCGCAAGCTTTTCTTCAACCTGCGCTCGATGAAGCAGGGCCTTGCCCCGCTCTCGGGCGCGGAGGTCGATCGCATCGCTTCCGAGCTCAACGTCAAGCCCGAGGAAGTCGCAGAGATGGAGACGCGGCTCGCCGGGCGCGAGGTGGCGTTCGAGGCCGAGAGCGAGGAGGACGTCTACGCGCCGGTGCACTGGCTCGCGGCGTCCGAGGAAGCCGAGCCCTCGCGCGCGCTCGAGGCGGCCGAGGAGGAGCGGGGACGCGCCGAAGGCCTGAAGCAGGCGCTCGCCGCGCTCGATCCGCGCAGCCGCCGGATCGTGGAGACGCGCTGGCTGCGCGAGAAGGACGCCGCCACGCTGCACGAGCTTGCTGCCGAGTTCAAGGTCTCGGCCGAGCGCATCCGCCAGATCGAGGCCAGGGCGCTCGAGAAGATGAAGCGGGCGATGCTCGCGCTGCCGGCGCCGGCCTGAGCCCTCCCGTTCACCTTCGCTCCCGAGGAGACGTCCGTCGCGCCGTGCCTGAAGTAGATGACCAGCCCGCCCTTGCGCAGCTCCGCGAGAACCGCCGGAAGAGTGGCAAAGGCTGCCGCTTCCGTCTTGCCCGCACCCGCGCCCGTCTGCGCGGACCCTCCGAGGGCGAACGCGGAGAGCAGGACGCCCACCGTGATCGATTGCCCTGGTACTCGCTGCAACCAGGTTGTCATGTTCCCCTCCTTCTCGCTCCGCCTCAGGCGAGCCGACCCTTGGCGAGCAGCACCGACATCTCGTCGAACGGCACGGGCCGGCTTACATAGAAACCCTGCATCGCGTCGCAGCGGAGCAGGCGAAGCAGATGCGCCTGCCGCTCGTCATCCACGCCCTCGGCCACCACCTTGAGCCGAAGCGAATGCGCGAGCGAGATGATGGTCGACACGAGCGACATCGTGTCGGGGTCCTTGAGCATCGTGCCGACGAACGAGCGGTCTATCTTGAGCGCCTGTACCGGGAGTTTTGCCAGGTGCGCGAGCGAGGAATACGCGGTCCCGAAGCGGTCGATCGCGATGTTGACGCCCAGCGACCTCAGCTCCGTCAGCTTGCGGATATTGTCCTCGACGTCCTGCATCACGAGACCCTCGGAGATTTCCAGGTCCAGGCCCGTGGGTGCCACCCCTTCCATGATCGCCTGCTCGACGACGCTCACGAAATCGCGCTGCCGCAGCTGCACTGCCGCGACGTTGACCGCCACTCGCGGCGGCTTGAGGCCCCTCTCCAGCCAGCGCCGGTGATCGGACGTGGCCCGCCGCAGCGCCCACGCGCCGACCGGCAGGATGAGCCCGGTCTCCTCCAATACCGGCAGCAACTGCTCCAGCGGCACCATGGTGCCCTGGGGGTCCTGCCAACGTATGAGCGCCTCGACGCCGGCGATCGAGCCGCTGCCCAGGTCGACCTTGGGCTGGTAGTGCAACTCGAACTGTTGCCGCTCGAGCGCGAGCCGCACCCGGGTTTCGAGCGCAAGCCGTTCCGCGACGCGCTCGCTCATTTGCTGCTCGAAGAACAGGTAGCGCTCGCCCCGCTCCTTGGCCTTCTTGAGCGCAGCCTCGGCGCGGCCCAGCAGGACGTCCGCGTCAACGGCGTCGTCCGGAAAGAACGCGATTCCCATCCGGGCAGCTACGTGAAGCTCCTGATTCCCCGCAGCGTATGGCGTCCCCGACACCTGCGCGTGGATCGCTTCCACGCGCCGCCCGACCTCTTCCACCGAAATCGCCTCGGGAAGAGCGATCGCGAATTGATCGGTGCCGAGCCTCGAGATCGAGACCGCCCCCGTCGGATGCCGGGACAGGCGTTGCGCCACCTGCTGCAGCAGTTCGTCGCCGGCCTTGCGGCCGAACGCGTCGTTGACCTCCCTGAAACGCGCGATGTCGAGCAGCACCAGCGCCAGGCGCCGCCGCATGCGGCCGGCCCCCGCCAGCAGCTGCGTCAGCCGCTCGTGAAACAGCGTGCGATTGGCGAGACCGGTGAGCACGTCGTAGTACGCGAGGCGCTCCAGGCGCTCCGACTTGTTCCAGTGATCCAGTGCGAACGCAATGTCGCCGGCGAGCTCCAGGAGCAGCTTCATCTCGTCCTCGCTGAAGAACCCGCGCTCGGCCGCGTGCAGGGCAAGGATCCCGGCCACCTTGCCCGAGATGAGCAGCGGCAGCATCGCGACCGAGCGGATGCCGCGCTCGGCGTGCTCCCTCTTCAGCGTGATGCGCTCGTCGGTCTCTACATCGTTCGAGACGAAGGGCCGTTTCTCGCGCACGGCGAGGGCGACGGGCCCTGCGAACGGTGCCTCGGCACCGACGATCAGCCTGTCCCCGGCGATCCGCAAGAGCCCCTCCGCGGGCTCGTTGGCGGCCACCGGGACGATCCGGCTGGTGCCGGAGTCGACGACCCCCAGCCAGACCATCGGAAACTGCCCGGCTTCCACGGCGATCCTGCAGGCCTCACGGAACAGCTCTTCGCGCCCGCGCGCGCGCGCGATCGTCGCGCTGATCCCGCTCAGGACCGCGTGCACGCGGTTCAGCCGCGTCACTCTCTCCTCGGCTCGCGAGCGCTCTTCGACCTCGTCCCGCAGGCGTTGCGCGAGCCGCTCTACCCGGCCGGCGCGCCCCGTGACCACGAGCAGAAATGCGCCGAGCAGGGCGGTGAACCCGAGACCTCCGGCGAGCACGCTCCAGGCCTGCCAGCCCCGGTTCGCCTCGAGGTGGCGCCGCGTAGGGGACACCGACAGCACCCATCGGCGACCTGCCACATCGAGCCCGATCTCGTGCGCAGGTCCCGCCCCCAGCGCGCCCGCGCCGCCGGCCGCCGCATCGCCCGATCGCAGGTTCGTGAAGAGAAAGCGGGCGGAGTCCTTCCGCGTGCGGTCTTCGAGCCGGATTCGGACCTGGCCAGGGTCCACGCCACGCGCCGGACCGGCGACGACGGCGGCGACCCGGAAGACGCCGGTCGCGTAGCCGAGCAGCGCCTCCCGGCGAGCTTGCACGGACGCCAGCTCGCGATCCCGCCGGTAGACCGGATGGAAAACGAGGAATGCCGGCTCGCGACGCTCATCCTGCACGAGCTCGATCGGCGCCGTGGCCGCGGGCGTCCCGCCATCGCGCGCGAAATCGAGCGCCTCGCGTCGCGCCGCGTCGGACAGGACGTCGTAGCCGAGCGCCGCGCGATTGGCCGCAAGGGGCTCGATATGGCGCACGTACACGTACTCGGCGCGGGCCGCCGCGGGAATCAGCCGGCTCCGCGCATCGCGCTCGGTGATCCGCGTCTGGTTTCCGGCTTCCCGTCTCAGCAGGGCTTCGTGAAGCTCGCGATCCTCGCCGCGGATCCTGGGATTCCACGAGACGCCCTGCACGCCGGGAAAGCGCTGCAGCGGGCCGGCGACGAAGGTGCCGAACTCGTCGGCGCGAACCTCCGATGAGGCTGCGTAGTAGTCGGAGATCGACCGGAGCACGTCGACGTACCTCTCGAGGCTCGTGCGCAGCGCATCGCCGATTGCGTCGGCGCGTTCCTCGAAATCGCGCTGCACGCGCTCCTGCTCCCACGCGCTCGCGCGCACGAAGAAGGCAACGACGATCGCGAACATCAGGCCGAGGGGCAGCGTCAGGGCGAGCCGGCGGGGCCGCCAGTGCTCGCGCGGCTCGCCGACCCACGCGAGGATGAGCGGGGAAAAGATCAGCGCGCCGATCGTGTCGCCGATCCACCAGGTCCCCCAGTTGAAGGTATAGGCCTGCGGCGAGACCACGCCGGTCGCCGCGAGAATGGTGACGCTCCAGGTGGCGTTGACCAGGCAGCCCGCCGGTCCGCCCAGCAGAAGGAACAGGCCGACTTGCCGTTCGCCGTCGAGTGCCGTCGGGTAACCCACGAACCTGCGCACGAGCCACGCGGATGCGCCGGCCTGCAGCGCCGCGCCAGCGCCGATGCCGAGCGCCATCGCCACGCTGCGCGCCGCGGCAGCGGCGCTGCCGCCGTCGAACGACACGCCGATATTGACCAGGAAGGACCCGAGCAGAATCCCGGGAAGCACGCGACCGCCGAACAGCAGCACTGCCGCCAGCGCGATGCCGGAGGCCGGCCAGACCGCGGTAGCGTAGCCGGGCGGGATCGCGAGCAACAGGCCCAGCTTCCCGGCAACAAGGTAGGCCGCTGCGACGCCGATGTTTGCCGCGATCACCCGCACCCGGGCTCCCTCAGGCGCCATGCCGCTGCGCAACGCCGAGCAGCGGCCGGAGCTCGGCCTCCGGCATGGGCTTGTAGAACAGGTATCCCTGCACCTCGTCGCAGCGCAGCAGCCGCAGCAGCTGCAGCTGCTCGTCCGAATCCACCCCCTCGGCCACGACCTTCAGCTGGAACGACTGCGCCAGGTTGATGATCGTGGACACGAGCGCCATGGCGTTGGGCTCCTTGGGCATCGCAACGATGAAAGAGCGGTCGATCTTGAGCGCTCGTATGGGCAGCTTCGCGAGGTACGCGAGCGAGGAGTAGCCGGTGCCGAAATCGTCGATGGCCACGTTCACCCCGAGATCGCGCAGCTCGGCGAGCTTGCGGACATTGGCTTCGACGTCCTCCATGAGCAGGCTCTCGGTCACCTCGAGGTCGAGCGCCGCGGGCTGCGGGCCCTTGCCGATCGCCTCGCGGACGGACTCCACGAACCCGGCCTGGCGCAGCTGGATCTGGGAGACGTTGACCGCGATCCGCGGCGGCACGAGACCCGCGCGCAGCCAGGCCTCGTGGTCGAGGATCGCGCGCCGGATGGCCCAGGCGCCGACCTCGAGAATCATCCCGGTATCCTCGAGCAGAGGGATGAACTGTCCCGGCGGCACCAGCCCGCGCTCCGGGTCCTGCCAGCGGATCAGCCCCTCGACGCCCACGATGCGACGGCTCTCGAGATCGATCTTGGGCTGGTAGAAGAGCCGGAACTCCTCGCGCTCGAGCGCCCGGCGCAGCTTGTTCTCGAGCGCGAGGTTCTCGCCCGTGCGCGCGGTCATCTCCTCGGCATAGAACAGGTAGCGCTCGCCTCTCAGCTTGGCGTTCTTGAGCGCTGCCTCGGCGTTGCGGAAGAGCGCTTCCGCGTCCTGCGCGTCGCCCGGGTAGAGCGCGATGCCGGCCTTCATCGCCACCTGGATCTCCGCTTCGCCGAGCTTGAATGGCGCCGACAGCACGCGAGCGCCGATGTCTTGCACCGCGCGTGCCGCCTGCGACCCGCTCGGGAGATTGGGAAGCGCCACGGCGAAGTGGTCCGCGCTCACCCGCGCCAACCCGCCCGGCTCGGGGACGGCCTTCTGCAGCCGTTCGGCGATCTGCTTGAGCAGCTGGTCGCCCGCCTGGCGGCCGAGCGAATCGTTGATGAGCTTGAACCGCTCGATGTCCGCGACCACCAACCCCAGCGATCTGCGGTTCTGCGCCGCCCCCGAGATGAACTGGCTCAGGCGCTCGTGGAACAGGCTGCGGTTGGCGAGCCCGGTCATCTGGTCGTAGTAGGCAAGATGGTCGACGCGCTCGCTCTTCTCGATGTGCTCGAGCGCAAACGAGATGTCCGCTGCGAGCTCGAGCAGGAGCTTCTGCTCATCGTCGTCGAAGACCCCGACCTCGGCCGCGTGCAGGCACAGGACGCCGACGGCGGCGTCCCCTACGATCAGCGGCAGCACCGCCAGCGAGCGCGTCCCCTGGCCCACGTGGTCGTCCAGGTAGCGGATTCGGCCGTCGGACTGGATGTCGTTCGAAAACGCCGCCTGTTTTTCGATCAGCACCCGTCTGACTGCCGTGACTCCCCCGCTCTGGTCGGTCCCGAGCCAATCGCGCCGGCGCAGGGTCTCGGCGAACTCCGGCTCACCGCCCTGCAGCGCCGCCAGCTCGATGCAGTTCAGGTCCCGGTCGACGGTGGCGACCCACGCAATGTGAAACTTGCCGTGCTCGATGGCGACCCTGCAGACCTGGCGCAGCAGCTCGTCGCGCCCGCGCTCGCGCACGATCAGCGCGTTGATCCCGCTCAGCACGGCGTGAATGCGGGTGAGCCGCTCGATCTTGCGCTGCTGCTTGCGCCGCTTCGTGACGTCTTCCGCGACGCCGAGAAAATAAGTCTCCCCGGTGGTCTCGTCGCGCAACGCGCGCACGCTCTGCGACACCCAGGCGACGCTCCCGTCCCTGCGTCGCAGCCGCGTCACGTAGTCGCGGACCTCGCCGTCATCGCGGAGCGCCGACAGCAGTTGCTCCCGCTCGGCGGGATCCACGTAGACCTGATGTGCGGTGTCGGTGACCTACTCGATTACCTCCCGCGTCGAGTCGTAGCCGAGCATGCGCACCATCGCCGGGTTGACGTCGAGCACGCGGCCGTCGGGGCTGGTCTTGAAGATGCCGAGCGCCGCATTCTCGAAGATCGAGCGGTACCTGCGCTCCGCCTCGCGCACGGATTGCTGCATGCGTACGCTCTCGCTGACGTCCTTCGCCGTTCCTCGATAGCCCTTGAAGGCGCCTTCGGCGCCGTAGACCGGCTCGCCGCTGATCTGCAGGTAGACCTTCGATCCGTCTGCCCGCGTCTGCACCAGAATGAGGTCGCGGTAGGTCTCGCGGCGCTCGAGCACGCGCCAGTGTTCGTTCCAGTCGCCAGTGAGGGGCGCGAGCCCCGGTACTTCCCAGCGACGCTTGCCCACGTAGGTGCTCGCCGTCAGGCCGGTGATCTCCGTGGTGCGCCGGGGGGTGTTCACGAAGCGGTGCTCGGCATCCGTTTGCCAGAACCAGTCCGAAGAGAGCTCGGTCAGGCTCCGGAAGCGCTCCTCGCTCTCGGCCAGCGCCTGCTGCGCACGCTTTCGTTCCGAGACGTCCCGGACGATCGAGATGAAGAACGGCGCCGTCGATTCCGAGCCGCGCAGGAGCGAGGTCGTCACACTGACCCAGAGCAACGAGCGGTCCTTGCGGACCAGGCGCAGCTCTCTCTCGTAGGGCGCGCCCGTCCCTTGCGCCATCCTGGCCCGCCCCTCGACACTGCGCGCGATGTCCTCGGGGTGAGTGAGATCGCGAATGTTCAGGAGGATCGCTTCGGCGCGGCCATATCCTGTCATTTCGCAGAACGCCGGGTTCACCATCAGGACCTCGCCCTCCAGCGAGGTGTGCGCCACGCCCACCGCTGTCTGATCGAACATCGCCCGGTGGCGCTCCTCGCTCGCGCGCAACGCCTCCATGGCCCGACTCTGCCCGGTGATGTCGAGCAGGGTGTTGAACCAGCGCATGCGGTCCCCCTGATCGGCGGAGCCGCCGATCGGGTCCATCGCCTGGCGCACATGGGCCCACCCGCCATCGGCCCGGCGCACCCGGTATTCGATGTCCATGCGCGTGCCGCGCCGGCCGGCTTCAATCGCGGTGCCGCGGAACAGCTCGCGATCGTCCGGGTGTACGTACTCCAGCCACTCGCGCGTGCTCCTCGGCAGCTGCGCGGACGACACCCCCAAGAGCTGCGGCAACGTCGCCGACCAGCTTTCGAACGAGCCGTCGCGCCCCGTGACGACATGCGCGAGCCCGGCAAGGGCCTGGGCGTGGCGCAAAGCCGCTTCGCCCTGGTGCAGCGTTGCCTGGATGCGCCGGCGCTCGATCGCCGCGTTCACCGCGCCGCCGAGGCGGGAGAGGCGGTCCTTGATGAGGTAGTCGGTTGCGCCGCGCCTCATGCACTCTGCGGCGGCCTCGTCGCCCAGGGTTCCCGTGACGACGATCACCGGAACGTCCAGGCCGCGCGAGGCGAGCAGCTCCAGACAATCGAGCGCGCCGGTTCCCGGAACGGAGTAGTCAGAGACGATCACATCAGGGGGGTCGGCGAGCGCGCAAACGAGCCCTTCGCGGTCCCGGACCACCGCCACGCGCGGCCCGGGAAGCGATTTCCGCAGCGCTCGCTCGAGCAGCTCGGCGTCGCTCGCCCGGTCTTCGAGGATCAGGATCCTCATGCGGCATCCCTCGGCCGCAATGTTCTCCCAAAGTTGCTATCTGGTTTTCAGATATCTCCCGGGCGCATGGGCGATACCGCCGAGTCGTTGGCATTCATCACGATCCTCACCCAGATGTGATTCCTCGCACGCCTCGTACCGCTGGGCTGCCACGCTGCGCTGCAGCAGGATGCGGCAGGGTCGTCAGGAGCGTTGTCATGCCGACCTCCTCTATCGGCGACTAGCGGCCGGCGAGCAGTGGCGTCAGCTCCTCGATCGGCATCGGCTTGCCGACGAGGTAGCCCTGGATCTGGTCGCAGCGCAGCAGGTGCAGCATTTTTGCCTGCTCCTCGGTCTCCACGCCTTCGGCGACCACCTTCAGCTTGAGCGAGTGCGCGAGCGAGATGATCGTCTGCACCAGCGTCATGGTGTCCGGGTCGCTCAGCATCGTGATGATGAACGAGCGGTCGATCTTGAGCGCCTGCACCGGGAGCTTGGCGAGGTAGCCGAGCGAGGAGTATCCCGTGCCGAAATCGTCGATCGCGATGTCGATGCCGAGTTGCCGCACGGCCTTCAACTTCACGATGTTGCCCTCGATGTCGTCCATGACGAGGCTCTCGGTGATCTCCAGGTCGAGGCCGGTGGGCTTCGCTCCGGCGGCGATCGCCTCCTCGAGGGCGGTGACGAACTCGCGCTGGCGCAGCTGGATCGCCGATACGTTGACTGCGACCCGGGGTGGCGAAAGCCCCTCGTCCAGCCAGCGCGCGTGGTCCGCGACCGCCTTCGCGAGCGCCCACGCGCCCACTTCCAGGATCAGCCCCGTCTCCTCCATGAGCGGGATGAAGCGCCCCGGCGGCACCAGGCCGAGCTCCGGGCTCTGCCAGCGGATCAGCGCCTCCACCCCTGCGATCCGCCCGGTCACGCCATCCACCTTGGGCTGGTAGTGGAGCACGAACTCCTCGCGCTCCAGGGCCTGGCGAAGCTGGTTCTCCAAGGTGAGCGTCTCGGCCGTGCGCGCGGTCATCTGCGGCGTATAGAACACGTAGCGATCGCCGCCATCCTTCGCCTTGCGCAGCGCCGCTTCCGCGTTGTTCATCAGCTCCTCGGCCTGGCTGCCGTCGTTCGGGCATAGCGTGATCCCGGCCTTGAGCGAGACCCGGAACTCGGCGTCCCGCACCTGGAACGGCGCGTCGGCGCAGCGATGCCACGTCTCCTCGAACCTGCGCGCGACCTCGGACCTTCCCTTCACCGCGGGGAACAGGATCGCGAACTGGTCTGCGCCCAGGCGCCCGATCCTCCCCGGGTCCGCGTCGCGCGCGAGGCGCTCGGCGAGCTGGCGCAGCACCGCGTCCCCCGCGTGGCGTCCCAGCGAGTCGTTGATCGTCCTGAGGCGCTCGACGTCCGCCATGGCGAGCGCGACCTTGGAGCCGGCGCCGACCGCCGCCTGCACGTGCTGGTCGAGGCGCTCGAGGAACAGCGTCCGGTTGGCGATCCCGGTGAGCGGATCGTAGAACGCGAGGTAGCTGAGCTTCTCCTCCCTGGCGAGGTGCTCGAGCGCGAACGAGATGTCGTCGGCGAGCTCCGCGAGGAGCTTCATCTCCTCGTCGTCGAAGAAGCCGACCTGGCTCGCATACAGCGCGAGGACCCCGACTGCCCCTCTCGCGACCTGCAGGGGCAGCACGGCGAGCGAGCGCAGGCCGCGCGCCAGCGGCGCGTCCTTGGTCACCACGCGGGGGTCGTTGGCGAGGTCGTTCGCGACCATCGGCTTTCGCTCCCGGATCGCCATCCCGGCCATGCCGGGAGGGTGCCGCGGGTCCGCGCCCAGCCGCAGCGGCATGATGCGCTGGACGTAGCCATCGGCGTCGCCCGCCCAGGCCACCGGCTCTACGCGGTCGGCGGCGGGATTGGCGACGCCCACCCAGGCAAGCGGGAACCTGCCGTGCTCGACCGCAATGCGGCAGGCCTCGCGAAACAGCTCCTGCCGGTCGCGCACGCGCACGATCACGCCGTTGATGCCGCTGAGCACAGCGTGCACGCGGGTCAGTCGCTCGATGCGTTCCAGGTGCGCCTTGCGCTCGGTGATGTCCTCGAACACCGCGATCTCGTACTCGGGATCCCCGGCGGCGTCGCGCGCCAGCGCCACGGTCAGGCTGGCCCAGACGACCGCGCCGTCCTTGTGCAGGTAGCGTTTCTCGAATCGGGCGGAAGCGATCTCTCGCGAGCGCACGCGTGCGCGCTGGGCATCGGTCGCATCCCGGTCCTCCGGGTGCGAGATCTCCTTGACGGTGCGCCCGAGGAGCTCGTCTTCGGCGTAGCCGAGGATCTCGCACAGCCTGCGGTTCACGCGCAGCAGCCGGCCCTCGAGCGAGACGTGCGCCATGCCCGAGGCCGCCAGCTCGAAGGTCTGACGGAAGCGGATCTCGCTCTCGCGCAGCGCCTGCTCGGCGGCGATGCGCTCCCGCACGTCCCTGGAGACCGCCACGATGATCCAGCGCTCGCCGAAGCGCAGCGCCCGCCGCGTCGACTCGAACGGCAGCAGCGACCCGTCCTTGCAGAGGTAGTGGCTGCGCATGCCGCTCGCGACCGAGGGATTCGCGATCATCTCGTCGTAGGCGCGCTCCAGCGCCTCGCGGCTCGCCGGCAGCACGTCCTGCGGCGCAAGAGCGAGCATCTCCTCGCGCGTGTACCCGAGCCGCTCGGTGACCGCGTGGTTGACGTCGATGAAGCGCATGCTCGCGCGGTCGATGAGCAGGATCATGTCCATGGCGTGGTCCAGAGCGAGCTTGGACCGGCGCAGGTCGTGCTCCATCTCGCGCCTGGCCGCGCGCTCGCGCGCTTCCTGCAGCGCGCGCTCCACGGCGACCGGCAGGCGCATGAGATTGGACTTCAGCACGTAGTCCGTGGCGCCGTCCTTGAGGGCGCGGATCGCGTACTCCTCGCCGAGCGTGCCGGAGACGAAGATGAAGGGGACCTCGGGGCTCAGTTCGCGCGCGAGGCTCAGCGCGAGCATGCCGTCGAACTTCGGCATCGCGAAGTCGGACAGGATCACATCGGGCGCGAACTCGGCGAGCGCCTCGCGAAACGCGGGCTCGGTGTCCGCCACGCGCGGCGCAAAGCGCAGGCCCGCGCGCTTGAGCTCGCGCTGCGCCAGCTCGACATCGACCGGCGAGTCTTCGGCGAAAAGTACCCGGATCGGAGCGTTCATGGCGCGGCGAGCAGCACCTCGCGCGCTCGAACCACTTTCACCCGGGCGTCGGCAGATGACTTGCGCAGGGCGCGCTCGACCAGCTCGGCGTCCCTCGCCTTGTCTTCCGGGATCAGGATCTGCGGTTCCATAAGCACGCCCCGCCGGCGATACCCCGGGACAACGTCCTATCTGGTTTTCAGATACCTCCCGGCCGCTGGGTCCGGCGCCGTCTCAATCATGCGCCTGGCTTCGACAAGCGCTGCAGATTTTTCACTCAGCCGGCAGAATCAAGGATTCCCTACATCAATGCCGGGCGAAGCTTCTTTCAAGCCGCGAGCGAAACCTCCAGCCGCGTCCCCGCACCCGGTGCGGCGATCAGGCGCAGTTCCCCGTTCAGGGCCAGCACGCGCTCGCGCATGATCTGCAGGCCCAGCGTGGGCCGCTCCCGCGAAGCCGCCACCCGGGCCGGGTCGAAGCCCCGGCCGTCGTCCTCGATCCGCATCACGACACGGCCGGGCTTCAGCTCGAGCGCGACCCGCACGCTGTGCGCGTCGGAGTGCCGGCGCACGTTGTTGAGCGCCTCGAGGAACACGCGCACCAGCGTCTCCTTGACGCGCGGCGCCACCCGCACCGCCGCCGGCACCGCCGTCACCTGCACCACGATCCCGGTGCGCTGCTCGAAGGCCGCCGCGTGCCGCCGCAGCGTGCTCGTGAGCCAGGGGTCCTCGGCTTCCGCGGGCAGCAGGCCGACCATCAGCTCGCGCAGCGCGCGCCCGGCGCGCCGGGCGAGGCCCGCCGCCTGCTCGGCGTGCGCGGCAAGGCGCGTGGTCGCGGGCAGCTGCTGGCGCAGCATGTCCAGGCTCACGAGCAGGGAGCTCAGGTCCTGCGCCATGCGGTCGTGCAGCTCGGCGGCGACGCGCCGGCGCTCCTCGTCCCGTGCCCGCAGCGCGCGGCGCGCGAACTCGGCGCGCTCGGTGGCGACCTCGAGCAGGGTGTCGCTGCGCTCCTTGAGCCGCAGCTCGAGCTCCTCGCGCGCGGCCTCGAGCCGCGCGCGCAGGCGCTCCAGCGCGGCGGCGCGCGCCGCGAGCACCAGCCCGCTCACCGCGACCGCGCTCACGAAGAGCTGCAGCAGCAGCAGCGAGGCGTTCAGCGCGAGCGGCGCAAACAGGGCCGCCGCGCCGTCCAGCATGTCGAGCACGGCCACCGCCGAGATGGCGAAGCTCGCCGCGGTCACCGCGCGCTGGTCCAGGCGCGAGGCCGCCCAGACGACGAACGGGATCAGCAGGTAGGCGAGCGTGTGCACGCTGCCTCCGGCAAAGCCGCCGGCGGCCACGAGCGCGGCGCCCAGCGCGAGCAGCCAGGCGAAGAGCTGCGCCTCGAATCCCGGCCGCGCGGCGCGCGGCTCGCTCCAGGCGAGCAGCAGCGGCGCCACGATCACGATGCCCGTGGCGTCGCCCAGCCACCAGGTCAGCCAGTGCCTGCCGAACTCGGCCCACGGCACCTGGCCCGCGAGCGCGAGGGTCAGGACGCCGTTGGTGGCGGCAACGAGGGCCGCGCAGAAGGCGATCAGCGTGAAATGCCAGACGCCGCGCGGCTCCTCGAAGCGGTGCTGCAGCCGCACGAAGCGGCGCACCAGCAGCCCCGCCACCGCCGCCTCGGCCGCGTTGCCAAGGCCGATGGCCATCGCGACGACGGGTGTCGTGCCCATGACGCCGAGGTTGGCGAGCGCCGCGCCGAGGAAGATCCCCGGCCAGATGCGCCCGCCGAAGGCGAGCCAGGCCGCGAGCGCGATCCCCGCCGGGGGCCACACCGCGCTCGCGTAGCCGGGCGGGATCGCGAGCATGAGCGAGACGCTCGCGACGCCGGAATAGGCGAGCGCAACGAGCGGGATCGCGATCCAGTAACCCTTGCGGTGGAGGGGCCACAGCGCGCCTGACCGCGCGCCCGAAGCGAGTGCTGTGCCGGAAGCCATCATCGATGAGCTCCCCTGTGTGGGTCGGAGCAATCTAACCCGCTTGGATGCAGGCTCAAGGAGAAAATTCGGGCCGGCGTGAGAAACGGCACGCCGCGCGCGTGCACTACTGCTCGAACCGGGCTCGCTAGCCCGCGCTGCGCAGCAGCACCCGCAGGTCCTCCGCCAGATCCTGCGCGATGCGCTCGTGGCGCACGAAGAGGCGCAGCCGCCCCTGCGGGTCAAAGACGTAGGACTGAGCGCTGTGGTCCACCGTGTAGGCGCCCGGGGCTTTGCCCTCGCGCTTCTCGTAGAAGATCTTGAACTCCTTCGCCACGCGCCGCGTCGCCGCGGGGTCGCCGTAGAGACCGAGGAAGCTCGGGTCGAACGCGGGCACGTACTTCGCGAGCACCTCGCGCGTGTCGCGCTCGGGATCGACCGTCACCATCACGACCTGCACGCGCTCGGCGTCCTTGCCCAGGCCCTTCATCACGCCCGCCATTTCCGCGAGCGTCGTCGGGCAAACGTCGGGGCAATGCGTGTAGCCGAAGAAGACCACCAGCGCCTTGCCGCGGAAGTCCTGAAGCACTCTGGGTTTGCCATCATGGCCGATAAGCGCGAGCGAGCGCCCGAACTCCGCCCCCGTGATGTCGGTGCTGCGGAACTTCGGCCCTTCGGGCGCGCAGGCGGCGGCGAGCGCGGCGAGGACGAAAAGGGTCCTGACCCCTTTTCTCCTACAGGTAATGGTCAACGAGCAGCGCCGCGAACAGCGCGGCGAGATACACGATCGAGTAGCGGAAGCACCGGCGCGCCAGGGCGTCGCTGTAGGCGCGCACGATGCGAACGCCGTAGCCGAGATAAATCGAGCCGAGAAGCACCGCCGCCGCGAGGTAGGGCAGGCCGCTCATGCCGACGGCGTAGGGCAGCAGCGACACGGCGAAGAGGATCAAGGTGTAGAGCTGCACCTGAAGCCGCGTGTACTCCTTGCCGTGCGTCACCGGCAGCATCGGCACGCCCGCGCGCGCGTAGTCCTCGGTGCGGTAGAGCGCGAGCGACCAGAAATGCGGCGGCGTCCAGGCGAAGATGATGAGGAACAACAGCAGCGCCTCGGTGGTGACCTCGCCCGTCACCGCGGCCCAGCCGAGCACGGGCGGCATGGCGCCGGAAGCGCCGCCGATGACGATGTTCTGCGGCGTGAGGGGCTTGAGCACCACGGTGTAGACCACGGCGTAGCCTACGAAGGTGGCGAGCGTGAGCCACATGGTGAGCGCGTTCACGTAGTGCGCGAGGAGCCACAGGCCCGCCCCGCCCGCGAAGCCCGCGAAGACGAGCGTCTCCAGGGCGGTGAGCTCGCCGCGCGGCAGCGGCCGCCAGCGGGTGCGCTGCATGCGCGCGTCGATCCCCCGCTCCACCAGGCAATTGACGGCGGCCGCGGCGCCCGCGACCAGCGCGATCCCGGCGGTCGCCGCGAGCAACAGCCCCCCGGCGGGGAGCGCGGGCGCGGCGAGCAGCATCCCGATCACCGCCGTGAAGACGATGAGCGAGACCACGCGCGGCTTGGTGAGCGAGGCAAAGGCACGCGCGCGGCCGGCGAGCGCGCGGGCGAACGGGGCAGAAGAGATTTCAGCGGACAAGCGCGGCGATTTTATCACGCGGGCCCCAGCCGAAGCCCGAGTAGCGGAGCAGGCGTTCGAGGTCCTTGATCATGCGCGAGGGGTCGGGATCGCGCGGAAAGCGCAGCATCAGGTTGCCGAGCGGATCCACCAGATAGATATGGTCGGCGGGGTCGCGCTCGGCGGGAAAGTCAGCCGCGAGGCGCGCCTCGCCCGCGGCCACCGCGGTGCCCGCGATCGCCTCGAGCAGGCGCCGCGCGGGCGCCGCGCGGTCGGTGAGGATCCATAGCCGCCCCACGCGCTGCATGTCCTTGCCCATCGCGCGCCGCACCTGGCGCATGAAGTAGAGCTTGCGCTCGCAGTAGGCG
>CAZOWR010000015.1:0-23016 GCA_964583645.1 uncultured Enterobacteriaceae bacterium
GGAGATGGCGATCGGCGCATTCCGCATCCGCATCAGCAACCGCAAGCTGCTCAAGGGGCTGCTGCACAGGTTCGGCGCGCCCGAGGCGGGCACCGCGGCGATCCTGCGCGCGCTCGACAAGATCGAGAAGGAGCCCGCGGCGAAGGTGCAGGAGGACCTCGAGCGCGAGGGCATGGCGGTCGCGGCCGCGCGCGGCCTCTACCAGCTCGTCTCCGGCCGCAGGCCCACCGGGGAGACGTTGCGCGAGCTCGCGGCGCTCGCCGGGTCGGGCGAGGTGTTCGACGAGGGGCTGCGGGAGCTGAACCGGATCGTGGAGGCGATCGGCCACTTCGGGGTGCCGGAGACGGCCTTCGGCGTGGACCTCGGCGTGGTGCGGGGCCTCGACTATTACACGGGGACGATCTACGAGACCACGCTCGAGGCGCAGCCGGAGATCGGCAGCATCTGCTCGGGCGGGCGCTACGACGACCTCGCGAGCTACTTCACCGAGACGCGGCTACCCGGCGTGGGCATCTCCATCGGCCTCACGCGCCTGTTCGCGAAGCTGAAGGAAACCGGGCTGCTGCGGCCGCCGCCCCGGACGCCGGCCGAGGCGCTCGTGGTCACCATGGACCACCGTTTCCTGGACCGGTACCTTGCCAGCGCGCGCGCGCTGCGCGAGGCGGGCGTCAATACCGAGGTCTACCTCGAGCCGGCGAAGCTCAAGCACCAGCTCGCCTACGCCAACCGCAAGGGGTTCCGCGTCGCCCTCATCGCGGGCGAGGAGGAGGCCCGCCGCAACGTGGTGCAGGTCAAGGACCTCGCGACCGCGAGCGCGCAGGACGTTCCCTTCGAGGAGGTCGCCGCGGCGGTGCGCAGGGTGCTGGCGAAGGCCGGAGAGCACTGATGCCCTACGACCACGAAGAGCAGGAGCAGCTCGCCGCCCTCAGGGCCTGGTGGAGCGACAACGCGAGATTCATCGCCGGCGCGCTCGCCGCCGCCGCGCTCGCCGCGGCCGGCTGGCTCGGCTGGCGCGCCTACCAGGCGCAGCAGGCGCAGGCCGCGGGCGCGCACTACGAGGCGCTGCTGCGCGCCGCGCAGGCCGGCGACGCCAAGGCGCTGCGCGAGGCCGCGGGCGTGCTCGCCGAGGGCTACGGCGGCACGCTGTACGCCTCGATGGGGGCGCTCTCGGCGGCCAGGTTCCTCTTCGACAAGGGCGACCTCAAGGGGGCGCGCGCGCAGCTGCAGTGGGTGCTCGAGCGCTCGAGCGCGGGGGAGCTGCGCGACATCGCGCGGCTGCGGCTCGCGGCGGTGCTCCTGGACGAGAAGCGCCACGACGAGGCGCTCAAGGTGCTGCAGGCGCCGCACGCCGCGGCGTTCGAGGCGCAGTACGCGGTGCTCAGGGGCGACATCCTGCTCGCCAAGGGGCGCGACGCCGAGGCCAGGGCCGCCTACCGGCAGGCGCTGGAGAAAGCCGCCGCGGGCGGCGAGGGCTTCCGCGCCGGCGTGCAGATGCGCCTGGACGCGCTCGGGGGGTGAGCATGCGCGGAATCGCTCTCGCGGTGGCGCTAGCCCTGCTCGCCGCCTGCTCCAGCCCTTCGAAGATGAACCCGGTCAACTGGTTCAGCCCGCCGCCGAGCGGCCCCAAGCCCGCGGCGCTGCCGGCGCTCACCAACCCGCAGGGGGTGCGCGTGCTCTGGTCGGCCTCGGTCGGCGCGGCCGACGGCTTCGTCTTCAGCCCCGCGCTCGCGGCGGGAAGCGTGTACGCCGCGGCGCGCGACGGCACCGTGGCGCGGCTGGACGCGGCGAGCGGGCTGGCGCGCTGGCGCGTCTCGGTAGGCGCGCGCCTCTCGGGCGGGGTCGGGACCGACGGCCGCCACGTCGCGGTGGCCTCCGACGAGGGCCTGGTGTTCGTGCTGGATGCGGACAAGGGGACGCTGCGCTGGCGCGCGCGCGTCTCGAGCGAGGTGCTCGCAGCGCCCGCGGTCGGCGAGGGGCTGGTGCTCGCGCGCAGCGCCGACAGCCGCGTCTTCGCCTTCAGCGCCTGGGACGGCAAGCGCCGCTGGGTCTACCAGCGCTCGCCCACCTCGCTGCTCGTGCGCACGCCGGCGGGCATCGTGCTGCACGGGGGCTCGGCCTACGCGGGCTTCGCGGGCGGCAAGCTGGTGGCGCTCGCGCTGTCCAACGGCGGCGTGCGCTGGGAGGCGACCGTGGCGCTGCCGCGCGGGGCGAACGAACTGGAGCGCGTCACCGACATCGTCGGCGACCCGGCGGTGGAGGCGAACGAGGTCTGCGCCGCCGCCTACCAGGGGCGCGTCGCCTGCTACGACACGCGCAACGGGCACCAGCGCTGGGCGCGCGAGATGTCCACGCTCACCGGCGTGTCGTTCGACGAGCGCCACGCCTACGTGAGCGACACGCGCGGCGCGGTGCACGCGCTCGAGCGCGCCACCGGGCGCAGCCTCTGGCGCCAGGAGCGGCTCGCGCACCGGCAGCTCTCGCTGCCGCTGCCCCTGGGCGCGGAGGTGGCGGTCGGGGACCTCGAAGGGTACGTGCATTTCGTCGCGCGCGAGTCGGGCGCGTTCGTCGCGCGCATCGCGACCGACGGCACGGCGATCCGCGCCGCGCCGCTCGCGCTCCCGGCGGGCTTCGTGGTGCAGACGGGCCGCGGCGGGCTCTACGCCCTGCGGCTGTGACGCCCGTGATCGCCCTCGTCGGGCGGCCCAACGTCGGCAAGAGCACGCTGTTCAACCGCCTGACGCGCTCGCGCGAGGCGATCGTGGTGGACGTGCCGGGGGCGACGCGCGACCGCCACTACGGCGAGGGGCGCCTGGACGGCCGGCCCTTCGTCGTCATTGACACCGGGGGCCTGGAGCCGGCCTCCGGGGAGGCGATCTATGGCGAGATGGCGCGCCAGACCGGGCAGGCGATCCTGGAGGCCGACGCCGTGATCTTCATGACGGATGCGCGCGCCGGGCTCACCCCCGGGGACCGGGCGATCGCCGCGCGCCTGCGGCGCATGCAGCCGCGCCTCTGGCTCGCGGTCAACAAGGCCGAAGGCATGGGCGCGGGGATCGCGGCGGCGGAGTTCCACGAGCTGGGCCTCGGCGCGCCCGCGGCGATCTCGGCCGCGCACGGCGAAGGGGTCGGCGAGCTCATCGAGGCGGTGCTCGAGGAGTTCCCCGAGGCGCAGGCCGCCGCGCCGGCCGATGCCGGGCGGCACCCGCGCGTCGCCGTCGTGGGGCGGCCGAACGTCGGCAAGTCGACGCTGGTCAACGCGCTCGCGGGCGAGGAGCGCGTGATCGCCTTCGCCGAGCCCGGCACGACGCGCGACCCGATCGAGGTGCCGTTCGAGCGCTCGGGGCGGCGCTACACGCTGGTGGACACCGCGGGGCTGCGCAAGCGCGGCCGCGGCGGCGCCGAGCTCGAGCGCTTCTCGATCGTGCGCACGCTGCAGGCCCTCGAGTCCGCCAACGTCGCGGTGCTGATGCTCGATGCGACCGAGGGCGTCGCGGAGCAGGACGCGCACGTCGCGCGCTACATCCTGGAGCGCGGGCGCGCGGTGGTGATCGCGGTCAACAAGTGGGACGCCGCCGACCGCGAGGCGCGCGCGCGCATGAAGCTCGAGCTCGGCTGGCGCCTGGGCTTCCTCGGCTTCGCCGAGACCCACTGCATCGCGGCGCGCGAAGGCCGCGGCCTGGGCGCGCTGCTGCGCTCGGTGGACGCGGCCTACGGCGCCGCCACCGCCAAGCTCTCGACGCCGCGCCTGACGCGGGCCCTCATCGCCGCGGTCGAGCGCCAGGCGCCGCCGCGCAAGGGCTACGCGCGGCCGAAGCTGCGCTACGCGCACCAGGGCGGGTCCAACCCGCCGCGGGTCGTGATCCACGGCAACTCGCTGCAGCACGTGGGCGAGGCCTACCGGCGCTACCTGGAGGGATGGTTCCGCGACGCCTTCAGGCTCGTGGGCACGCCGCTCGCCATCGAGTTCAGGACGGGGCGCAACCCCTACGCGCGCCGTCAGAGCGCGTAGGCGGCGAACTCGGCGGCGCAGGCCGTGGCCTCGCCGCGCGCGGCGTGGCAGTACAGCAGGCGAAAGAGCGGCCGCGCCGCGGCGCCGCGCAGCCCCGCGGCGTGCTTCGCCCAGAGCGCCAGGGCCGTGGCGTGCGCGCCGCTCGCGGCGTGGCCGGCCATGGCCGCCGCCAGCAGGTACTCGCGCGCGTCCGCGCCGAGGTCCGGCTGGGTCGCGAGCAGCTGCCCGGCGAGCCGGCCCATGCCGTCGGCGTCGCGCGCCGCGACCGCGGCGAAGAGCGCGATCCACTGGCGCTGGAACTCGTGCAGCGTGGCGTGGCAGGGCGCGCCGGCGATGCGCTGCCAGACCTGGGAGGCCTCGGCGGGGGCGAGGAAGGGGTTGAGCGTACGCGCGACATTGAGCAGGCTGTGCAGCCACACGTCCTGGTCGCGCGGCTGACGGCACTCGATCAGGCGCAGCCGCGCCATCTCGAGGTCCTTCTGCAGGCTGCTCGCGATGCGCTCCGGCTCCGGGGCCCGGTCGCCGAGCAGGAACTCGCGCGCATAGCGCGCCAGGCGCGTGTTCTCCACCCGCTCGAAGGCGTAGGCGCCGGCGTGCAGCGGGTTGACCGGCCGCCGGCTGCGGCCGGGCTCGAGCAGCTCCAGCACCGGCAGCGGCGCGTTGAGCAGCGCCACCACGTCGGTCGCGCTCCTCTCGGTGAAGCGATGGCGCGCGGCATTCAGGTCGAGCACCGGGAAGTAGTCCGAGTTCACCGGCGCGCCGTAGCTCGCGAAGAGCGGCTCGAGCGCGGCGCGGCTCCCCAGATAACGGGCGTCGATGTCACCGGCGCTCAGCACGTGCACCGTCCAGAGCTCCCTGGCGAGCCCGGGCTGCTCGAACACGGCGGGGTCCGCCGCGCGCGGCAGCGGCGATCCGGAGGCGAGGATCAGCAGGTCGTGGTCGCTGGGGGCGTAGACCGCGTAGTGCGCGAACTCCCCGCCCAGGGCGCGCATCACCGAGGCGAGCAGCGAAGGATCGATCTCGTAGAGCTGGAACCACTGCACCAGGACGCCGCCCGGCTCGAGGTGGCCGCGGATGCGGCGGTAGAACTCGCGCGTGAACAGGCCCGAGACGCCGCTCACCCAGGGGTTGGAGGGCTCGGAGACGACGATGTCGTAGCGCCGGTTGCGCGTGGAGAAGAAGGTCTTGGCGTCGTCGATGAGGATCGCGCCGCGCGGATCGGCGAAGGCGGCGCTGTTGCGCGGCAGGAAGCCGCGCGCGGCCTGGGCCATCGCCGCCTCGATCTCGACCGTCTCCACGCGCTCGAGCCGCAGGCTCTGCAGCAGGGTGTGCGTGGTGAGGCCGGTGCCGATGCCGATCACCGCCGCGCTCTTCGCCCCGGGGTTGAGCGCGAGCGGCAGCGCGCCGGTGAGCACCATGGTGATCTCGTCGGTGCCGCGCTGGGCCGCATCCGGGTCGTTGATCGAGCCGTCGGACTTGCCGTTGGTGCGGATGCTCTTGGCGTCCGCGTACTGCACCAGGTGCACGGTGGCGGTCTTGCCGTCCCTGGCGAAGAGCACGCGCGCCTCGCGCGAGCCCGAGAGATCGCCGTGGCGGAACACGCCCGCGGTCATCTTGTTGGCGTCCAGCTCGAAGCCGAGCGCGAGCGCGCCGAGCGGCGCGGCGCACGCGGTGGCGGCGAACGCGAGCGCGCGGCGCGCCACGCCGCCGCGCCACAGCAGCACGAGGCCGAGCGCCGCGCCGACGCCGGCGCCGGCCAGCAGCGTTCCCTTGAGGCCGATCGCCGGCAGCCCGGCGTGTACCGCGAGCAGCACCCCGGCGATCGCGCCGAGCGTGTTCGCCGCGTAGACGCGCCCGATCGCCGCCTCGCCCGCGCCGCCGCGCAGCAGCGCCCCCGTGATCAACGGCAGCGTCATGCCGGCGAGGAAGGTCGCGGGCAGCATCACCAGCGCCGCGATTCCCTGGCCCGAGAGATTGAAGAAGAAGTAGCCGGCGTCGGTGCGCGCCAGGCCCTGCATGAGGTACTCCATCAGCTCGAAGGTCTTGTCGTACACGGGCAGGGTGGCGAGCGCCGCGAGGCCCATCGCCACCTGGACCCAGCCCAGCAGGCGCTGCGGGCTCGCCACGGCATCCACCGCGCGGCGCACCGCGAGCCCGCCGAGCGCCAGGCCCAGGATGAAGGTCGAGAGCATCAGCTCGAAGGCGTGCGTGGAGGCCCCCAGCACCAGCGAGAGCATGCGGATCCAGCTGATCTCGTAGATGAAGGAGGCGAGCCCGGTGAGGAAGGCCGCCGCGAGCAGCAGCCGCGCCGCGCCGCCCGCCCCGCCCGCGGCGGGCTCGAGCGGCGCGTGGCGCGCGGGGCGGGCGAGCGTCCAGACCAGCGCGGCGAGCCCGAGGTTGATCGCGCCCGCGGTGCGCAGCGTGCCGGGCAGCCCCGCCCAGGCGATGAGCGCGAAGCCGCTCGCCAGCACCCCCACCGCGGCGCCCAGGCTGTTGCTGAAGTACAGCATCGCCACCGCCTCGCCGGAGGCGGCGGCCTGCGAGCGCACGAGGCCGGCGCTCATGAGCGGAAAGGTGGCCCCCAGCAGCGCCGACTGCGGCAGGATGAGCGCGCAGGAGAGCGCGAGCTTCGCCCCGAGCGCGAGGCTCTCGCTGCCGAGCGCCGGCAGCACCGAGCCGTAGGCCCAGTCGGTTGCCGCGACGAAGGCCTCGTGGAAGCCCAGCGCGAGCAGGCCGATCGCGCCTTCCACCAGCGCGTAGCCGAGCAGGGGGTTGGCGAGCCGCGTCGAGAGCCGGCCGGTGAGCCCCGCGCCGAGCGCCATGCCGCCCATGAACACGATGAGCACGAGCGACTGGGCGTAGGCGGCATGCCCGAGGAACAGCTTCAGGTAGTGGGTCCAGACCGACTCGTAGATCAGCCCCGCGAAGCCCGACGCCGTGAACAGGAGGTAGAACGCGGCGCGCGGGGGCATGGGCGCGCTTTTATATCATGCGCGCGGTGACCGAGCCGCAGCGCCTTGCCGCCTACTACTTCGCGTTCTTCGCGCACGCGGGCGCCTTCGTGTCGTACTTCTCGCTCTGGCTCGCCGCGCGCGGCCTCGCCCCCGCCGAGATCGCCGCCGCGCTCGCCATGCCGCAGCTCGCGCGCATCGTCGCGCCCGCGCTGTGGGGCTGGCTGGCGGACGCCTGGGGCGCGCGCTACCCCGGGGCGCGGCGCGCGATCGTCGTGTTCTCGACCTTCGCCATCGTCGCCGGTTTCGGCGCGCTGTACCTCGCGCAGCGCCCCGCCGCGATCGCGCTGACGCTGCTCCTGATGAGCCTCGCCTCGGCGGGCGCGATGCCGCTGCTCGAGGCGATCACCCTCGCCACGCTGCGCGGGGGGAGCGGCGGCTACGGTCCGATACGGCTCTGGGGCTCGGTGGGCTTCATCCTGGTGGCGCTCGGCACCGGCGTGTGGCTCGATCACTACCGCGCCGAGACGCTGCTCGATCTGCTCGTGGGCCTCACGCTGCTCGCCTGCGCCGTCTCGCTCCTGCTGCCGCACGGCGCGCCGCCGCGCGGGCACGCCGCGGGAACGCCGCTCGGCGCAGTGCTGCGCCGCCCGGAGGTGCTCGCCTTCTTCGGCGCCTGCGTGTGCATGACCGCCGCGCACGGCGCGATGTACGTGTTCTACTCGATCTACCTCGAGCAGGCGGGCTACTCGAAGACGACCATCGGCGCGCTCTGGACCGTCGGCGTGCTGGCCGAGATCGTGCTCTTCCTGCGCCTGTCGCAGCTGATGCGCCGCTTCACGCTGCGCGCACTGCTCGTCGCGAGCTTCGCCTGCGCCGTGGCGCGCTTCCTCGCCATCGGCTGGGGGGTCGGGTCGCTCGCGCTGCTCGCGGCCGCGCAGCTGCTGCACGCCGCGACCTTCGGCGCCTTTCATGCGAGCTCGATCGCCGCGGTGCACCGCCTCTTCCCGGGCGCGCTGGAAGCGCGCGGGCAGGCGCTCTTCTCCAGCCTCGCCTACGGCGCGGGCGGGGCGCTCGGGTCGCTCGCGGCAGGCTGGACCTGGGTGGCGTGGGGGCCGGCGCCGAGCTTCGCGCTGAGCGCGGGCTTCGCGGCGCTCGGCGGCGCGCTCGTGGCGTGGCGCGTGAGGCTCTAGGCTTGTGGGATAATTGCTTGTTTCGTCGCGGAAAGCCATGGGCCTCACGCTCTACGACAAGCTCTGGAACAGCCACCTCGTGCACGCCGAGGAGGACGGCACCGCGCTCATCTACATCGACCGGCACCTGGTGCACGAAGTCACCAGCCCGCAGGCCTTCGAGGGCCTCAGGCT
The DNA here is from genome assembly GCA_964583645.1 of uncultured Enterobacteriaceae bacterium. Taxonomy (GTDB): domain Bacteria; phylum Pseudomonadota; class Gammaproteobacteria; order Burkholderiales; family SG8-39; genus RBG-16-66-20. The sequence continues at coordinate 8,328 of CAZOWR010000015.1, forward strand.
CGCCGGGCGCAAGCCCTGGCGCATGGACTCGGTGGTGGCGACCGCGGACCACAACACGCCGACCACCGGCTGGGAGCGCGGCATCGAGGGCATCGAGGACCCGACCTCGCGCCTGCAGGTGACGACGCTGGATGCGAACCTGCGCGAGCACCGGCCGAAGGCGTATTTCCCGTTCCTCGACCGGCGCCAGGGCATCGTGCACGTGATCGGGCCCGAGCAGGGCGCTACGCTGCCCGGGATGACGGTGGTGTGCGGCGACTCGCACACCAGCACCCACGGCGCCTTCGCCTGCCTCGCGCACGGCATCGGGACCTCGGAAGTCGAGCACGTGCTCGCGACGCAGTGCCTGGTGACGAAGAAGATGAAGAACATGCGCGTCAGCGTCGAAGGCGCGCTCGCGCGCGGCGTGACGGCGAAGGACATCGTGCTCGCGATCATCGGCAGGATCGGCACCGCGGGCGGCAGCGGGCATGCCATCGAGTTCGCGGGCGGCGCCATCCGCGCGCTCTCCATGGAAGGGCGCATGACGGTGTGCAACATGGCGATCGAGGCGGGGGCGCGCGCCGGCATGGTCGCGTGCGACGCCACCACCCTCGAGTACCTCGAGGGACGCCCGATGGCGCCGAGCGGCCCCGCGTGGGACCAGGCGGTCGCGTACTGGCGGACGCTGCGCAGCGACGCGGAGGCGAAGTTCGACCGCGAGGTGGCGCTCGATGCGCGCGAGATCGCGCCGCAGGTCACCTGGGGCACCTCGCCCGAGATGGTGGTCCCGGTCGAGGCGAGCGTGCCCGACCCCGAGCGCGAGAAGGACCCGATCCGGCGCGAGGGCATGGAGCGCGCGCTCGCCTACATGGGCCTCAAGCCCCGCACGCCGATCCGGGAGATCCGGCTGGACAAGGTGTTCATCGGCTCGTGCACCAATTCCCGCATCGAGGACCTGCGCGTCGCCGCCGCCGTGGTAAAGGGAAAACGGGTGGCGTCGAACGTGCGTCTGGCCATGGTGGTGCCCGGCTCCGGCCTGGTGAAGGCGCAGGCCGAGCGCGAGGGGCTCGACCGCGTGTTCCGCGACGCCGGCTTCGACTGGCGCCAGCCGGGCTGCTCGATGTGCCTGGCGATGAACGCCGATCGGCTCGAGCCCGGCGAGCGCTGCGCCTCGACCTCGAACCGCAACTTCGAGGGCCGCCAGGGGACCGGCGGGCGCACGCACCTCGTCAGCCCGGCGATGGCGGCGGCGGCCGCGATCGCGGGGCATTTCGTAGACGTGCGGAACTGGCGCTGAGATGGAAAAGTTCACCGTCCTGAACGCCCTGGTGGCGCCGCTCGATCGCGCCAACGTGGACACGGATGCCATCATCCCGAAGCAGTTCCTGACCTCGATCCTGCGCACCGGCTACGGCCCGAACCTGTTCGACGCCTGGCGCTACCTCGACGCGGGCGCGCCCGGCAGGGACAACTCCAGGCGCCCGCTGAACCCGGACTTCGTCCTCAACCAGCCGCGCTACCGGGGGGCGCAGATCCTGCTCGCGCGCAAGAACTTCGGCTGCGGCAGCTCGCGCGAGCACGCGCCCTGGGCGCTGCTCGAGTACGGCTTTCGCTGCATCGTCGCGCCTGCGTTCGCCGACATCTTCTACAACAACTGCTTCAAGAACGGCCTGCTGCCGGTGGTGCTCAAGGAAGCCGAGGTGGACGGCCTGTTCTACGACTGCGCGCTCCCCGGGTTTCGCCTGGTGGTCGACCTCGAGCGCCAGACGGTGGCTAGCACAGACGCCTCGAAATCGTTCCGCTTCGAGATCGACGCCTCGCGCAAGTACTCGCTGCTCAACGGCCTGGACGAGATCGGCCTGACGCTGCGCCACGCCGACAGGATCCGGCAGTTCGAGGCGCGGCGGCGCGCGCAGTTCCCCTGGCTGCTCGGCTAGCGCCCGTGAAGATCGCGGTCCTGCCGGGCGACGGCATCGGCAAGGAGATCGTCGCGCAGGCGCTGCGCGTGCTGCGGCGGCTCGAGCTGCCGCTGGAGTGCACGCAGGCGACCGTGGGCGGCGCGGGCGTGGACGCCGAGGGCGAGCCGCTCCCCGGGCGCACGCTGGCGCTGGCGCGCGAGGCCGACGCGATCCTCTTCGGTGCGGTGGGCGACGCGAGGTACGACGCGCTGCCGCGCGCCAAGCGCCCCGAGCAGGCGATCCTGGGGCTGCGCAGGGCGCTCGGCCTGTTCGCCAACCTGCGTCCCGCCCGGGTTTTTCCGGAGCTCGCCCCGGCCTCCGCGCTGCGCGCGGAGGTGGTCGCGGGGCTCGACATCCTGATCGTGCGCGAGCTCACCGGCGACATCTACTTCGGGCAGCCGCGCGGCATCCGGGACGCGGGCGAGCACGGCCGCGAAGGGTTCGACACGATGCACTACAACGAGGCGGAGATCCGGCGCATCGCGCGCGTCGCGTTCGAGGCGGCGCGCCGGCGCAACCGGAAGGTCTGCTCGGTGGACAAGGCGAACGTGCTCGAGACCTCGCAGCTCTGGCGCGAGGTCGTGAGCGCGGAGGCAGGATCCTGGCCCGGCATCGAGCTGCAGCACATGTACGTGGACAACTGCGCCATGCAGCTCGTGAGAGCGCCGCGGCAGTTCGACGTCATCGTCACCGGCAACCTGTTCGGCGACATCCTTTCCGACGAGGCCTCCATGCTCACCGGCTCGATCGGCATGCTGCCCTCGGCGTCGCTGGATGCCGCGGGCAAGGGCCTGTACGAGCCGATCCACGGCTCGGCGCCCGACATCGCGGGCAAGGACACCGCCAACCCGCTCGCCACGATCCTCTCGGCGGCGATGATGCTGCGCTACTCCCTCGCCCGCCCCGAGGCCGCGGACCGCATCGAGCGGGCCGTGCAGCAGACCCTGCGCGACGGCTACCGCACCGCGGACATATATACTGACGGCACGAGGAAGGTGGGCACGGAGGAAATGGGCGAGGCGGTCCTGCGAAGGCTATGACCCTGCGAATCGGCATCGTCGGCTGGCGCGGCATGGTGGGCTCGGTGCTCGTGGAGCGCATGCGCGAGGAGCGCGACTTCGAGCACGTCGAGCCGGTGTTCTTTTCCACCTCGCGGGCGGGCGGCAAGGGGCCGGCGATCGGCCGCGACACCGGGCCGGTAGCCGATGCGATGGATCTCGAGGCGCTGCGGCGCCTGCCGGTGATCATCGCCTGCCAGGGGGGCGACTATACGAGCGCGCTCTACCCGAGGCTGCGCGCCGCGGGCTGGGACGGCTACTGGATCGACGCGGCGCGCACGCTGCGCATGAACGACGATGCCGTGATCGTGCTCGATCCGCTGAACATGGCGCAGATCAGGGACGCCATCGCGCGGGGCACGAGGAACTTCATCGGCGGCAACTGCACCGTCAGCCTGATGCTGATGGGGATGGCGGGGCTGCTGCAGCGTGACCTCGTCGAGTGGCTGAGCTGCATGACGTACCAGGCGGCCTCGGGCGCGGGCGCGGCGGGCATGCGCGAATTGGCGCAGCAGATGGCGCACCTGGGCGCGGCGGCGAAGCCGGCGCTCGACGATCCGGCGGCGAGCGCGCTCGAGATCGATCGGCGCATCACCGGGGCGCTGCGCAACGGCGGGCTGCCGAAACAGGAGTTCGGCCACCCCCTGGCCGCGAGCCTGCTGCCCTGGATCGACGCGGATCTCGGCGACGGCCGCAGCCGCGAGGAATGGAAGGCGCAGGCCGAGGGCAACAAGATCCTCGGCCGCAGCGAGCGGCCGATCCCGATGGACGGCATCTGCGTGCGCGTGGGCAGCATGCGCTGCCACAGCCAGGCGCTCACCGTGAAGCTGAAGCGCGACGTGCCGCTCGGCGAGATCGAGGGCATGCTCGCGGAGGCGCACGACTGGGTGCGCGTGGTCCCGAACCGGCGCGAGGAGTCGCTCGCCGAGCTCACGCCCGCGGCGGTGACCGGAAGGCTCACCGTTCCGATCGGCCGGCTGCGCAAGCTGCCGATGGGGGGCGAGTATCTCGCCGCGTTCACCGTGGGCGATCAGCTGCTCTGGGGTGCCGCCGAGCCGTTGCGACGGATGCTTCGGATCCTGCTCGACGCGGGCGTGCGCTAGGCTTCTCAGCATCGGGAAATTCCTTGTGGCGCAACGCGATACACCGTTGAATTCGAGAAGGCATCTCAGGTTGCACGCCTAACGTCATGATGTTATGGTAGTCGGTCCCAAAAAGCTGCTCAGGGTGGTGCCAGTGCGTCCATTCATCACGCGAATCCGGCTGGTCGCGGCGGCGCTGCTGCTCGTGCCGCTCCTCGCGCATGCCGCGGGTCTGGGCCGGCTCACCATCCTGTCGGCGCTGGGCCAGCCGCTCAACGCCGAGATCGAGGTCGTCGCGCTGCAGCCCGGCGAGGATGAAGGCATCGGCGCGCGCCTCGCGCCGCCCGAGGCGTTTCGCCAGGCGGGCATCGAGCTCAACCCGGCGCTCGTAGGCGTGCAGTTCGCCGTGGAGCGGCGCGATGGGCGCGCCCTGATCCGCATGCGCACCACGCAGCCGGTGAACGAGCCGTTCCTCGACGTGCTCGTAGAGCTGCAGTGGGCGAGCGGCCGGCTGGTGCGCGAGTACACCCTCCTGCTCGATCCGCCGGAGTACAAGGCGCCCGCCCCGGTGGTGGCCGCGGCGCCGCCGGCGCCGGCGGCTGCGCCCCTGCCCGAGCGTGCGCCGAGCATCGAGACGCGTCCGATCTCGCCCGCGCGCGCAGCACCGGCTGCGCCAGCCGCGCCCGCGAGGGCGGCCGGGACCTACGAGGTGAAGAAGGGCGACACCCTGGGCGAGATCGCGCTCGCCAACCGCCCCGCCGGGGTGAGCTTCAACCAGATGCTGATCGCGCTGTACCGCGCCAACGAGCCGGCGTTCATCCGCAACAACATCAACCTCGTGCGCGCAGGGCGCATCCTGAACATCCCGGACCGGGAAGCGGCCGCGGGCATCGATGCAGCGGAAGTGAGCCGTCTGGTGAAGGAACACCACGCCGAGTTCGCGCAGTACCGGCAGCAACTCGCGGCGGCGGTCGCCGCGCGGCCGCCTTCGGCAGCGCCCGCGGCGCGCGAGGTCACCGGCAGGATCGGGCGCCGCGCGACGAGCTGCGGCTGTCGCGCGCCGAGCCCGCCAAGCCCGGCGCACCCGCCGCGCGCGCCGCCCGCGAGGACGACCGCGTAGCGCGCGAGCGCGCGCTCAAGGAGGCGCAGTCGCGCGTCGGCGAGCTCGAGAAGAACGTCTCGGACCTGCAGAAGCTGGTCGAGATGAAGAACCAGCAGCTCGCCGAGCTGGAGAAGAGGGCCGGTGCAGCCAAGCCGGCGCCGGTGGCGCCGCTCGCCAAGGCGCCGGAGCCGGCCAAGCCCGTGGCCAAGGCGCCCGAGCCCGCGAAGCCGGCACCCGAGCCGGTGAAGCAGGCGGCAAAAGCGCCGGAGCCCGCGAAGCCTGCGGCCGAGCCGGCGAAGGCGCCCGAGGCGGCGAAGCCCGCCGCGAAAGCCCCGGAGGCCGCGCCCAAGACGAAGGCTGCACCCAAGAAGGCCGCGCCGCCGCCGGAGCCGGATCTGGTGGACGAGGTCGTGGGGTTTGTGACCGATCCCGTGTCCGGAGGCGGCCTTGCCGGCGTGCTCGTTCTGCTGGGGGGCTACGGCTGGTACGCGTGGCGGCGCAAGAAGTCCGGGCAGGCGACCAAGTTCCAGGACAGCGTGCTCGGCGCCACCACCGGGGGCGCGGCAGGCTCGGTGTTCCCGGCCGCGGCCGCGGCGGAGCCGCAGGCGGCCGCGGCGCCGGCCGCATCGGAGGCTTCGGCGGGCGCTCCCAGCATCGGCGCGGCGGAGGCCGAGGAGGTCGATCCGATCGCCGAGGCGGACGTCTACATGGCCTATGGCCGCGATGCGCAAGCCGAGGAGATCCTCAAGGAAGCGCTCGGCAAGGATGCCGCGCGCGTCGCGGTGCACGCGAAGCTCCTCGAGATCTATGCCGGGCGCAAGGACACGAAGGCGTTCGAGCAGACGGCGCTCAAGCTCAAGGGCCTGACCGAAGGCAGCGGCCCGGAGTGGGAAAAGGCGATGGCGCTGGGTCATTCGATCGATCCGGGCAACGGCCTGTACGGCGCCGGCGGCGTGGCGCCGGCGCCGGCGGCGGAGGCCGCGCCCGCGGCCGCCGGGGCCGCGCCCGCGCTGGACTTCGACCTGGGCGGAGGCACCGGCGCGACGCCGGCGGTGGCGGGAGCGAAGCCGGATGCCACCGGGCCGCTCGATTTCGACCTCGGCGCGACCGCCGCCGGCGGGAAGAGCGACTTTGCGCCGAGCGGAACGTTGATCGTGGAAAAGGAGGCCAAGGCCGAGAGCACCGGCCTGGACTTCGACCTGGGTGGGGGCGGGACCGAGGACGAGAAGACGGTGGTCGCGCCCAAGGCAGGCGACCCGGATGCCACGGTGACGATGGATTTCGACCTGAACCTGGACGTCGGGGGCGCCAAGCCGGAAGCGGCGGCCGAGCCCGCGAAGGCCGATGCGCCGCTCGATCTGGGATCCTTCAGCCTCGACCTGGGCGGCGCGGGCGGCGCGGCTCCGGCCGCGGGCGCCGACCCGAAATGGCAGGAGATCGCCACCAAGCTCGATCTCGCCAAGGCGTACGAGGAGATGGGGGACAAGGACGGCGCGCGCGAGCTGCTGAACGAGGTGCTGAAGGAAGGCGACGCCGCGCAGCAGGGCCAGGCGCAGCAGATGCTCGCCAACCTGAGCTGAGCGGCGGGGCGTCGCGCACGGCAGCGGCCGGCACCGCGTCGCGGGGGAAGCGATGGGACTGCTCGACGATCTCAAGCGCCAGGCCGATCGGGTCCGCACGCGGGACAGCCTGCAGCGCGCGGCCAAGGAGGAGAACCTCCGGGTCGTCGACGCCGCGATGGATCGCATCTTCCGCTACCTGCCGAGCGAGCTGCGGCGCCATCGCACGGTGCTGCCTCACTCGTAGCCCGGCGCGGCGCGAGCGCCGCGGCGCGCCGGCCAGGTATGCGCATCGCCCTTGCCCTGGAGTACGACGGCAGCCGCTTCCTGGGCTGGCAGACGCAGCCCGGCGGCGGCACCGTGCAGGACGCGCTCGAGGCGGCGCTCGCGGCGATCGCGGATGCGCCCGTCGCCGCCACCTGCGCCGGCCGCACCGACCGCGGCGTGCACGCGCGCGCGCAGGTCGCGCACTTCGACACCGACGCGCGGCGGCCCCTGAGCGCCTGGGTGCGGGGGGTGAACGCGCTGCTGCCCGAGTCCGTCGCGGTGCTGTGGGCGCACCCGGTGCCGCCCGAGTTCCACGCCCGCTACGCGGCGCGCGCGCGCAGCTACCGCTACGTGCTGCTCAACCGCCCGGTGCGCCCCGCGCTCGCCGCGCGCTACGCCGGCTGGACGCACGCGCCGCTCGACGTCGCGGCGATGCGCGCGGCCGCCGGGCGGCTCCTCGGCGAGCACGACTTCTCCGCGTTCCGCTCGGCCGAGTGCCAGGCGAAGAGCGCGGTGCGCACGCTGCAGGCGGTGCAGGTCGAGCGGCGCGGCGAGCGCGTCGACTTCGTGCTGCGCGCCAACGCCTTCCTGCATCACATGGTGCGCAACATCGTCGGCACGCTGGTGCAGGTGGGCCGGGGGCGGCGCGCCCCGGAGTGGGCGGGCGAGGTGCTCGAGTCGCGCGACCGCGCGCGCGCGGCGCCGACCTTCGGCGCCGAGGGGCTTTACCTGGAAGCGGTGGAATACGAGGCGCGCTGGGCGCTGCCCGAGCCGGCGGCGGGCGCGCCCGCGCTGCCGGTGGAGCCCTGACATGCGGACCCGGGTCAAGATCTGCGGCATCACGCGCGAGCAGGACCTGCGCGCCGCGGCCGATGCGGGCGCCGACGCCATCGGGCTGGTGTTCTATCCGCCGAGCCCGCGCTGCCTGACGCTCGAGCGCGCGCGCGCGCTGCGCCAGGCGGTGCCTCCGTTCGTCGCCACGGTGGCGCTGTTCGTCAACGCGCCGGCCGACGACGTCGCGCGCGTGCTCGAGGCGGTGCGGCCCGACGCGCTGCAGTTCCATGGCGAGGAGCGGCCCGAGGACTGCGAGCGCTTCGGCGTGCCCTACGTCAAGGCGTGCCGCGTGCGGCCGGGGGTCGATTTGCTAGAATACTGGCGCGCGTATCCGGGCGCCGCGGGCTGGCTCGCCGACGCCTACGCCGAGGAGTACGGCGGCGCAGGCCGGCGCTTCGACTGGTCGCTCGTGCCGCGCTCGCTCGAGCGGCCGCTGATCCTCTCGGGCGGGCTGGCGAGCGGCAACGTGGGCGAGGCGATCCGCGCGCTGCGGCCCTGGGCCGTGGACGTCTCGAGCGGGGTGGAGTCCGCCAAGGGGGTCAAGGACGCGGCGAGGATCGCCGCATTCGTCGCCGAGGTGAGAGATGCGGATCTATGACCTGCCCGACGCGCGCGGGCATTTCGGCCCCTACGGCGGCAGCTTCGTCGCCGAGACCCTGACCCAGGCGCTCGAGGAGCTGCGCGCCGCCTACGAGCGCTGCCGTGGCGATGCCGGGTTCGTCGCCGAGTTCCGGCACGAGCTGAAGCACTACGTCGGCCGCCCCACGCCCGTGTACCACGCCGCGCGCTGGTCGGGGCGCATCGGCGGCGCCCAGATCTATCTCAAGCGCGAGGACCTCAACCACACCGGCGCGCACAAGGTGAACAACACCGTCGGCCAGGCGATGCTCGCCCGGCGCATGGGCAAGGCGCGCATCATCGCCGAGACCGGCGCCGGCATGCACGGGGTCGCCGCGGCCACGGTCGCCGCGCGCTACGGCATGGCGTGCGTGGTGTACATGGGCGCCGAGGACGTGCGGCGCCAGGCGCAGAACGTCTACCGCATGAAGCTGCTCGGCGCCGCGGTGGTTCCGGTCGAGTCGGGCTCGCGGACGCTGAAGGACGCGCTCAACGAGGCGATGCGCGACTGGGTGACGAACGTCGAGACGACCTTCTACATCATCGGCACGGTCGCCGGACCGCACCCCTATCCCATGATGGTGCGCGATTTCCAGTCGGTGATCGGCGAGGAATGCCGCCAGCAGATGCCGGAGCTCGCCGCTCGCCAGCCCGACGCCGTGATCGCCTGTGTCGGCGGCGGCTCGAACGCGATGGGGATCTTCTACCCCTACATCGCCGACGAGCAGGTGCGCCTGATCGGCGTCGAGGCGGCCGGCGAGGGGCTCGCCACCGGGCGGCACGCGGCGTCGCTCTGTGCCGGCCGGCCGGGCGTGCTGCACGGCAACCGCACCTACCTGCTGCAGGACGCGAACGGGCAGATCCTCGAGACGCACTCGGTGTCGGCGGGGCTCGACTACCCGGGCGTGGGGCCGGAGCACGCCTGGCTGAAGGACAGCGGCCGGGCCGAGTACGTCGCGGTGACCGACGCCGAGGCGCTCGCCGCCTTCAACGACCTGTGCCGCCTCGAGGGCATCATCCCGGCGCTCGAGTCGGCGCACGCGCTCGCGTATGCGGCGAAGCTCGCCGCCACGCTGCCGCGCGAGAAGCTGCTGCTCGTCAACCTCTCGGGGCGCGGCGACAAGGACATGCAGACCGTCGCGCAGCGCTCGGGCCTCGAACTCTGATGTCGCGCATCGCCGCCGCCTTCGACGCCCTGCGTCGCGCCGGCCGCAAGGCGCTGATCCCCTACCTCACCGCGGGCGACCCGAGCCCGGCGCTGACCGTTCCCCTGCTGCACGCGCTGGTCGAGGCCGGCGCGGACGTGGTCGAGCTGGGCGTGCCGTTCTCCGACCCCATGGCCGATGGGCCGGTGGTCCAGCGCGCCGGCGAGCGCGCGCTGCGCCACGGCGTGGGCCTGGGCGGCGTGCTCGCCATGGCGCGCGAGTTCCGCGCGCGCGACGCTGGCACGCCGCTGGTGCTCATGGGCTACGTCAACCCGATCGAGGCGATGGGCGAGGAGCGCTTCGTCGCCGGGGCGGCGGCCGCGGGCGTGGACGGCGTCGTCGTGGTCGACTATCCGCCCGAGGAGTGCGCCGCGTTCGCCGCGCGCGCCAGAGCGGCCGGCATCGACCCGATTTTCCTGCTCGCGCCGACCTCGACCGAGGCGCGGATCCGCGCGGTCGCGCGCCTGGCGAGCGGCTACCTGTACTACGTGTCGCTGCGCGGCATCACCGGGGCGGCGCACCTGGACGTGGCGGACGTCGCCGCGCATCTCCCGAAGCTGCGCGCTGCCACCGCGCTGCCGATCGGGGTCGGATTCGGCATCCGCGATGCCGCCTCGGCGCGTGCGGTCGCGGAAGTGGCCGACGCGGTGGTGATCGGCAGCCGCATCATCCAGGAGCTCGAGGCGGCCGGGCCGGGGGAGGCGCTCGCGCGGGTCAAGGCGTTCCTCGCCCCGATCCGGGCGGCGCTCGACGAGTTGCCGGCGAAGGCGGCGGCATGAGCTGGCTGCAGAAGCTGCTGCCGCCGAAGATCCAGCGGGGCACGGGGCCGCGCAAGACCGTGCCGGAGGGCCTCTGGACCAAGTGCCCGGCGTGCAGCGCGGTGCTCTACAGCACCGACCTGCAGAAGAACCTCAACGTCTGCCCGAAGTGCGGCGATCACCAGCGCATCGGGGCGCGCGAGCGGCTCGACGCGCTGCTCGACGCCGAGGGCCGCTTCGAGATCGGCGCCGAGGTGCTGCCGGTGGATACGCTCAAGTTCCGCGACTCCAAGCGCTACCCGGAGCGCCTCGAGGAGGCCCAGTCCGCCACGGGCGAGAGCGACGCCCTGGTGGTGATGCAGGGCTCGATCAAGGCGATCGGCACGGTGGCGGCGGCCTTCGAGTTCGAGTTCATGGGCGGCTCGATGGGCTCGGTGGTCGGGGAGCGGTTCGTGCGCGGCGTGCGCGTCGCCATCGAGCAGAAGCTGCCCTTGGTGTGCTTCACGGCGACCGGCGGCGCGCGCATGCAGGAGGGGCTGTTGTCGCTTGCGCAGATGGCGAAGACCACCGCCGCGCTCACCGAGCTGGCGGCCCGCCGGCTGCCCTTCGTCAGCGTGCTGACGGATCCGACGATGGGCGGCGTCTCGGCGAGCTTCGCCATGATCGGCGACATCGTCGTGGCCGAGCCCAGGGCGCTCATCGGCTTCGCCGGCCCGCGCGTCATCGAGCAGACGGTGCGCCAGAAGCTGCCGGAGGGGTTCCAGCGCGCCGAGTTCCTGCTGGAGAAGGGCGCCGTCGACCTGATCGTCGACCGCCGGCAGCTGCGCGACCGGCTGCACGCGCTGCTCGCGATGCTGCTGCGGCGGCCGCCCGACCTGTCTTCGTGACGCCGGCGACGCTCGACGGCTGGCTGCAGCACGTCGAGCGCCTGCATCCCCAGGCGATCGCGCTCGGCCTGGAGCGCGTCGATCAGGTGCTGCGGCGGCTGGAGGCGCCGCTCGGCGTTCCGCTGATCACCGTGGGCGGGACCAACGGCAAGGGCTCGACCTGTGCCATGCTGGAGGCGATCCTGCGCGCCGCGGGCTACCGCACCGGGCTCTATACCTCGCCGCACCTGTTGCGCTACCACGAGCGCGTGCGCGTGGCCGGCCGCGAGGCCGGCGACGCCGAGCTGTGCGAGGCATTCGCGGCCGTGGAGCAGGCGCGAGGCGGCGTGGCGCTCACGTACTTCGAGTTCGGCACTCTGGCGGCGGCGTGGCTCTTCGCGCGCGCCCGGCTGGACGCGCTGGTGCTGGAGGTCGGGCTCGGCGGGCGGCTCGACGCGGTCAACGCCTTCGAGCCCGACTGCGCCGTGCTCACGAGCGTCGGCATCGATCACGTCGAGTTCCTGGGCGCCACGCGCGAGGCGATCGGCCGGGAGAAGGCGGGGATCTTCCGCGCCGGGCGCCCGGCGATCGTGGCCGAGCCCGATCCTCCCGCCGCCGTGCTCGCGGCGGCCGGCCAGCAGCTGCGCCTCGGGCGCGACTTCGGCTACGCCGCGGGGCAAGGCCAGTGGACCTACTGGGGGCCGGGAGGCAAGCGCGCCGCGCTCGCCTATCCGGCGCTGCGCGGCGCGGTGCAGCTGCGCAACGCCGCCGCGGCGATCGCCGCGCTCGACGCCCTGCGTGCGGCGCTGCCCCTGGGCATGCAGGACGTGCGCCGCGGCCTGGCCGAGGTCGAGCTCCCCGGGCGCTTCCAGGTGCTGCCGGGCCGGCCGCAGATCGTGCTGGACGTGGCGCACAACCCCGAGGCCGCGACGGCGCTCGCCGCGAACCTCGCGGCGAGCGGCTACGCGCCGGAGACCATCGCGGTGCTCGGCATGCTGCGCGACAAGGACATCGCGGGCGTGGCGCGCGCGCTCGCGCCGCGCGTGACGCGCTGGCACCTGGCGAGCCTCGGCGGTGCGCGCGGCGCGGACGCAGCGCAGCTCGGCGCCGCGCTCGAGGCGGCCGGCGTGCGCGCGAGCGCCTTTCGCCACGCCAGCGTCGCGCAGGCGCTGGCCGCGGCGCGAAGCGACGCGGGCGAGGATGATAAAATCGTCGTGTTCGGATCTTTTGTCACCGTCGCCGAGGCCATGGCGCAGCTCGCCGCCCGGCGTGTTGCCCATGGCTGAGCCGGAAGACGTCAATACGCTCAAGCGCCGCGGCCGCCGCCGGCTGGTGGGCGCCATCGCGCTGGTGCTCGCCGCGGTGATCGTGCTGCCGATGATCTTCGACTCGGAGCCCAGGCAGGCGCAGCCGCCGGTGAGCGTGCGCATTCCCGCGGAGGAGGAGACCTCGTTCACCCCCAAGGTGACGCCGAAGAGCCCGGTGACGGAACCGCCCAGGGCGTCCGCGGCGCCAGCGAAGCCCGAGCCCGGGTCCCAGCAAAAGCCCGCGGCGAAGGCGCCGGAGAAGCCGCGGGCGGAGCCGGCGAAGGCCGCCGAGGAGGCCGAGCGAAAACGGGCCGAGGCGGCGCTCGCGGGCCGCGAGGAGTTCTACGTCCAGGTCGGGGCCTACGCCGAGCCCGAGCCGGTGCTGGAGAAGCTCAAGGCGGCGAAGCTGCCCTTCTACACCGAGACGGTCGCGATCAAGCAGGGCAGCGTGACGCGGGTGCGCGCCGGCCCGTTCTCGAGCCGCGAGGCGGCCGAAAAGGCCTTCGAGCAGCTCAAGGGCCTGGGCTTCAAGCCGGGCAGCGTGGCCGCCAGGTCCGGATGACCTGGCTCGACTACGCCGTGCTCGGCGTGCTCGCGCTGTCGGTGGTCTGGGGGGTATGGCGGGGCCTGGTGCACGAGATCCTCTCGATCCTGGGCTACGTCATGGCGTTCCTCGCCGCGAACCTGCTGGCGGGCCCGCTCGGCGCATCGATGCCGCAGGCCATCCCGACGCCGGAGCTGCGAGTCCTCGCGGCCTTCGTGCTGGTGTTCATCGCGACCCTGGTCATCGCCTCGCTCGCCGCGCTGGCGCTCTCGAAGCTCGTCCGTGCGGTCGGGCTCGGCGGCCTGGACCGGACCCTGGGCGGGGTGTTCGGCGCGGCTCGCGCGGGAGTGCTGGTGCTCGCGGCGGCGCTGCTCGCCGGGCTTACCTCGGCGCCGCGGCAGGCGTTCTGGCGCGACTCGGTGTGCGGCGAGCCCATGGCACGCGCGGCCCTCGCGCTCAAGCCCTGGCTCCCGGCGACCCTGGCCGAGCGCCTGCGGTATGATTGACCGTTAAGCCACGCGGGAGCCCGCTCGCATGTGCGGAATTCTCGGGGTCGTCGCCCGGTCCCCGGTCAACCAGCTCCTCTACGACGGCCTGCTGCTGCTGCAGCACCGCGGCCAGGACGCCGCCGGCATCGTGACCAGCGAGCGCAACACGCTGCACATGCAGAAGGGCAGCGGCATGGTGCGGGACGTGTTCCGCACCCGCAACATGCGGGCGCTCCCGGGCAACGTCGGCATCGCGCACTGCCGCTACCCGACCGCGGGCTCGGCGTTCAACTCGGCCGAGGCGCAGCCCTTCTACGTCAATTCGCCGTTCGGCATCGTGCTCGGCCACAACGGCAACCTGATCAACTCGGAGGCCCTCAAGGAGGAGATGTTTCGCCAGGACCTGCGGCACATCAACACCAACTCCGATTCCGAGGTGCTGCTCAACGTGCTGGCGCACGAGCTGGAGAAGGCCTCGGTGCGCCTGCGCCTGGACCCGCAGACCATCTTCGCCGCGGTGGCCCAGGTGCACCGGCGCGTGCGCGGCGCCTATGCCGTGATCGCCATGATCGCCGGCTACGGCGTGCTCGCCTTCCGCGACCCCTACGGCATCCGGCCCGCGGTGATCGGCTACAGCGAGACGCCGCAGGGCACCGAGTACCTGGTCGCCTCGGAGTCGGTGGCGGTGGACGCGCTCGGCTTCCGGCTGCTGCGCGACATCGCGCCCGGGGAAGCGGTGCTGATCGACGAGGAGGGCAGCCTGCACGCCCAGCAATGCGCGCCGCAGGCCTCGCTCAACCCCTGCATCTTCGAGTACGTGTACCTGGCGCGGCCCGATTCGCTCATGGACGGGGCCTCGGTGTACGAGGCGCGGCTCAACATGGGCGAGAAGCTGGTGGAGAAGATCCGGCGCCAGTACCGGAGCCTCGAGATCGACGTCGTGATCCCGATCCCGGACTCGAGCCGCCCCTCGGCGCTGCAGCTGGCGATGGGCCTGGACGTCCCCTACCGCGAGGGCTTCGTCAAGAACCGCTACATCGGCCGCACCTTCATCATGCCCG
>CAZOWR010000016.1:0-22891 GCA_964583645.1 uncultured Enterobacteriaceae bacterium
GTGCGGTCCGAGACGATGACGGCGTCGACCCCCTCGCCGGCCGCCGCGCCCACTGCGCCGAGCTTCGCGGCGAGCGCCTCGTGGACGCGCCCCGCCCGCAGCCACGCGCATACCTCCTTCTTCCAGAACGCCGCCTGGCCAGGCTCGAGTCGAGCGAGGTGCTCCGCGTCGAGGTTGAGGACGCGCCGCTCTGCCGCGTAGGCGATCCGCCCCGCCTCCTGGTTGCCTACGAAGCGCTCCGGCGCGGGCCAGTGCTCGAGGATCTCCTCGTAGAACTCCTGCGGAAAGATCCGGTCCACGACCAGGTGCCCAAACGGCTCGCGCGCGATCGCCGCGGCGGCGATCCGCTCGAGGACGAATCCCTCCACGCTCATGGCGGCGATTGTAGGGCGCGCTGCCGCTAGAATGCGCGCACCATGGCAAACGCGTTCGCCTCGCAAGCCGATCTCAAGCCCAAGAAAATCGGCTTCCAGCGCCTCTCGCGCAGCTGCTGGGCGTTCACCGCCGAGGGCGACCCGAACAGCGGCGTCGTCGTCGGCGACGACGCCGTCATGGTGGTGGACGCGCAGGCGACGCCGCTCATGGCGCGCGAGGTGATCAAACGCATCGGCCGCGTCACCTCCAAGCCCATCCGCTACGTGGTGCTCTCGCACTACCACGCGGTGCGCGTGCTGGGGGCCTCCGCCTACCGCGCCGAGCACATCATCGCGAGCCGCGCCACGCTCGGGCTCATCCGCGAGCGCGGCAGACAGGACATGGCGAGCGAGATCGGCCGCTTTCCGCGCCTGTTTCGCGGCGCAGCCTCGATCCCGGGGCTGACCTGGCCCACGCTCGTTTTCAAAGACGAGCTGACGCTCATGCTGGGCAGGCTCGAGGTGCGCATCCTGCACCCGGGGCCGGGCCATACCGGCGGCGACACTGTGGTCTGGGTGCCCGCGCAGCGCGTGCTCTTCGCGGGCGACCTCGTCGAGTACCGGGCGGGCATCTACACGGGCGATGCGCATCTCGAGGCATGGCCCGCGACGCTCGAAAAGCTGCGCGCGCTCAAGCCGCGTGCGCTCGTCCCGGGGCGCGGCCCCGCGCTCGCCACGCCCGCGGCTTGCGAGCGCGCGATCGACTTCACGCGCGATTTCGTGCGCGGCCTGTACGGCGTCGCACGGCGCGGCGTCGCCGAGCAGCGCACGCTCAAGCAGGTCTACGCGATGGCGCGCCGGCGCATGGACCCGGGCTACGGCACCTACCCGATCTACGAGCACTGCATGCCGTTCGACGTCGCGCGCGCCTACGACGAGGCGCGCGGCATCCGGCGCCCGCGCATCTGGACGGCGCGACGCGACCGCGAGATGTGGGCCGAGATCGCCTGATCCGGAGGTAAGACGCGGTCCCCCCCGCACCGTTTTGAGGCGGTGCGGAGGGGACGAACCCCTACCGCGGAGGAGGAGGGAGGAGACCGCGGCGGGCGCGTACTGGGATTCCCTTACTTCTTTCTTGATGCTGCGCTGCATCAAATCTACGGCTTTGCTCCTCGTAATACAATCCTGGCATTATGCAAAACTCCTTTGCAGAATAGGTAAATATCATGTCGGACTCGCTCGGAGAAATGTCCGTGTTTTCAAAGGTCGTGGCCACGGGCAGCCTGTCTGCAGCCGGCCGCGACCTCGGGGTCTCTACCGCAGCAGTGAGCCGCAAGCTCGCCGCGCTGGAGGCGCGGCTCGGCGTGCGCCTGCTCAACCGCACCACGCGCCGGCTTTCGCTCACCGACGAGGGCGCGCGCTACCACGAAGCGTGCACGCGCATCCTCGCCGAGATCGACGAGGCCGAGGCGGCCGCCTCCGAGCAGCGCGTCGAGCCCCAGGGGGTGCTGAAGGTCGCGCTGCCCGCCTCGTTCGGGCACATTCACATCGCGCCGCTCGTGCCGCCGTTCGCGGCGCGCTACCCGAAGGTGCGGCTGCAGCTCAGCCTCTCGGACCGCACGGTGAACCTGGTCGAGGAGGGCTTCGACGTGGCGATCCGCATCGCCGAGCTCGAGGATTCCTCGCTCGCCGCGCGCCGCCTCGCGCCTAACCGGCGCGTGGTGTGCGCGAGCCCCGAGTACCTGCGGCGCCACGGCGTGCCGCGCGTGCCCGCCGATCTCGCTGCCCACAACTGCCTGACGGCCACCGATTTCCAGATGACCTGGGAGTACAAGGGCCCGGACGGCGAGCGCGGCGCGGTGCGCGTCGCGGGCCGTTATGCCTGCGACAACTGGGAGGTGCTG
The DNA here is from genome assembly GCA_964583645.1 of uncultured Enterobacteriaceae bacterium. Lineage (GTDB taxonomy): Bacteria > Pseudomonadota > Gammaproteobacteria > Burkholderiales > SG8-39 > RBG-16-66-20. Next base: position 2,258 of record CAZOWR010000016.1, read on the forward strand.
CGCGACTGGGCGGTGGCCGGTCTCGGCGTCGCGCTCAAGTCGACCTGGGACGTGCGGCGGTACCTCGAGAACGGCGCGCTCGTCGCGCTCTTTCCCGGGTACGACTTCGGCACCGACGTCGCGATCTACGCGGTCTACCCGCACCGGCGCTACCTGCCGGCGAAGACGCGGGTGTTCATCGATTTCCTCGCCGACTCGTTCGGTCCGGAGCCCTATTGGGACCAGCCGGCGAAGGAGCGAACCCGGGAGCGCGCCGCGGTCTAATATTCGGGAGCTGCCAAACCAGGAGGCTTGCCGATGAACGCACCGGTGGACGCGAGCGCCCTCGCCAGGGTTTCGCTGGACGACAAGTACGCCCTCGAGCGCGGGCGCGTGTTCATGACCGGCATCCAGGCGATCATCCGCCTCGCCCTGCTGCAGCGCGAGCGCGACGCGCGCGCCGGGCTCAACACCGCCGGGTTCGTTTCGGGCTATCGGGGCTCGCCGCTCGGCGGTCTCGACCAGTCGCTGTGGCGCGCGAAAAAGCACCTCGAAGCGCACCACGTCGTGTTCCAGCCGGGGGTGAACGAAGACCTCGCCGCGACCGCGATCTGGGGCACGCAGCAGGTCGGCATGTTCCCGGGCGCGAGATACGACGGCGTGTTCTCGATGTGGTACGGCAAGGGGCCGGGCGTGGACCGTTGCGGCGACGTGTTCAAGCACGCCAACGCCGCGGGCACCTCGAAGCACGGGGGGGTGCTGGTGCTCGCGGGGGACGACCACGGCGCGAAGTCCTCGACGCTCCCCCACCAGAGCGAGCACATCTTCAAGGCCTGCCTGATCCCGGTGCTGAACCCGGCCAACGTGCAGGATTACCTCGACCTCGGCCTGCACGGCTTCGCGATGAGCCGCTATTCGGGCTGCTGGATCGCGTTCAAGTGCGTCACCGACGTGGTCGAGTCCGGCGCCTCGGTGATGGTCGACCCCGGGCGCGCGCAGGTCCGCCTCCCGGAGAGCTTCCCGCTGCCGCCCGACGGCCTCAACATCCGCTGGCCGGACGGCATCCTCGAGCAGGAGGCGCGCATGCTCGACTGGAAGGTCTATGCCGCGCTCGCCTACGTGCGCGCCAACGGGCTGGACCGGGTGATCTGGGATTCGCCGCGCGCGCGTCTGGGCATCGTCACCACGGGCAAGAGCTACGGCGACACCATGCAGGCGCTCGCCGACCTCGGCATCGACGCGGCGGTGGCGCGCGACATCGGGCTGCGCGTCTACAAGGTGGCGATGTCCTGGCCGCTCGAGCCGCAGGGCGCGCGCCGCTTCGCGCAGGGGCTGGAGGAGATCTTCGTCATCGAGGAGAAGCGCCAGCTGATCGAGTACCAGATCAAGGAGGAGCTCTACGCCTGGAAGGAGGGGGCGCGCGCGCCGCGCGTGGTCGGCAAGTTCGACGACAACGGCGAGTGGAGCCGCGCCGAGGGGCAGCCCGCGGGACGCTGGCTGCTGCCGGCGCACTACGAGCACTCGCCGGCGATGGTGGCGCGCGCGATCGCGGACCGCCTCGCGCGGCTGAACATGACCGCGTCGCTCGGAACGCAGTTCAAGGAGCGGCTCGCGTTTCTCGACTTCAAGGAAAAAGCGCTCGCCAGGCCGCGCGTCACCGCCGTGCGCGAGCCCTACTTCTGCTCGGGCTGCCCGCACAACACCTCGACGCGCGTGCCGGAGGGGAGCCGTGCCACCGCCGGCATCGGCTGCCACTTCATGGCGGTGTGGATGAACCGCAACACCGCGACCTTCACCCACATGGGCGCCGAGGGCGCGCCCTGGATCGGCCAGGCGCCGTTCACGAGCGAAAAGCACATCTTCGCCAACCTGGGCGACGGCACCTACTACCACTCCGGGCTGCTCGCGATCCGCGCCGCGGTCGCGGCGAAGGTCAGCATGACCTACAAGATCCTCTACAACGACGCGGTCGCCATGACCGGCGGCCAGCACCACGACGGGCCCCTGGACCCGGCCCTCATCTCGCGCCAGATCGCCGCCGAGGGCGTGCGGCCCATCGTCGTCGTGACCGACGAGCCGGCGAAGTATCCCGCCGGCACGGGCTGGGCCGAGGGCGTCACCGTGCGCCACCGCGACGAGCTCGACGCCGTGCAGCGCGAGCTGCGCGAGATAAACGGGGTGTCGGCGATCATCTACGACCAGACCTGCGCCTCGGAGAAGCGCCGCCGGCGCAAGAGGAACGAGTACCCCGATCCCCCGGTGCGCGCCTTCATCAACGAGATGGTGTGCGAGGGCTGCGGGGACTGCAGCGCGAAATCGAACTGCCTGTCGGTCGAGCCGCTCGAGACCGAGTTCGGCCGCAAGCGCCGCATCAACCAGTCCTCGTGCAACAAGGACTACTCCTGCGTCAACGGCTTCTGCCCGAGCTTCGTCACCGTGGAGGGCGGGCGGCTGCGCAAGGGGCGCGCGGCGGCGCTGGCGGACCCGGCCGCCGCGCAGGTCGCGGACGCCTTTCCCGCGCTCGCCGAGCCCGCGCTGCCGGCGCTCGACGCGCCCTGGGGCGCTCTGGTGACCGGAATCGGCGGCACCGGCGTCATCACCGTGGGGCAGATCATGGCCATGGCGGCGCACCTCGAGGGCAAGGGCGTGTCGGTGCTCGACATGTCGGGCCTGGCGCAGAAGTACGGCGCGGTGATGTCGCACGTGAAGATCGCCGCGGCGCCCGAGGCGCTGCACGCGGCGCGCCTGGCCACCGGCGAGGCGAGCCTCGTGATCGGCTGCGACCTGGTGGTGACGGCAGGTAGCGAGGCGCTCGACAAGATGGCCGCGGGGCGCACGCGCGCCGCGGTCAACGCGAGCGTCACGCCGACCGCCGAATTCGTGCGCAACCCGGACTGGCGTCTGCCCGGGAGCGACCTCGCGCGCGACATCGCCGAGGCCTGCGGCGAGGGCAACGCCGAGTTCGTGGCCGCCACCGAGCTCGCGAGCGGGCTGCTGGGCGACGCGATCGCCGCCAACATGTTCATGCTGGGGTACTGCTGGCAGAAGGGCTGGGTGCCGCTCTCGCGCGAGTCCCTCGAGCGCGCGATCGAGCTGAACGGCGTGGCGGTGGACTTCAACCGCAGGGCCTTCGTCTGGGGCCGGCGCGCGGCGGTGGATCTCGAGCGCGTGCGCCGCATCGCGACCCCGGCCGAAGTGATTCCGCTCGCGCAGCGCCTCTCGCGCACGCTCGAGGAGATCGTGGAGCGCCGCGTCAGGCTCCTCACCGGATACCAGGACGCCGGCTACGGCGCGCGCTACCGGGCGCTCGTCGAGCGCGTGCGCGGGGCCGAAGCCGAGCGCGTCGGCGGAACCCGGCTGGCGGAGGCCGTGGCGCGGGCCTACGCGAAGCTCCTCGCCTACAAGGACGAGTACGAGGTGGCGCGGCTCTACGCCGAGGGCGAGTTCCTGAAGGAGCTCGCGGCGGGCTTCGAGGGCGACTACCGGCTGGTCTTTCACCTCGCCCCGCCGCTGCTCGCGCGGCCCGACCCGCGCACCGGGGAGCCGAGGAAAATGCGCTTCGGCCCCTGGATGATGGGCGCGTTCCGGCTGCTGGCGAAGCTCAAGGGCCTGCGCGGCACCTGGCTCGACGTCTTCGGCCGGACCGAGGAGCGCCGCGCCGAGCGCGCGCTGATCGCGGAGTACGAGCGCACCGTGGAGCAGCTGCTCGCGGGGCTCACGCGCGAGAACCACGCGCTCGCCGCCGAGATCGCCGCGCTGCCGGAGGACATCCGCGGCTTCGGGCACATCAAGGCCAAGGGCATCGAGCGCGCGCGGGTCAGGCGCGAGGAGCTGATGCGCAAGTTCGCTTCTGCCTCCGGGCAACGTGCGGCGGCCTAGAAAACGTGGTCTGACCCTGCTTCTTGCGGCGGCCTGCTTTGCCGCGGCCGGCGAGGCGCAGGAGGCACGCACGCTCGAGCTGCCCGACGGCGAGCGCGTCAGCTACACCCTGCGCGTTCACCCCGCAGACGCGCACCTGCTCGATGCCGCGGCGACGCTCCCCCCGGCGAGCCCGCTGCAAGCCGCGAAGCTGCTCAACCGCCACCTCCTGGCAGGCAACATCGAGGAGGCAGCGCTGCTCTCCAACGCGCCCCGGCGCCGCTTCGAGGTGTTCCGCGAGTACCGCGACGCGGTCGGCGAAGACGAGTTCAAGCGCGTCTTCGGGCGCTACTTCTATCCCGAGAACCGGCTGCTCGCCGAGATCGCGATCGGGCGCCACCGCCTGCTCATCTGGGAGCTCAAGGACGCCGGCGCGGGCGCGCCGCATGTCGCGGGCCAGTATTTCGTCGAGGTCGAGGGCCGCTACTTCATGGACGACGTGCCGAGCGCGACGCGCTCGCAGCTGCGGCAGGTGCTGGAGGCCTGGCGCAGCGGCGCAGCGCGCCCCTGACGGGCGGTGCTAGCGAAGGAACGCGAGCCCGAGCCTCACCAGAACGTAGGCGCCGCCGAGGAGCAGCAGCCAGCCGACGAGTTTCGGCCGGCGCTGCACGAACCGGTCGGGCTGCAGGTGCATCGCATCGAGCGGCCGCACCACCCCGGGCGCCGAGACGCGCCGCCCGCCCCACAGCTCGAGCGTGCGCAGCAGGCCGGGGCGCACGAGCAGCGCCGCGCCCGCCGCGAGCAGGACCGCGTTGGCGCCGAGCAGCAGCAGGTACGAGCTCTGCACGATCCACTCCAGCACCACCGGCCGTGCGAGACCGCGGAAGGCGTGCACCAGGGAAGGCGCGTGGTAGCGCGCGAGCAGCACGTAGAGCGCGTACCCCGCGCACGCGAGCAGCGCCGCGCCGATCCAGCGGCTGTGGCGGTAGAGGTCGAGCTTCGCATCGCGCGGGATGTCGAGCGGCCGCAGCAAGCCCTCCGGCGAGACCACGCGTCCCATGCGCTCGCTCAGCCGGAACACGCGCGCGCTGTCGAGGATGAGCAAGGCGCCGAACACCAGGCCGAGCACGCCGCCCGCGACGGCGAGCACCACGGTGGTCTGCAGGATCGCGTCGCCGAGGATCTTGGTTACCGTCTGCATGGCGCCTCCGTCGCGTCTCGCCCCTCAGGCCTTCAGGCTGAAGGGCGTGAAGCTGGTATGCCGGTCGTAGTGGTCCTCGTGCTCCGCGCGCTTCAGGAACCCGACCACCTGGTAGGTCAGCGGCGTGAACACGACCTCGACCGCGGTCTTGGCCGCGAACTGCGCGAGCATCACCGCCGGCAGCCGATCGTCCGGGATGATACCCGCGCCGTAGAAGGCGAGCGGATAGAACAGCGCCGAGTCGACCGCCTCGCCCGCCACGGTCGAGCCGATGGTGCGCGTCCAGAGCCAGCGGCCCGCGGTCATGAGCTTCATCTTCGCGAGCACGAAGGAATTCACGAACTCGCCGCAGAAGTACGCCAGCATGGAGGCGGCGACGATGCGCCAGGTGTTGCCGAACGCGATCTCGTAGGCCGCCTGGTGCGTCCAGAAGGGCGCCGGCGGCAGCGCCACCACCACGGTGGCCATGAACGAGGCGAACCCGAGCCCCGCGAACCCCGCCCAGATGACGCGGCGCGCCCGCGCGTAGCCGTAGACCTCGGTGAGGATGTCGCCGAACACGTACGAGATCGGGAAGAACAGCGCGCCGGCGCCGAAGGCGAACGCGCCCACGAGCGGCAGCTCCACGGAGGAGATCTTCGCCGGCCCGATCAGGTTCGAGCAGATGAGCACGGTGACGAACGCCGCCATGACGAACTCGTAGTAGCGGAAGGTCTTCGTCGTGCTCATGATGCGGCGTGTGGCCGGCGTGCATAATAACCGAATGGTTTCGCGCGACGCGGCGCTCGCCTTCAGCCTCACCCGCCCGCCGCCGGGCTTCATCGACGATCCCTATCCCTGGTACGCGGCGCTGCGCGGCCACGACCCGGTGCATCCGCTCGAGGGCGGCGGGATGTTCCTGTCGCGCTACGACGATGCGCTCGCGGTGTACCGCGATGCCACGCGCGCGAGCTCGGACAAGAAGGTCGAGTTCCTGCCGAAGTTCGGCCGCACGCCGCTCTACGAGCACCACACCACGAGCCTCGTGTTCAACGACCCGCCGCTGCACACGCGCGTGCGCCGCATCATCATGGGCGCGCTCAACCAGCGCGCCATCGCACGCATGGAGGCGGACGTGCTGCGCCTCATCGAGCGGCTGCTCGAGCGCATGGCCGAGCTGCGCGAGCTCGACTTCATCGAGGCGTTTGCCGCCCGGATCCCGGTCGAGGTGATCGGCAACCTGCTACAGGTGCCGCACGCCGAGCGTGCGCCGCTGCGGGGCTGGTCGCTCGCGATCCTCTCGGGCCTCGAGCCCGCGCCCTCCCCCGAGGCGCTCGAGCGGGGCAACCGGGCGGTCTCCGACTTCGTCGCCTACCTGAGGACGCTCATCGAGGCGCGGCGGCGCCGCCCCGGCGACCGCGAGAGCGACGTCCTCACGCGCCTGATCCAGGGGGAGCAGGACGGCGAGCGGCTCACCGAGACCGAGCTGCACCACCAGTGCATCTTCCTGCTGAACGCCGGGCACGAGACCACCACCAACCTCATCGGCAACGGCATGTGGCTGCTGCTGCGCCATCCGGCGGAGCTCGAGCGGCTGCGCGCCGACCCGGCGCTGGTCCCGTCCGCGATCGAGGAGATGCTGCGCTACGAGGGGCCGATCCAGCTCAACAACCGGCGCCTTGTCGCGCCGATGGTGCTCGGCGCCGCCGAGCTGCCGAGCGGGACCTCGATCACCATCGGCATCGGCGCGGTCAACCGCGACCCGGCGCAGTTTTCCGACCCCGAGCGCTTCGACGTCGGCCGCAGGCCCAATCGCCACGTCGCCTTCGGCCAGGGCGATCACGCCTGCGCCGGCATGAACGTCGCGCGCCTGGAGGGGCGCATCGCTTTCGCGCGGCTGCTCGCGCGCTTCGCGGCGATCGAGGCGGCGGGCGAACCGGTGCGCGACCGGCGCATCCGCTTCCGCGGCTTTCGCACGCTGCCGGTCCGCGTGCGACCGGCGTAGCATTGCGCGCATGAAGAGCGAGCTGCGGGGCGACTACAGCCGCGCGGGCCCGGACTGCGCGGTCGAGCAGGACTGGTCGCGCTACACGGCGGAGCAGCACGCCCTGTTCCGGCGCTTATTCGCGCGCCAGGCGAAGCTCGTGCCGCGCTACGCCTGCCCGGAATGGATCCGCGCCGTCGAGGGACTCGATGCCGCCGCCATTCCGCGCTTCGACGCAGTGTCCAGGAAGCTCCGGGCGGCGACCGGCTGGGAGATCGTGGCGGTGCCGGGCCTGATTCCCGACGAGGCCTTCTTCACGCACCTCGCGAGCCGGCGCTTCCCGGTGACCGTGTGGCTGCGCTCACCCGAGGAGTTCGACTACATCGTGGAGCCGGACGTGTTCCACGACTTCTTCGGTCACGTGCCGCTGCTCTTCGATCGCGTCTACGCCGATCACCTGCACGAGTACGGCAAGGGGGGTCTCAAGGCGATGCGCCTGGACGCGGTGCCGATGCTCGCGCGCCTGTACTGGTACACGATCGAGTTCGGGCTCATGCGCACGCCGCAGGGCGTGCGCGCTTACGGCGCGGGGCTGCTCTCCTCGGGCGGCGAGCTCGCCTATTGCGTCGAGGACCCCGCGCCGCGGCGCCTCGACTTCGGCCTGGAGCGCATCCTGCGCACCAGCTACCGCATCGACCGCTTCCAGACGACCTACTTCGTCATCGATTCGTTCGCGCACCTGATGCGCGAAACGGCCCCGGATTTCACCCCGATCTATGCCAGGCTGCGCGACATGCCCGTGCTCGAGCCGTGAATCCCGTCGCGCAGCGCCGCGCGCGATTGCAGCGCGCCCCCGATCGGGCTTGAGGAGAGACCGCATGCATACGCGAGGGGTTGACCATCTGGCCGTGGTGAGCGACGACATGCCGGCGGCGCTCGACTTCTACACGCGCGTCATGGGATTTCGCCTGGTGCACGCGCGCCGCGTGCCCTTCGAACAGGACCGCTGGCAGCCGCCCTACGACAAGCTGCGGCACTACTTCTTCGACATGGGGAACGACTCGCTGTTCGCCGTGTTCGAGTACCCCAAGGGCCTGCCGAAGCAGGTGCGCGATCACGTCGGGGGCATGCAGCACGTCGCTTTCCACGTGCCGCCGGAGAAATTCGACGCCATGGTGGAGCACGTGCGCGCCTGCGGCGTGCACGTCGTGGGGCCGGTGCCCCTCGGCGGGCGCTTCTGGTCGGCGTACTTCCTCGACCCGTTCGGCGTGCGCCTGGAGCTCGCCACCGACCGCTCGGGCGAGCGGCGCGGCGTGGTCGAATCGGTGCTGCAGACCGAGGCCGAGGCGCGCGCCGAGCTGGAAACGCTTTTTTCCGATCCCGGCGAGGTGCGGAAATGGCTCGACCGGATGCCGCTCAGGCGCGAGGGAACACGCGTAACAGATTGACACCCGCCGCCGATGGCGCTGCGGCTGTGAGCCGCACGCCCGGCAGAGTAAACTCGAGCCATGGACCGGGACGCCATCCGCGCGTTCGTCGCACGAGACCGCGACCGCGTCGCCGCGCTCAAGCGCCGCCACCACGCCGGGCGCAATCGGGCGACGCGCGGACGCTCGGGCCTCGAGGCCGGGCGCGCGCTGCGGGAGTACGCGCGCAGGGTCAGGCCGGACTGGCCGACGGCGCGGGACCGGGACGCGGATTTCGCGCAGCACGTGGCGCTCAAGCGGCTCCTCGACCGCGCCGCGCGTGCGTTCGCCGCTCGCTGACGCGCTCGCGGCGCTCGCCCGGGCCCTGAAGAAGCTCGGCGCGCCCTGGTACCTCTTCGGGGCGCAGGCAGCGCTGCTCTACGGCGCGGCGAGACTCACCGCCGACGTCGACGTCACGGTTCAGTTGCGCCGGCGGACCAGCGCCGAGCTGGTCGGGGCGCTCGAAAAGGCGGGGCTGCGGCTTCGCGTGCGCGACGTCGGGGAGTTCGTGGCAAGGACCCGCGTCCTGCCCTTCGTCCATTCCCGCTCCGGCATGCCGGTCGACATCGTGCTGGCGGGCCCCGGAATCGAGGAGTGCTTCTTCAGGCGTCGGCGCTACCGCGTCATCGAGGGCGTGCGCGTTCCCCTCGCCAGCCCGGAAGACTTGATCGTCATGAAGGTGCTCGCCGGGCGCGGCAAGGACGAGGACGACATCGTCGCGATCCTCGCGGCGCAGCGCCGGCTCGACCTCAAGCGGATCCGCGAGACGCTCGGGGTGCTGCAGCGCGCGCTCGACCAGGGTGACCTGGCGCCGCGGTTCGAGACGCTTCTCAAGCGCGCCCGCACGGCATAATTGCATCCCACCCAACCCACGCACCCAGGAGGAGATCCATGCTTCGCAAACGGCAACTCGTTCTCTGCGCCCTCGCCGCCTGCCTCGCCGCAGGCGCCCAGGCGGCCGACTACACCATGCGCCTCAGCCACCAGTTCCCGCCGGCGCACCACTCGGCGAAGAACCTGGAGCAGTTCGCCGCCGAGGTGAAGGCGAACACGGGCGGCAAGGTCGAGGTGCAGATCTTCGGCGCGGCGCAGCTCTTCAAGCCGGCGCAGCACCACGCCGCGGTCGCCGGCGGCAAGCTCGAGTCGGCCGCCGTGCTCTCCTTCCAGTGGGGCGGGACCATCCCCGAGATGAACGTCACCGTCATTCCCTATTTCATGTCTTCCGTGGAGAAGATGCGCAAGTTCCGCGGCTCGGAAGCACAGAAGATGCTCGACGCCAAGATGGCGGAGAAGGGCGTCATCAACATTGCCTGGCTCATGGACGCGAACGACGGCATCTTCACCTCGGCGAAAAAGGCGCTGGTGACGCCGCAGGACTTCAAGGGCGTCAAGGTACGCGGACTGTCGAAGCTGTTCGACGCCGGGCTCGCCGCGATGGGCGCCTCGCCCTCGCCGATGCCGGCCCCCGAGGTCTACCAGGCACTGCAGACCGGCGTCATCGACGCCGGCTTCACCGGCGTCAAGGCGGCCAACAGCCGGCGCTTCTACGAGGTGCAGAAGTTCGGCGTCGCCTCCAACATCATCCTCGCCTACGACAACCTGGTCGTGAACCCGGCCTGGTGGAACGGCCTGCCCGAGGCCGTGCGCAAGGGCATCCTCGAGGCCGTGGCCAAGGCCGAGGCGCGCGCCATCCCCGCCGCCGACGGCATCCCGGCCGAGGACATCCAGGTGCTGCGCGACAAGGGCATGAACGTCACGGTGCTCACCAAGGCGCAGGAGAAGGTGATGGCGGAGGCGATGCAGCCCGCCGTGCTCAAGGCGTTCGGCGAGGCGAGCCCCGATGCGCCGCGCCTGCTCGAGCTGATCAAGAAGCTCTGAGCGCGCCGCCGTGGCCGCGCGCGCCTTCGCGCTCGCCGCGCGGGTCCTCGGCGCCCTGACGCGGGCCGCCGTCGCGGCCTCCGCCGCGGGCGTGCTCGCCTCGCTCGCGCTGGTGGCCTGGTCGGTGGTGATGCGCTACGCCTTCAACCGCCCGCCGGCCTGGGTGGACGACGCGGTGGGCTTCGCGCTCGTCGGCATCGTCATGCTCGCCGCGGCGCAGGCGCTGCGCCGCAACGAGCACATCGGCGTCGACCTGCTCACCGCCCGGCTCGGCCCGCGCGCGCGGCGCTGGGCCGAGGGCTGGTCGGCGCTCGCCGCGCTCGCGGTCGCGCTGGTCCTGGCGGTCAACGGCTGGAGCACGGCGATGTTCTCGCGCAGCCTCGGCATCGTCGCCGAAGGCAACGTCGAGATCCCCGTGTACTGGGTCCAGCTGCTGGTGCCGCTCGGCGGGGCCCTCATGGCGCTGGTGGCGCTCGAGACGCTCGCGCGCCTGGCCGCGGGCGCGCCGCCGGCGGAGCCGCCGCACGCCGTGGAGCGCCCGGAGTGACGATCGCGCTCATCTTCGCCGGCCTGGTCCTGCTGCTCTTCAGCGGCCTGCCGATCTTCGCCGGGCTGACGCTCTTCGGCGGCGCGCTGCTCGTCGCCACGCAAGGGGGCCTAGGCTCGATCTCGGAGGTGATCTACGGCGAGCTGAACCGCTACCTGCTGGTCGCGATCCCGCTGTTCGCGTTCATGGCGCACGTCATGATCCGCAGCCGCATCGTGGACGATCTCTACGGCACCGCCTACACGCTCACGCGCCACCTGCCGGGCGGCGTCGGCGTCGCCACCATCGCCGCCTGCACCGTGTTCGCCGCCATCTCGGGCTCGAGCGTCGCCACCGCCCTCACCATCGGCGCGGTCGCCATTCCGCAGATGATCCGCTTCGGCTACGAGCCTCGCGCCGCCTACGGCCTCGTGGCCGCGGGGGGCACGCTGGGCATCCTCATCCCTCCCTCCGGCCCCATGGTGCTCTACGGCGTGGTCTCCGACACCTCGATCGGCGCGCTCTTCATGGCGGGCATCGTTCCTGGGTTGCTGATGGCCGCGATCTTCGCGGCGTGGACGATGGGCTCGACCGCCCTGGGCGCGCGCGCGGTGCGGCGCGAGCCGCGCGCCTCGCTTGCCGAGGCGCTCGGCGCGCTGCGGCGCTCGGCGTGGGCGTTGACGCTCCCCGCGCTGGTGCTGGGCGGCATGTACGCAGGCGTGTTCACGGCGACGGAAGCGGCGGCCGCGGGCGCCCTGCTCGCGCTGCTCGTCGGTGCCGCCATCTACCGCACGATCCGCTGGGCCGAGGTCTGGGCGTCGGCGCTCGACGCCAGTCGCACCTCGGCGATGCTCTTCATGATCCTCGCCGGGGCCTCCGTGTTCGGCTTCGTGCTCACCAAGATGCGCATCCCGCACCAGGTCGTCGAGCTGGTGTCGGCATTCGGGCTCGGGCCGATCGGCTTTCTGCTGGTGATGATGGCGCTGCTCGTCGTGCTCGGGATGTTCCTTGAGTCGATCGCCATCATCCTCATCACCACGCCGGTCATTCTTCCCGTGATGGCGCACCTCGGCATCAACCCGATCTGGTACGGGGTGCTGCTCACCATCAACCTGGAGTTGGCGATGATCACGCCGCCGGTGGGCATGAACCTCTTCACCATCAAGGCGGTGACGCGCGCGCCGATCGGCGAGATCATCCGGGGCTCGGCGCCCTACGTGATCCTGATGATCGCCTGCCTGGCGGTGGTCATGGCGCTGCCGCAGCTCGCGCTGTGGCTCCCGGGCACCATGCTCGACATCCGCGGCTAGGAGGAATGCCGTGACCGACCTGTTCGAGAATCCGATGGGCCTCATGGGCTTCGAGTTCGTCGAGTTCGCCTCGCCCGAGCCCGGCGTGCTCGAGCCGGTGCTCGAGAAGCTCGGCTTCTCGAAGGTGGCGCTGCACCGCTCCAAGGACGTGGCGCTCTACCGCCAGGGCGGCATCAACTTCATCGTCAACCGCGAGCCGCGCAGCGCCGCAGCGTACTTTGCCGCCGAGCACGGCCCCTCGGCCTGTGGCATGGCGTTCCGCGTGCGTGACTCGCACCGGGCCTACGCGCGGGCGCTCGAGCTCGGCGCGCAGCCGATGGAGATGCCCACCGGCCCGATGGAGCTGCGCCTGCCCGCGATCAAGGGCATCGGCGGCGCGCCGCTCTACCTCATCGACCGCTTCGAGGAAGGCCGCTCGATCTACGACATCGACTTCGAGTGGATCGAGGGCGCAGACCGGCATCCGGCGGGCCACGGCCTGACGATCATCGATCACCTGACGCACAACGTGTACCGGGGCCGCATGGCGTACTGGGGGCAGTTCTACGAGCGGTTGTTCAACTTCCGCGAGCTCCGCTATTTCGATATCAAGGGCGAGTACACCGGCCTCGCCTCGCGCGCCATGACCGCGCCCGACGGCCGCATCCGGATTCCGCTGAACGAGGAGGCGTCGCGAACCACGGGACAGATCGAGGAGTTCCTGATGAAGTTCAACGGCGAGGGTATCCAGCACATCGCGCTCCTCACCGACGACCTGATCGCGAGCGTGGACCGCCTCAAGCGCGCGGGCGTGCCGCTGATGGGCGCGCCGCCGCCCGCCTACTACCGTATGCTCGAGGAGCGCCTGCCCGGCCACGGCGAGAACACCGCCGAGCTCCAATCGCGCGGCATCCTGCTCGACGGCTCGACCGAGGGCGGCCGGCCGCGCCTGCTGCTGCAGATCTTCTCCGGCGCGCTGCTCGGGCCGGTGTTCTTCGAGTTCATCCAGCGCAAGGGCGACGAGGGCTTCGGCGAGGGCAACTTCAAGGCGCTGTTCGAGTCGCTCGAGCGCGACCAGCTCGAGCGCGGCGTGCTCAAGTCCTCCTAGAATAGGGCCGGACCACCCTTGCGCCGCTCTCCTCGATGAAGCTCAAATACCAGTCCGGGTTCGGCAACGCCTTCTCCAGCGAGGCGGTGCGCGGCGCGCTCCCCGCGGGCCAGAACTCGCCGCAGCGTCCGCCGCGCGGGCTCTATCCCGAAGTGCTGTCGTTCACCGCCTTCACCGCGCCGCGCGCGGAGAACCTCTCGGCCTGGGTCTATCGCCTGCGGCCCTCGGCGATGCAGGCGCCGTACCGGCGCATCGCCAACGGGTTGCTGCGCTCGGGGCCCTTCGACGAGGTCGAGACGCCGCCCCACCGCCTGCGCTGGGACCCGCTGCCGCTGCTGTCCAAGCCCACCGACTTCATCGACAGCCTGGCGACGATCGCGGGCTCGGGCGATCCCGCGATGCAGGCCGGGATCGCGGTGCACGTCTACCGCGCCAACCGCTCGATGACCGACCGCTGCTTCAGCAGCGCGGACGGCGAGCTGATGCTGGTGCCGCAGCAAGGGGCGCTCGAGCTCTTCACCGAGCTGGGACGGCTCGAGGCCGCGCCGGGCGAGATCGCGGTCGTGCCGCGCGGCATGAAGTTCAAGGTCGGCGTGCAGGGCCCGTCGCGCGGCTACGTCTGCGAGAACTACGGCGCGCACTTTCGCCTGCCCGAGCTCGGGCCGATCGGCGCGCAGGGCCTCGCGCAGAAGCGCCATTTTCTCGCGCCGGTCGCGGCGTTCGAGGAGCGCGGCGGCCGCTGCCAGCTCGTCGCCAAGTTCCTCGGCGGCCTGTGGGCCGCGGAGCAGCGCCATTCGCCGCTCGACGTCGTCGCCTGGCACGGCAACGGCGCGCCCTACAAGTACGACCTCGCGAAATTCATGACCATCAACACGGTGAGCGTCGACCATCCCGATCCCTCGATCTTCACGGTGCTCACCTCGCCGTCGGGACAGCCGGGCGTCGCCAACTGCGACTTCGTGATCTTCCCGCCGCGCTGGATGGTCGCCGAGCACACCTTCCGCCCGCCATGGTTCCACCGCAACGTCATGAGCGAGCTGATGGGCCTGGTGCGCGGCGTCTACGACGCCAAGGCCGAAGGGTTTCTGCCGGGCGGCATCTCGATCCACAACTGCATGCAGCCGCACGGCCCGGACCTCGCGACCTTCGACAAGGCGAGCGCCGCCGAGCTTCAGCCGCACAAGATCGAGCACACGCTCGCCTTCATGTGGGAGTCGCGCTACGTGTTCCGGCCGACGAAGTTCGCGCTTTCGGCGCCCCAGCTGCAGAAGGGCTACGACGCGGTTTGGGGCGGCTTTCGCAAGCGCTTCAAGTGAACCGCACGCACGATCCGGAGCTGCGCAGCTGGGTCGAGAGCGCGAACGCGCCGGACAGCGACTTCCCGATCCAGAACCTGCCCTTGGGCGTCTTCCGCAGGAAGGGCTCCAAGGAGCCGCCGCGCGGCGGCGTCGCCATCGGCGACCGGATTCTCGATCTTGCGGCGGTCGGCTTGAAGACCGGCCCCACGCTCAACCGGCTCGCGGCGGCGGGACCTGCCATGTGGCGGGCGCTGAGGAACGTTCTGTCGAAGGGGCTTTCCGATCCGAGGCAGGAGCGGCGGTTCCGCGGGCACCTCGTGCCGATGGCGAAGGCGCAGCTGCTCCTCCCGGTGGAGATCGGCGACTACAGCGACTTCTTCACCGGGATCTACCACGCCACCAACACCGGGCGCATGTTCCGGCCCGACAACCCGCTGCTGCCGAACTATCACTGGGTGCCGATCGGCTATCACGGCCGCGCCTCCTCGGTGGTGCCGAGCGGCACGCCCGTCGTGCGCCCCAACGGCCAGCGCAAGGGGCCGGAGTTCGCCGAGCCGACCTTCGGCCCCAGCAGGCGCCTCGATTTCGAGCTGGAGCTCGGCTTCGTCGTCGGTCCCGGCAACCCCCCCGGCAAGCCGATTCCCATCCGGCGCGCGCTCGGTCACGTGTTCGGCGTCGTGCTGCTCAACGACTGGTCGGCGCGCGACATCCAGGCCTGGGAGTACCAGCCGCTCGGGCCGTTTCTCGCCAAGAGCTTCGCCACCACGATTTCGCCGTGGGTCGTGACCCTGGAGGCGCTCGCGCCCTTCCGCTGCGAGGCCTTCGAGCGCTCCGGCGGCCAGCCCGCGCCGCTCTCCTACCTCTCGGATGCGCGCGACCAGCGCGAGGGAGGCTACGACATCGGCATGGAGGCCCACCTCCGGACCCGACAAATGCGCACCCGCAAGCTCCCGCCGATGCGGCTCGCCCGCAGCAGCTTCCGGCACTCGTACTGGACCGTCGCGCAGGTGGTGACGCACCAGGCCTCCAACGGCTGCAACCTGCGCCCGGGCGACCTGCTCGGCTCGGGCACCATCTCCGGCCCTGCGCCGGACTCGCTGGGGTCGCTGCTCGAGCTCACGGGGGGCGGCAAGCAGCCGCTCTCGCTGCCTGCGGGCGAGAGCCGGACGTTCCTCGAGGACGGCGACGAGCTGATCCTGCGCGGCCGCTGCGAGCGCGAGGGCAGGGTTGGGATCGGGTTCGGCGAAGCGGCGGGCGTGGTGAAGCCGGCGCCCTAAAGAACTCGGTTCCACGCTGCGGCGCATACCGACGCCTCGGTCACGGCCCGCGCCACTCGAACCCAGCATAGTGGCCATTGCGGCCCGCGCTGTCCCAGCTCCAGCCGTGATCGCGATAGTTGCCGCGCTTTGCGCGCGCGGCGGCGAGCCGGCGCGACACGAAGTGGCGCACGTTGTCGAGCCAGGATTCCGCGCCGTCGGCGCCCTCGATGCCCTCGAGCTCGATGTCCAGCACGCCGGGAATCCTCGCCCAGCGTCTGCGGCCTTCGCGACCGAACTCGATGGGCGCCACCCGCACCGGAAGCCATTCGGCGACCAGGACCTTCAGTCGCGCCATGATTCCGCCCGCCTGCCCGCCGAAGATGCGCTCGAGCGCCTCGCGCTGCGCGGCGCTCGCGTTGGCGTCAAGATACAGCGCGGCACGCCAGTTGCCCTCCCCCATCGCGCCGGGCGTGTGCACGGCGAGCGCCGCGTGGGTTCCCGCGAGCGATACCTCGCCCGCTGCGCCCTGCTCGATGCGGAACACGAGAGGCACGTCGCAGTGTCCCTCGGTAGGACGCGCCATCGCGCCGCCGCGCGCGTTGCGCGGCCCGAGGAGGCAGGGGCAGAGCACCTCGCAGTTGCAGTTCTCCAGATACTCCCCGCTCAGCCACCAAGCCTGGCTCATGTGTCCTCCCCGTAGTGGTGCGCCGATTGAAGCCCTGGCTCAACTCCTGCCGGACCAGAAGGGCGCGCGCCTTTCAAGAAACGCGCGGATGCCCTCGCGAGCCTCCTCGCCGCCGCGCACCGCGGCGAGCACCGACGCAGTATCCGCCGCGAGCTTCGGCGTAATCCCGGCGCGCTCCACGCGCGCCAGCAGCTTCTTTGCGTGCGCGAGCGCGTTCGGGCCGGCGCGCGCGATCTGCCCGACCAGCCGCTCCACGCTCGCATCCAGCCCCGCCGCCGGGACACACTCGTGGACCAAGCCGATGCGGTGCGCCTCGCGCGCGCCGAGGCGCTCCCCGGTGAGCACGTAGCGCCTCGCCTGCGGCGCGCCCAGCGCGCGCACCAGATACGGGCTGATCATCGCCGGCACGAGGCCGATGCGCACCTCCGGCAGGCAGAACTCGGCCTCCTCCGCGGCGATCACCAGGTCGCACGCCGCGCAGAGCCCCATGCCGCCGGCGAACGCCGCGCCGTGCACGCGCGCGATCACCGGTTTCGGGTAGGTGTGGATGCGAAGCAGCAGCCGCGCGAAGCGCCGTGCCTCGCGGCGCGAGCGCGCCTGCGCGAGCTTGGCCGCCTGCTCCATCCGGGCGAGGTCGCCCCCGGCGCTGAACGCCTGGCCACGCCCGGCCAGCACGATCACGCGAACCACCGCCTGCTTTTCGAGCTCGTCCAGGGAACGTGAAAGCGCGTCCTGCAGCTCGCCGTTCAGCGCATTCCTTACCTCCGGCCGGTTGAGCCACAGCCAGGCGGCGGGGCCGCGCCGCTCGGATTCGAGCACCGCCATCAGTTGATCTGCAGCCGCCGGCGCGCCGCGGCGTACTCCTCGGCAAGGCGCGCCACCACCTCGGCCGCCGGGATCACGGTGTCGATCTGGCCCACGCCCTGGCCCGCGCTCCAGATGTCGCGCCATACCTTCTTCTCCACGCCGGAGCCCGAGCCGAAGTTCATCTTCTTCGGATCGGACTTCGGCAGGTTCTGCGGATCGAAGCCCGCCGCCGCCACGCTGTGGCGCAGGTAGTTGCCGTGCACGCCGGAAAACAGGTCCGTGTAGACGATGTCGGCCGCCGCCGAGCGCAGGATCTCCTCCTTGTAGCGCTCCGGGACGCTCGCCTCGGGCGTGGCGAGGAAGCGCGTGCCGATGTAGGCGAGGTCCGCGCCCGCAGCGAGCGCCGCGAGGATCGCGTCCCCGGAGGCGATCGCGCCCGAGAGCACGATCGGGCCGTCGTAGAAGCGCCGCACCTCGCCCACCAGCGCGAAGGGCGAGAGCATCCCGGCGTGGCCGCCCGCGCCGGCGCACACCAGGATCAGGCCGTCGACGCCGGCTTCCAGCGCCTTCTCCGCGTGGCGCACGCTGATGACGTCGTGCAGCACGATGCCGCCGTAGGCGTGGATCGCCGGAATGACGTCGTTCGGCGCACGCAGGCTGGTGATCGTGATCGGCACGCGGTGGCGGATGCACGCCTCGAGGTCGCGCTCGAGACGGTCGTTCGACTTGTGCACGATCTGGTTGACCGCGTAGGGCGCGGCATCCGGCTGCGCCGCGAGCGCCGCCTCGATGCTGCCGAGCCACTCGTCGAGCTCTTCCTGCGGCCGCGCGTTGAGGGCGGGGAACGAGCCGACGATGCCCGCCCTGCACTGCTCGATCACGAGCTTCGGATTGCCGGCGATGAACATCGGCGCCCCGATCACGGGGAGCCGCAGGTTCTGCAGGAGCGGCGGCAGCGCCATCGCGCTAGCGCAGCGGCTCGCCCTTCGCCGCGAGATCGCGCAGCAGCTGCGGCGGCGCGAAGCGCGCGCCGTGCTGCTTCGCCAGCGCGTCCGCGCGCGCGACGAACTGCGCCGTCCCCACGTGGTTGACGAACTGCAGCGCCCCGCCGGTCCACGCCGGAAAGCCGATGCCGAACACCGAGCCGATGTTGGCGTCGTGCACCGCGGTGAGCACGCCTTCCTCGAGGCACCTCGCCGCCTCGATCGCCTGGCGGTACAGGATGCGGTCCTTCAGCTCCTGCATGTCCCAGCGAACGCCCGGCCTGCCGAAGAGCTTCGCGAGCTGCGGCCAGAGGAACTTCCTGCCGTCCTTCGGATACTCGTAGAACCCGCCTCCCCCGGCGCGCCCCGGGCGGTTCAGCTCCTTCACCATGCGCACGATGACCTGCTGCCCGGGATGCACGGGCGGCAGCGGCTTGCCCTCGGCCTCGAGGTCGGCCGCGGCCTGCTCCATGACGTGCACCGAGAGCGAGAGCGAGGTCTCGTCGATCACCGCGAGCGGCCCCACCGGCATGCCCGCCTGGCGCGCTGCGTTCTCGATCACCGCCGCCGGGATGCCCTCGGCGAGCATGGCGCAGCCCTCCTGCACGAAGGTGCCGAAGCTGCGGCTGGTGAAGAAGCCGCGGGCGTCGTTGACCACGATCGGGATCTTGCCGATCTGCAGCACGTAGTCGTGCGCCTTCGCCAGGGTCCCGGCGGAGGTCTTCGCGCCCTTGATGATCTCGACGAGCTGCATGCGGTCCACGGGGGAGAAGAAGTGCAGCCCTATGAATTTCTCGGGTCTTGCCGCCGCGGCGGCAAGACCCGAGATCGGGAGCGTCGACGTATTCGACGCAAATATTCCATCGGGGGCGAGCATCGGCTCGGCTTCCCTGGTCACCTGCGCCTTGAGCTCGCGCTTCTCGAACACCGCCTCGATGATCAGGTCGCAGCCCGAAAGATCCTTCGCCTCCGCTGTCGGCGTGATGAGCTCGAGCGGCGCCGTGTCGCGCTTGCGCCGCTCGAGCAGCCTCGCGCTGTAGGCCTTCCCCTTTTGCGCCTGCTCGAGCGACACGTCCTTCAGCACGCACGGCACGCCGCGGCTCGCGTTCGCCCAGGCGATCCCGGCGCCCATCATGCCGGCGCCGAGGATCCCCACCTTCGTCGCCCGCCACTGCGGCACGTCCTTCGGCCGCGAGGCACCCGAGCGGATCGCGGTGCGGTTGAAGAACAGCGTGATCATGTTCTTCGCCACGGCACCGACGGCGAGCTTGGCGAGGTAGCGCGATTCGATCCTCAGCGCCGTGTCGAAATCGACGTGCGCGCCCTCGACCATCGCCGCGAGGATCGCCTCCGGCGCGGGGTACAGGCCGCGCGTCTTCTCCGTGAGCATCGCGGGCGCGATAGAGAGCAGCTGCGAGACCTTGGTGCTCGAGGGGCCGCCTCCGGGCATGCGGTAGCCCTCCCCGTCCCAGGGCTGCCGCGGCGCCGGGTGCGCGCGGATCCACTCGCGCGCCATGCGGAACACGTCCTGCGCACTCGCCGCCAGGCCCTGCGCCAGCCCCAGGTCCGCGGCCTCGCGAGGACGCAGGGTCTTGCCCTCCACGAGATAGGGAAACGCGCCCTGCAGGCCGAGCAGCCGGGTCATCTTGGTCACGCCGCCCGCGCCCGGCAGCAGCCCCAAGGTCACCTCGGGGAGCCCCAGCTCGATGCGCGCATCGTCCAGGACGATGCGGCAATGCGCGCTGAGCGCGATCTCCCAGCCGCCGCCGAGCGCCGAGCCGCCCAGCGCCGCCACCACGGGCTTGCCCAGGCGCTCGAGCGCGCGCATGCGGCGCTTGACCTCCTCGATCCAGCGGAAGATGCGCGGCCCGTCCGCCGGGCCCCACTGCAGCACGTCCTTGAGCTCCGCGCCGGCGAAGAAGGTCTTCTTCGCCGAGGCGAGGATGACGCCCGCGATGCCGTCCTTCTCGCGTTCCAGGCGCGCCACCGCGTCGAAGAACGCGCTCTGCCACGCCTCGGTCATGGTGTTGACCGGGGCGCCCGGGGCATCGAAGGTAAGGGTGACTACGTTCGCGCTGTCCTTTTCGTAGCGGACCGCGGATGCCGCCATTCAGATGCGCTCCACGATCGTGGCAATGCCCATGCCGCCCCCCACGCACAGCGTCGCCAGGCCATAGCGCAGCTTCCTCGCCTCCAGCTCGTCGATGAGCGTGCCGAGGATCATGGCGCCGGTCGCGCCGAGCGGGTGGCCCATGGCGATGGCGCCGCCGTTCACGTTCACGATCTCGTCGGCGACGTGCAGCTCCTTCATGAACTTCATCGGCACCACGGCGA
>CAZOWR010000017.1:0-22695 GCA_964583645.1 uncultured Enterobacteriaceae bacterium
TCGACCGCTCGATCGACGTGCAGATCTCGCGCCTGCGCAAGATCGTCGAGGAGGACCCGGCGCGGCCGCGCCACATCCAGACGGTGTGGGGCTTCGGCTACGTGTTCGTGCCCGACGCGGCCTGACGCGATGACGCTCTTCGCGCGGTCGTTCCTGCTCGTCGCCGCGCTGCTCGTGCTCACCGCCGCGGGCTCGTTCCAGATCTACCGCGTGCACGAGCGCGAGCCGCGCGCCGCCGAGCTGGCGCAGCAGACCGCGAGCATGGTGAACCTGACGCGCGCGGCGCTGCTCAACGCCGACCCCTTCCTGCGCCGCGAGCTGCTGCTGGAGCTGAACGAGCGCGAGGGCATCCGCATCCTGCCCGCGCTCGCCGCCGAGCGCCTCGAGCCGCTGCCCGCGGAGCCGCTCTTCGACCGCGTCAAGGAGCGGGTGCGCGCGGCGCTGGGCAGCGGCACGCGCTTCGCCTACGCGCGCGAGGGCGAGGCGGGCTTCTGGGTGAGCTTCCTCATCGCCGAGGACGAGTACTGGGCGATGCTGCCGCGCGAGCGGCTCGAGCCGCAGTTCGGCCTGGGGTGGCTCGGCTGGGGCGCGATGCTGCTCGCGCTCGCGCTCGCGGGCGCCTGGGCGATCGCCTCGCGCACCGCGCGCCCGCTCGCGGCGCTCGAGCGCGCCGCGGCGCGCCTCGGCCGGGGCGAGCCGCACCGGCCGCTCGCCGAGAAGGGCCCGCGCGAGCTGCGCACGGTGAGCGCCGCGTTCAACCGCATGGCGCGCGACCTGGAGACGCTCGAGCGCGAGCGCGCCACGCTGCTCGCCGGGATCTCGCACGACCTGCGCACGCCGCTCTCGCGCCTGCGGCTCGCCCTCGAGATGAGCGGCGCCGAGCGCGACGCCGCGCAGGCGATGGGGGCGGACGTGGAGGAGATGGACCAGGTCATCGGCCAGTTCCTCGATTTCGCGCGCGGCGAGGACGAGCCGCGCGCCGCCGGCGACCCGGAGGCGCTGCTCGCCGAGCTCGCCGCCGGCTACGCGCGGCGCGGCGCGCGCGTGTCGTACGCACCCGGGGGGATCGGGCGCCTCGATTTCGCGCCGCTTGCGCTGCGCCGCGCGGTCGCGAACCTCGTCGACAACGCGCTGCGCCATGCGCAGGGCACGGTGGTGATTCTGACGCGCCGCGAGCGCGCGCACGCGGTCATCGAGGTGCTCGACCGCGGTCCCGGCATCCCCGAGGGCGACGCCGAGCGGCTCAAGCGCCCGTTCACGCGGCGCGACGACTCGCGCGCCGGCGCCCCGGGGGCGGGGCTCGGTCTCGCGATCGCCGAGCGCGTCGCGCGCGCGCACGGCGGTCGCCTGGAGCTCGGCCCGCGGGCGGGCGGCGGGCTCGCCGCGCGGCTGTACCTCTCAGCGCGCTGATCCCGCCTCGCGCGCGAGCCACTCGCGGAACGCGGCGACGTCGGGCCGCTCGCCCGCCTCCTCCGGGTACACCACGTAGTAGGCCGAGCCGAGCGGCAGCGAGAACGCGAGCGGGCTCACCAGCCGCCCGCTCGCGATGTCGTGCGCGGTGATCGCGGCGATGCCGAGCGCGACGCCGAGGCCGTCCGCCGCCGCCTCAAGCGCGAGCGCGGCGTGGTTGAAGCGCATGCCGCGCGCGGTGTCCGCGCCGCGCACGCCGGCCGCCTCGAGCCACGCGTCCCACAGCGGCCGGCCGTCGTCGTAGACGAGGTTGTCGTGGATCAGCACGTGGCGCTCGAGGTCCTGCGGCACGGCGAGCGGCGGCCCGTGCTCGAGCAGCCGCGGGCTGCACACCGGCGTCACGCTCGCGGCGAGCAGGCGCTCGACGCGATAGCCCGGATAGTCGCCGGTGCCGAAGCGCACCGCGATGTCGGCGTCATCCAGCGTAGAGCCCGAATCCCCGTCCGCCGCCCCGCCGTTGCGCCCGGCATCCACCAAGCGCGTGCTCGCGCTGATGCGCACGTCGACCTCGGGGCGCGCCGCCGCGAACCGGTGCAGCCGGGGCGCCAGCCACTTGGTGGCGAAGGACGGCGCGGCGCTCACTGTGACCGTTCCCGGCTCGGCCTGCGCGCGCAGCCCGGCCACCGCCGCGGCGATGCGATCGAACCCCTCGCGCAACCCCGGCAGGCAGGCGGTCCCGGCGCGCGTCAGCTCCAGGCCCCGGCTCAGGCGCCGGAAAAGCTTCAGCCCCAGGCGCGACTCCAGGGCCTTGACCTGATGGCTGATCGCCGCCGGGGTCACGTGCAGCTCCTTGGCCGCGGCGGCGAAGCTGCGCAGGCGCGCCGCAGCCTCGAAGGCGCGCAGCGCGTTGAGCGGCGGCAGGCGTCGCCCGCCGGACACAGGATGGATACTTTCCCTAATCATAAAAGTGAGAAAAGATCATTTTGCTGCAACGCAACCATATAATACTAATCAGGTCTCATTATGTGTCACTAGTTAATGAAGTAATTGTGACTTATTTCTCCTACCATTGTAGCCGCGTTGCACAAATAAAGGAGTAGAGCGTGAGAAACGACTTTAGGAATTCTAACCCTGAGCTGGACATCCTGCGGAGCCGCCTGGGCGACATCCGCATGAGCGAGCGCGAGCGCCTGGTGGCCGAGGCGCACCTCGCCCAGGCCGAGGCGATCGCGGAGCTGATGGCGCGCTTCGGGGCTTGGGTGAAGCGCATGGCGCGCATCCTGGTGGTGCGCCCGATCGCGAGGCTCTCCGAGTCGCTGCATTGAGCGCTGCCCGCGCGCCGGTCGCAGTACGACGGCTCTCGCCGGCGCAGCGCGGCGAGATCGCGCGCCACCTCGCGCGGCTCTCGCCCGAGGACCGGCGGCTGCGCTTCGGGCGCTCGATGAGCGGCGAGGCGCTCGAGCGCCACGTCGCCCGGATCGATTTCGCCCGCGACCGCGTGTTCGGCATCCACGCGCCCGGCCTCGAGCTGGCGGGCGCGGCGCACCTCGCGCTCGACCCCGACGGGCAGCTCGCCGAGCTGGGGCTGTCGGTGGACCCGGCCCTGCGTGGCCGCGGCTACGGCGCGGCGCTGCTCGCGCGCGGCGTGCTGCACGCGGCAAACCTCGGCTACCGCGCGCTCTTCATGCACTGCCTTGCCGAGAACCGCGTCATGCTGCACCTCGCGCACAAGGCGGGGCTCAAGGTGGTGGTGCACTCGGGCGAGGCGGACGCGCGCATCGCCCTGGAGCGCGGCGCGGGCGGCGGGCTGCGCGAGGCGCTCGAGGACCAGTTCGCCCTCGTCGACTACCTTCTCAGGCAGCAGGGCGACTGGATCGCGCGCGGCGCCCTACAATCGCGGCGGGAGGCTGCCGATGAACACCGACGAGCTGCGCGCGCTGCAGAAGCCCATCAAGGAGAAGTACCGGACCTCGCCTGAAGCCGCGGTGGTGACGCTGCGCGCCGCAGGGCGCATCGGCGAAGGCCTCACCTGCAAGGTCGAAACCGGGCGGGCGCTGGTCGCGGCGGGCCTGCACCCGGCCACCGGCGGCGACGGTCACTCGGCTTGCTCCGGCGACATGCTGCTCGAAGCGCTCGTCGCCTGCGCCGGGGTGACGCTCAACTCGGTCGCCACGGCGCTCGGCATCGCGCTGCGCGACGCGGCCGTGCGCGCCGAGGGCGACCTCGACTTCCGCGGCACGCTCGGGGTGGCCAGGGACGCGCCGGTGGGCTTTCGCGAGATCCGCCTGCGCTTCGAGCTCGACACCGACGCGGGCGAGGCGCAGCGGGCCAAGCTCCTCGAGCTCACCGAGCGCTACTGCGTCGTCTACCAGACGCTGCGCGCCGCGCCGCCAATTCAGGTCAGCGCGAAGCGCTCGAGCGTCTCGTAGCTCGAGCCCCGAGCCGACAGCCGCGAGCGCACCAGCAGCACCTCCTCGATCGGCCACTCGAGCGGCTCGAGCGGCGGCAGCGCCGCCTCGCGCGCCTTGCGGATCAGCGTCACGTGCGCCTCGAAAGGGCGGGTCTCCACCTTCATGCTCGCGGCGAGGGAGACCAGCGCTTCCGGCGTCTCGAGCGGTCCGACCCAGACGATGCGGTTGTGCTTCCACCAGCGCGCCTGCTGGATGGAAAGGCGCAAGCACCGCCCGGCCGGCCTGATTGCCGGCACTTCGTCCATTTCTCCGAGAAACGCGAGCGTGAGATGGATCTGCTCCTCGCGCGTGACGCGCCCGCCGCTAACCTCCCCTGCCTGGAGCGCCCAGCGGTGCAGCGCCGCCGCCACGTCGCGCGGCGGCCAGCAGGCGAAGAAGAGCCTCACTCCGCGGCGCGGTGCCTGCGCGTGAGCGCCGCGAGCGCGCGCTGCGTGCTGTCGGCCGACTGCTCGAGCTCGGCGATGATCAGCTCCTGCTCGCGCCGGCCGCGGTTCTGCGACAGCTTCCAGCGCGCCTCCAGCCGCGCCACCTCGATGTCGAAGGTGACGATGCCCTCGAGCATCGAGTCGACGTAGGCCTCGCGCAGCGCGTCGAACGCGGGCAGCCACTGCGGGTCGAGGAGCTCGACCAGCCGCCGCTGCGAGGCGTGCTTCGCGGCGCGCCCCTCCACGACGCACGGGACGCCGTAGGCGTGCACTGCGGCGTAGTTCCAGGTGGGCACGCGCTCGGCCTGCTCGTACCAGCGCGGCGAGACGTAGGCGTGCGGCCCCGCGAACACCACCATCGCCTCCTCGTCGAGGAATTCCTGCCACTGCGGGTTGGCGCGCGCCATGTGCAGGTGGAGCACGATCGTCTCGCCGCGCTCCTCCACGACCACCGGCAGGTGCGAGGCGTGCAGCCGTCCGCCCGTCCCGGTGACGAAGACCACGAAGTTACTGGCGCGCATGAACTCGAGCAGCTCGGCGCGGTCCTCTGGGCGGTTGCAGGGCGGTGCGTACATTCAGGCGGCCTCCTCGATGAGCGCCACCGCCTGCGCCGCGATGCCCTCGCCGCGCCCGGCGAAGCCCAGGCCCTCGGTGGTGGTCGCCTTGACGCTGACCGCGGCGGGGGCGAGGGCCAGGTCGGCAGCGATGTTGCCGATCATGCGTGCCACGTGCGGCGCCATGCGCGGCGCCTGCGCGATGATCGTCGCGTCCACGTTGACGATCCGGAAGCCCGCCTCCACGACCTTGCGCGCGCTGTCGCGCAGGAGCCTGCGGCTGTCGATCTCGGCGTACTGGGGGTCGCTGTCCGGGAAGTGGTGCCCGAGGTCGCCCAGCGACGCCGCGCCGAGCAGCGCGTCGCAGATCGCGTGCAGCAGCACGTCGGCGTCCGAGTGCCCGGCGAGGCCCGCAGGGTGCGGGATCTCCACCCCGCCCAGCACGAGCTTGCGCCCGGGCACCAGCCGGTGCGCGTCGAATCCCTGCCCGATCCTCATCGGCGCGCCAGGATCGCTTCCGCCATCGCCAGGTCCTCCGCGTAGGTCACCTTCAGGTTCTCCCGGCTGCCGGTGACGAGCCGCGGCTTCAGGCCCAGCTGCTCGACCGCCGAAGCCTCGTCGGTGACCGCGCCGCGCGCCGCCGCCAGCGCCTGCGCGAGCAGCCCGGCGCGGAACATCTGCGGCGTCTGCGCGAGCCACAGCAGCGAGCGGTCCTCCGTGGCGGCGACGCGCTGCACGCCGGCCTCGTCCTTCGCCGCACGCTTCACCGTCTCGGCCGCGGGCAGCGCGAGCAGCCCGCCGATCGCCTCGCCGGAGCACTCGGCCACCAGCCGCTCGAAGTCGGCGCGCGGCAGGCAGGGGCGCGCGGCGTCGTGCACCAGCACCCAGTCGTCCGCGTCCACCGCCGCCATCGCCGCCGCCAGGCCGTTCCTCACCGAGTCGTGGCGCGTCTCGCCGCCGCAGTAGAGCGGCTCGAGGCGCTCGCCGAGCGCGCGCCAGTCCTCGCGCGCAAACTGCGCGTCCCCCGGCGCGAGCACCACGAACACGTTCTCCACCGGCGGCAGGCTCACCGCGCGCGCCGCGTGCCACAGCATCGGCCGCCCCGCGATCCGCCGGTACTGCTTGGGGAGCCCGGCCGCGACCCGGCTGCCGGAACCCGCGGCGGGAATCAGCGCAAAGCAGGCCACCGCGAATTCTCTCGCATAATCAGCGCCGTATAATTGCACGCGCAGATTCGTTTGTCATGCACCGCGATCCCCTTCCGCAGAAGACGCGCTTCGCGCGGCTCGCCGGCTCGGCCGACGCGCTGCTGCTCGCGCGGCTCGCCGAGCGCCACGCGCCTCTCGCCGTGGTGTGCGCGTCCGCGCAGGACGCGCAGCGCCTGCTCGAGGAGATCGCCTGGTTCGCGCCGCGGCTGCGCGTGTGCCTGCTGCCCGACTGGGAGACGCTGCCCTACGACGGCTTCTCGCCGCACGCCGACCTGGTCTCGGAGCGCCTCGCGACGCTGTACCGCATCCAGCGCGGGGAGTTCGACGTCGCCCTCGTGCCCGCGGTCACGGCGCTCGTGCGCCTCTGCCCGCCCTCGTACCTCGCCGCCTACACGTTCTTCCTCTCGCAGGGCGGGCGCCTGGACCGCGAGGCGCTCAGGCGCCAGCTCGCGCTCGCAGGCTACAGCCACGTCACCCAGGTGGTGGCGCCGGGCGAGTTCTGCCTGCGCGGCGGCCTGGTGGACCTCTTCCCGATGGGCAGCGCCGTGCCCTACCGCCTGGACCTGGACGACGACCTGGTCGAGAGCATCCGCACCTTCGACGTCGACTCGCAGCGCACGCTCTACACGGTGAAGGACGTGCGGCTGCTGCCCGCGCGCGAGTTCCCGCTGGATGA
Organism: uncultured Enterobacteriaceae bacterium; assembly: GCA_964583645.1. Classification (GTDB taxonomy): domain Bacteria; phylum Pseudomonadota; class Gammaproteobacteria; order Burkholderiales; family SG8-39; genus RBG-16-66-20. Next base: position 6,745 of record CAZOWR010000017.1, read on the forward strand.
GGCGGGGCGCGCGCGCTTTCGCGGCCGCTGGCGGGAGCGCTTCGAGGGCGATCCGTCGAAGAAGCGCCTCTACCGCGACGTCTCCAACGGCATCGCGGCGGCGGGCGTCGAGTACTACCTGCCGCTCTTCTTCGATCAGGTGGCGACGCTCTTCGACTACCTGCCCGGGGACGCGGCGCTCGCGCTGCACCACGACGTCTCGGGGGCGATCCAGGACTTCTGGCGCGACGCCGCCTCGCGCCACAAGCTGCTCGGGGGGGATCCCGACCGGCCGCTGCTGCCGCCGCCCGAAGTGTTCGTTCCCGCCGAGGAGTTCTACCGGCGCGCCGCGGCGCACGCGCGCTTCGACCTGCTCGAGCGCGCCGACCCCGAGGCCGACTCGCCCTTCGCCGCGGAGGCGCCGCCGGCCGCGGCGGTGGACCGGCGCGCCGCCGATCCGCTCGCAGCGCTGAAGTCCGTGCTCGCCGGCCCGGGGCCGCGCGTACTCGTGACCGCGGACTCTCCGGGACGGCGCGAAACCATGCTCGCCTACTTCGCGGAGTACGGCCTCGCGCCCGAGCCCGCGACCGACTTCGCCGGGTTCGCCGCCGGCGCGCAGCGCTTCGCGCTCGCGGTCGCACCGCTCGCCGCCGGGTTCGCCCTGCCGGGCGAAGGCTGGTGCGTGCTCACCGAAGCGGAGCTGTACGCGGGCACGGTGCGCCGCCGCGGCCGCCGCGCCGAGAAGGCGAGCACGGTCGAGGGGCTGCTGCGCGACCTCTCCGAGCTGAAGGTCGGCGACCCGGTGGTGCACGCGCAGCACGGCATCGGCCGCTACGCGGGGCTGATGAGCCTGGACCTGGGCGACGGCCCGAACGAGTTCCTCGAGCTGCGCTACGCGGCCGACGACAAGCTCTACGTCCCGGTGCAGCAGCTCGCGGTGATCTCGCGCTACTCCGGCGCCCAGCCCGAGGAGGCGCCGCTGCACCGCCTGGGCAGCGGCCAGTGGGACAAGGCCCGCACGCGCGCCGCGCGGCAGGTGCGCGACACCGCCGCGGAGCTGCTCGCGCTGTACGCGAAGCGCGCCTCGCGCAGCGGCTACGCTTTCTCGGTAAGGCTCCACGACCTGGAGGCGTTCGCGGACGGCTTCGGCTTCGAGGAGACGCCGGACCAGGCCGCCGCCATCGAGGCGGTGCAGCAGGACATGACTGCCGGCAAGCCGATGGACCGCCTCATTTGCGGCGACGTCGGCTTCGGCAAGACCGAGGTCGCGCTGCGCGCCGCCTTCGTCGCGGTCGCCGACGGCCGGCAGGTGGCGCTGCTCTGCCCCACGACGCTGCTCGCCGAGCAGCACTTCCAGAGCTTCGCCGACCGCTTCGCCGACTGGCCGGTGCGCATCGCCGAGCTGTCGCGCTTCAGGAGCGGAGCCGAGTCCGCCGCGATCCTCGCCGGGCTCGCTTCGGGGGAGCTCGACATCGTCATCGGCACCCACAAGCTGCTCTCGCGCGAGGTGAAGTTCGCGCGCCTCGGCCTCGCCATCATCGACGAGGAGCACCGCTTCGGCGTGCGCCAGAAGGAGACGCTCAAGCGCCTGCGCGCCGAGGTGGACGTGCTGACGCTCACCGCGACGCCGATCCCGCGCACGCTCGCCATGTCGCTGGAGGGGCTGCGCGACTTCTCCGTCATCGCCACCGCGCCGCAGAAGCGCCTCGCCATCAAGACCTTCGTCGCGGCGCACTCCGAGGGCCTGGTGCGCGAGGCGCTGCTGCGCGAGCTGCGCCGCGGCGGCCAGGCCTACGTGCTGCACAACGAGGTGGAGACCATCGAGCACGCGCACGATCGCCTCGCCCGCCTGCTGCCGGAGGCGCGGATCGCGGTGGCGCACGGCCGGATGCGCGAGCGGGAGCTGGAGCGCGTGATGCGCGACTTCACCCAGCAGCGCGCAAGCGTGCTGCTGTGCTCCACCATCATCGAGACCGGGATCGACATCCCGAGCGCGAACACCATCGTCATCCACCGCGCCGACCGCTTCGGCCTCGCCCAGCTGCACCAGCTGCGGGGCCGCGTCGGACGCTCGCACCACCAGGCCTACGCCTACCTGCTCACGCCGCCGCAGGATGCGCTCGGCGCGCAGGCGAAGAAGCGGCTCGAGGCGATCCAGGCGATGGAGCAGCTCGGCTCGGGCTTCTACCTCGCGATGCACGACCTGGAGATCCGCGGCGCCGGCGAGGTGCTCGGCGAAGCGCAGTCGGGCCAGATCCAGGAGGTGGGGTTCGACCTCTACACCCGGATGCTCGAGCGCGCCGTGCGCGCCCTGAAAGCAGGCCAGGCCGTAGACCTCGACGCCCCTCTGGACGCTGCCACGGAGGTGAACCTGCACGTGCCCGCGCTGCTGCCGCAGGAGTACTGCAGCGACGTGCACGAGCGGCTCGCGCTCTACAAGCGGCTCGCCGACTGCGACACACGCGAGGCGCTCGAGGCGATGCGCGAGGAGCTCGCGGACCGCTTCGGCGAGCTGCCGCAGCCGGCGCGGGCGCTGCTCGAGTGCCACGCGCTGCGGATCGCCGCGCGCCCGCTCGGCGTGGCGCGCATCGACGCCACGCACGAGGCCCTGGTGCTGCAGTTCGGCGCGCAGGCCGCGGTGGATCGCGCGCGCATCGTCTCGCTCGTGCAGCGGGATCGCCGGCTGCGGCTCGCGGCCGGCAACCGGCTGCGCCTGCAGGCCGCGCTGCCCGAGTGGCCGCAGCGCGCGCAGGCGCTGCGCGAGCTCTTCGGGCGGCTCGCGGCGTGAGCCGCCTCGCCGCGCTGCTCCTCGCGCTCGGCGCGGGCGCCGCGGCTGCGCAGAGCCAGCAGCTGGTGCCCGCGCTCGGCGCCATCGAGCGCGGCGACTACGCGCAGGCGCTCGACGTGCTCAAGCCCCTCGCCGAGGGCGGCGACATCGAGGCGCAGTCGGTGCTCGGCGAGACGCTGGCCAAGGCGCCGCCGCCGCTGGGCGACGCGCAGGCCGCGTTCCAGTGGACGGCGCGCGCCGCGCAGGCGGGCCACGCCGGCGCGCAGGTCAACCTCGGCGCGATGCACTTCGACGGCCGCGGCACGCCGCGCGATCTCGCGCAGGCGGCGCGCTGGTACCGAGCCGGCGCCGACCAGAACAACGCCACGGCGCAGGCCAACCTCGCGCTGATGTACAACGAGGGCCTGGGGGTGGCGCGCGACTTCGACCAGGCGGCGCTCTGGATGCAGAAGGCCGCCGAAGCGGGCCTGGCGCGCGCGCAGGCGCACCTCGGGCGCTTCTACCTCGACGGCGAGGGCCTGCCGCAGGACGCCGCGGAGGCGGTGAAGTGGTTCGAGCGCGCCGCCCGGCAGGGCCACGAGGGGGCGCAGTTCTTCCTCGCCATCCTGCTGCAGAAGGGCATCGGCACGAAGCGCGACCTCTCGGCCGCGGTGCAGTGGCTGCAGCAGGCCGCCGAGCGCGGGCACCGCCTCGCGATGCTCGAGCTCGCGCGCGCCTACGACGCGGGCCTGGGCGTGGTCGCCGACGCCGAGCAGGCGCGCGCCTGGCGCGAGCGCGCCGAACGCGCGAAGTGAACCTCGTGCTCCAGGGCGCGCCGGTGCCGCGCGAGGAGCTCACGCCGCTGCTCGCCGCGCTGGGCGCCAATCACGTCGTGAGCCTGGGCCCCGGGGCGCTGCGCCTCACCGGCGTGCACGAGTCGCCGCTGGTCGAGCCGTTCTGCGCCCAGCGCGCTCTGGATTTCGCCTGGGTGCCCGACGCGCGGCGCCTGGCCGAGCTGCGGCTCGTCGCCCTGGACATGGACTCTACGCTCGTCACCGTGGAGAGCATCGACGAGATGGGCGATCTGTTGGGATTGCGCGAGCGCATCGCCGAGATCACCGAGCGCGCCATGCGCGGGGAGATCGACTACGTCGAATCGCTGCGCGCGCGCGTCGCGCTGCTCGCCGGGTTGGAGGAGCAGGCGCTCGAGCGCATCTGCGAGGAGCGCATGCACCTCTCGCCCGGGGCGGAGGCGCTCGCCGCGCGCTGCCGCGCGCTCGGCATCCGCACGCTGCTCGTCTCCGGCGGCTTCAGCTTCTTCACCGCCTGGCTGCAGCAGCGCCTGGGCCTGGACGAGGTGCATTCGAACGCGCTCGAGATCGAGCGCGGCCGGCTCACCGGCCGGGTGCTCGGGCGCATCGTCGACGGTCAGTCGAAGGCGGCGAAGCTGATCGCGACGATGGACGCGCTCGGCTGCGCGCGCGCGCAGGCGCTCGCCGTGGGCGACGGCGCCAACGACATTCCGATGCTGCGCGAGGCCGGCGTGTCGGTCGCGTTCCGCGCCAAGCCCGCGGTGCGCGCCGCGGCCACGCACGCGCTCGACCACGCCGGGCTCGACGGCGTGCTGAACCTCTTCATAGAATAGAGGCCTCGTAGAGGGCGAGCGCGTGGAGCGCGTGATCGCGGCCAAGGCCGCGGCGCTCGGCGTTCCCGACGCGGAGGTGCGCACGAAGATGCTGGAGGCGACGAGCCCGAGGAGCACCGTGACCGCGCAGGACATCGCGGACATGGCGCTCTTCCTCGCCACCGAGCCGGGCCGTCGCATCACCGGGCAGGCGATCTCGATCTGCGCCGACATGCGCTACCTCACCTGAAAGATCGAACCATGGCCCACCCCCAAGGCAAAGTCATCATCACCTGCGCCGTCACGGGCTCGATCCACACGCCCTCGATGTCGCCCTACCTCCCGGTGACGCCACAGGAGATCGCGGACGCGGCGATCGGCGCGGCCAGGGCGGGCGCGGCGATCATCCACCTGCATGCGCGCAATCCGCAGGACGGGAGCCCGTCGCAGGACGTGGGGCTCTTCAGGGAGTTCCTGCCCAGGATCGCCGACGCCTGCGACGCGGTGCTCAACCTCACCACCGGGGGCGCCGCCACCATGACGACGCAAGAGCGCCTGCAGCCGGCGCTCAGGCTCAAGCCGGAGGTCGCCTCGCTCAACATGGGCTCGATGAACTTCGGCCTGTACGAGATGCTCGGGCGCTACAGGGACTTCCGGCACGCCTGGGAGAAGCCCTACCTCGAGGGGTCCGACGAGCGCATCTTCAAGAACACCTTCCGCGACATCGCCACCATCCTGGAGACGTGCAGCGACAACGACACGCGCTTCGAGGTCGAGTGCTACGACATCGGGCACCTGTACACGGCCTCCCACTTCCTCGACCGGGGACTGCTCAAGCCTCCCCTCTTCATCCAGTCGGTGTTCGGCATCCGCGGCGGCATCGGGCCGCACCCGGAGGACGTGCTGCACATGAAGCGCACCGCCGACCGGCTCTTCGGGGACGCCTACTACTGGTCGGTGCTCGGCGCGGGACGCAACCAGATGTTCGTCGCCGCGATGTCGGCGGTGATGGGCGGCAACGTGCGGGTGGGGCTGGAGGACAGCCTGTGGCTCGGGCGCGGCAAGCTCGCCGAATCGAACGCCGCGCAGGTCGCAAGAGCGCGCAGCATCCTCGAGGAACTGGGGCTCGTCGTGGCGACGCCCGACGATGCGCGCGAGATGCTGAAGCTGAAAGGCGCCGGGAACGTCGCCTTCTGATCCTTGCAGCCATGATCTACTGCCTCGTCACCGAGGTGCACGCCTATACGTGGCGGAGCTTCCTGCGCACCTGGGGCAGCGATTTCGCCGGCAGGATGTCGGTGGTTCCCTACGGCACCATTCTGGGAAAGAAGCGGAACTGGGACAGGCACGGCTGCTACCTGTTCTGCGATCTCGACCGGCTGACGCTGAGCGCGCGCGAGACGCTCGCGCGGCTGCATGCCGAGCTGCGCGATCTCTGTGGAGCCGAAAGGGTGCTCAACGATCCCCTGCACTCCCTGCTGCGCTACGACCTGCTGCGCACGATGCACGCGGTTGGCATCAACGAGTTTGCCGTCCGGCGGGTCAACGCGCACGACGTGCCCGCGAAATTTCCCCTCTTCCTGCGCTCGCGACACCACCAGGACGCATCGCCCGTCCTGATCACCGATGCCGCGGCGTACCGTTCCGCCGTGGGCGAGCTGCAGCGGACCGGGGTGCCTCTCGACTCGCTGCTGGCGGTCGACTTCTGCGACGTCGCCGATCGAGGGGGCGTCTACCGCAAGTACGGCGCGTTCGTCGTCGGGGAGTCGATCGTGCCGCGCCATCTGTTCTTCGGCAGGCAATGGGTGCTGAGGCAGGCCGACCTCGAGGCGCCCGAGCTCCTCGCCGAGGAGCTGGCCTACCTCGAGGCGAACCCGCACCGGGAGGCGCTGCAGAGGATCGCGCGTATCGCCGGAGTCGAGTACGGCCGGATCGACTACGGCGTGCTCGAGGGGCGACCGCAGGTCTGGGAGATCAATACCAATCCGATGATCGCGAGCCGCATCAGCGCGCAGATCGCCGCGCGGCGCGATGTCCACCTCGGATTCCTCGCCATGTTCGCGCGAGCGCTCGAGGCTCTCGATGCGCCGGCCGTGCGCGCGCCGGCATGAGCAGGGTCGTGGTGCGCAAGATGCGTGAGGGCGACCTGCCGCGCGCCATGGCGATACTCAGGCGCTGGAACATGGCGCCGGTGGCGGCCAGCCGGCGGATTCCCCGGCCGGAGCGCACCGGGATCGAGATCGCGAATTCCTTCGTCGCGATCCTTGGCTCCCGCCTGGTGGGCGTGGCCAGCTACATCGTGCGGGGGCCGCGCGAGGCGGAAACCGCGAGCCTGGCGGTCGCGCCCGGCATGCGGGGCATGGGCATCGGCAAGCGCCTGCACCGCGCCCGGCTCGCGGAGCTGAAGCGCCGCGGCATCGAGCGCCTGCGCACCGAAGCGGACCGGCCGGCGACGATCCGCTGGTACCAGCAGTTCGGCCACCGGGTGGTCGGCACCAAGCGCAAGCGCCACGCGTTCGGGCTGCGCTCGGTGGACCGCTGGACGGTGCTCGAGCTCGACCTCGGGACGCCTCAAGCCATAGATCGCCACGCCGGGCGCAAAGGCGCGTAGCATCGTTTCCATCCATCAGAGGGAGGTCCGTATGGCCGATAGCGTCAAGTACCTGCTGGACGAGTCCAGGATCCCGAAGCGCTGGTACAACCTCATGGCCGACCTGCCCTCGCCGCCGCCCCCGGTGCTGCACCCGGGGACCAAGCAGCCGGTGGGGCCGGACGACCTCGCGCCGCTCTTTCCCATGGCGCTCATCGCGCAGGAGGTGTCGCAGGACCGCGAGATCGACATCCCGGAGCCGGTGCGCGACATCTACAAGCAGTGGCGCCCCTCGCCCCTGTTTCGCGCGCGGCGCCTGGAGAAGGCGCTGCAGACCCCGGCGAAGATCTACTACAAGTACGAGGGGGTGTCGCCCGCCGGCAGCCACAAGCCGAACACCGCGGTGGCGCAAGCCTTCTACAACAAGGACGCGGGCGTGAAGCGCATCACCACCGAGACCGGCGCCGGGCAGTGGGGCTCGGCGCTGGCGTTTGCCGGGTCGCTCTTCGGCATCGAGATCAAGGTCTTCATGGTGCGGGTGTCGTACGACCAGAAGCCCTACCGGCGCGCGCTCATGGAGACCTACGGGGCGAAGTGCGTGCCCTCGCCCTCCGGCGAGACCCAGTCGGGCAAGGCGATCCTCGCGCAGCGCGCCGACCATCCGGGCAGCCTCGGCATCGCGATCTCGGAGGCGGTGGAAGTGGCGGCTACGAACGACGACACCAAGTACGCGCTCGGCTCGGTCCTGAACCACGTCCTCATGCACCAGACCGTCGTAGGCCAGGAGGCGATGGCGCAGCTCGAGATGGCGGGCGACTATCCCGACGTCATCGTGGGCTGCACCGGGGGCGGCTCGAACTTCTCCGGCATCGCCTTTCCCTTCCTCGGCGCTCAGCTGCGCGGCGGGAAGAAAGTGCGCTTGGTTGCCGTAGAGCCCTCCGCGTGCCCGTCACTCACGCGCGGCAAGTACGCCTACGACTTCGGCGACACCGGGCACCTGACCCCGCTGGTCAAGATGCACACGTTGGGGTCTACGTTCACCCCGCCGCCCTTCCATGCGGGCGGGCTGCGCTACCACGGCATGGCGCCGCTGGTTTCGCATTGCGCGGAGCTTGGGCTGATCGAGGCGACCGCCTACACCCAGACCGAGGTGTTCTCCGCCGGCGTCCAGTTCGCTCGCGCGGAAGGCATCCTGCCCGCGCCCGAGGCGAACCACGCGGTGAAGGGGGCGATCGTGGAGGCGCTGAAGTGCAAGACCGAGGGCAAGTCGCGGGTGATCCTGTTCAATTTGTGCGGGCACGGGCACTTTGACATGCAGGCGTACATCGACTACCACTCCGGGAAGCTCAAGGACCAGATGTACGACGAGGGGGAGCTGGCGATGGCCCTGGCGGGGTTGCCATCCGTGGCGGCGTAGGGCGCTGGCGCCGCGTCTGCCCGAACTGCGGCGGCGGCTTCGTCCCCAGGCCGATCAGGCCTGCGAAGAACCGGAAGGGGGACAACTACCTCGGCAAGGACCCGGCGAGCACGCAGGTGAAGCACCGGCCGGTGGACCTGGCCGCGCACGCAAGATTCGCGGAGCCGATCGAGAAGATCGCGCCCGAGGAGCGGTAGGCCGGCTTATCCCGATCGGAATAAGCCCGCGGGCATCGCCTCGATCTCGACCGTATCGTCAACGCGCACGCCGCTGCCGCGTTCTTCGGAACGTGCCGTGGGTACGCGTCTCCACCCTGTCGAACGCATCGCCTCGCGCATCCTGCTCGTTCGCGGGCAGAAGGTCCTGCTCGATGCCGACCTCGCCGATCTCTACGGCGTGCCTACCGGGGTTCTCGTCCAGGCGGTCAAGCGCAACCGAGAGCGCTTTCCCCCGGATTTCATGTTTGAGCTTACGGAACAAGAGGTTAGGTCGCTAAAATCACAATTTGTGATTTTGCCCGACAAGGCTCTCCGGTACTGGGGCCGAAGGCGCAAGGCGCCTTACGCGTTCTCCGAGCAGGGCGTGGCGATGCTCTCATCGGTACTTCGCAGTGCGCGCGCCATCGCGGCCAACATCGCGATCATGCGCGCCTTCGTGCGGCTGCGCGAAATGGTGTCGGCGAATGCCGAGCTGGCGAAAAAGCTGGACGAGCTCGAGCGACGCGTCGCTGGACACGACGAGGCGCTCGCGAGCATCGTGCGCGCGATCCGCGAGCTTGCCTCGCCCGCCGAGCCGACGCCCAAACGGAGAATCGGATTTGTCTCGGGGGATTGAAGGCGGATCCCTATCCCGATCGGGAACGGCCCGCGAGCGCCGCGACGCAGCGCTCCTCCCCGAGCGCCGCGCCGCGCTGATACCACGCGAGCACGTACGGCTTGAGCTCCGGCTGGTCGCCGAGCAGCTGCAGCTCGATCTGCTTGGCCGCCGAATAGCAGAGCTTCGGGTTCCCCGCCCCGCCCTCCCCGCCGGTCTCCGGCGTGCCGTCGACCGCGAACGCGTACCAGCGGCTCGCTTCCGCGAGGTCCGGCGTGCCGGTGGCGCGCCCGGTCTCGAAGGCCGCGCCGGCCCTGACGCGCCAGAGCTTCGAGGCCTCGAGCGGATCCGGGTTCTTGCCGAGCCACTCGCGCATGAACTGCGGTGCCTTCGCGACCAGGCGCCCGAGCCACTCGAGCACGGGCGCCCGCGGCGGGTCCGCCCTGGCCGCGTGGGCGAGCAGCCGCTCGCCCTCGCCGCGCTCGCCCGCATCGGCCGAGACGATCCGGCGCGTGGCAAACCGGGTCAGCAGCTCGCGCGCAGCGCGCGCGTCCGTCACGGGAACCTGGGTGTAGAGCTTGGCCGAGACCCGGAGCAGCTCGCGCTCGTCCTCGCGCACGGCGACGCCGAGACCGATCAGGGTGCGCAGCGCGTTCCCCACCTGGCCGCAGGCCCCGCCCGCCGCGGCGAGCAGCCGCGCGATCCGCGGGTAGTCGGTGTCGGTCCCGCGCAGCGCCCCGAGCGCCTCGCGCCGCGCGAGCGGCGGCACGATATCTACGAGCGCCGCCATGCGCCCGGGCGCGGCGGTCGTCAGCTCGGAGAGGCGCCGGTCGTCGAGCGCGCGCTCGAGCAGCGCGCGCGCCGGCACGTGGCCAGCGGCCCCGAGTCGCGCGAGCCACTCCACGCCTCCGACGTCCTCCTCGCCGCAGGCGTCCTCGCGCTTGAGCGTGCCCGAGAGGTCGAAGTGGCCGAAGTCCACCATGCGGTCGCGGTACATCTGCAGCAGCCGCTCGCGCGCCGCGGCGTCCGCGGGCGCGGCGTCCTCGCGCATCGCGCGCTCGGCCATCGAGCGCAGCAGGTCGAGCTCGGCGGGCGCCGGGGTCACGCCGCCATCTCCGCCGGAATCCTGCCGCCGCGCCCGAGCCAGGTGTCCGCGTTCTCGCGCAGGCCCCCGATCTCCAGGCGCCACACCGGGGCGTCCGGCTCGAAGAGCGCAAGCCCCTCCTTGCAGCGCATGAACCGGCGCACGGCGGCGTAGGATTCCGCCCAGCCCTGCAGGTGCCAGTTCATCGCCGGCTCGGGCTGGCAGTACAAGTCGTGATCGAAGAGCGCCTCCGGGTCCACGCTGCGATGGTGGATGTGCAGGGTCGGGAAGAACAGCCGCGAGCGGTCGCGGCGCGGAAACTCGAACGCCATCGGGTGCACGCGCAGGCCTTCGGCCGCGCGCTTGAGCTTGAACACCGCGAAGCCCCAGTCGCGATAGAAGTTGAGCTTGAGCCACAAATCGGCGGGCAGGCGAAAGCGCTCGTCGAGCCGCGCGAAGTCCTCGGGCCGCGGCACGAACGAGGCCTCGAAGCTGCCGACCTCGACGACGTCGAGCGTCATCCCGATGTCGGTCGCCCTGGCCTCGCCCCCGCCCAGCGACAGGTCCGTGCCGGAGAGGCGCGGAAAACCGTCGCGCAGCTGCTCGAAGAAGTCCGGGCATGCCTCCAGGCTGATGAAACGCAGCGCGTCCTCGGGCGAACCGGGCGGCACCGGGAGCGGCAGCACCATCGCCAGCTCGCTCTGGGCGGCGTAGGTCATCTCGTAGGCGAGGATCTGCCGGCCGTCTACGGCGCGCGCGAAGATGCTGGTGTCGGAGACCCGCTCTACGAGCTCGGTGAAGCAGCACATGGCGCCCTCCCAAGGCAGCGATGGCGCATGGTGCGCGAACTCCCCCCGCCCGGGCAAGCCGTTGCAGGGGGGTACGATGGGCGCTCGGCATCTGCATTGCGAAGGACCTCTGATGCGGCTCCTCGTCTTCGGCGCCACCGGCCCCACGGGGCGCCAGATCCTGGCGCAGGCGCTGGACAAGGGCCACACCGTCACCGCCTTCGCCCGCGATCCGGCCGCCCTCGGCGTCACCCACGAGCGCCTGCGGGTCGTGCAGGGCGACACGACGCAGGACGCGCAGGCGATCGCGAGCGCCCTGGAAGGCCAGGACGCCGTGGCGAGCGCGCTCGGCCGCCACAACACCCTCAAGTCCGAAGGCCTGCAGGAGCGCAGCATGTCCCTCATCGTCCCGGCGATGGAGCGCGCGGGCGTGAAGCGGCTGCTGGTCGTGTCGGCGATGGGCGTCGGCGGCTCGCACGAGGACGCGCCCTGGCTGCCGCGGCTCATGTACAAGGCGCTGCTGCGCGATCTCTTCGCCGACAAGCAGGCGGCCGAGGATCTGATCAGGCAGAGCAGTCTGCAATGGACCTTCGCGTACCCCACGATGCTCACCAACGGCCCGCTCACGGGCCGCTATCGCGCCGCCGAGAAGCTCGAGCTAACGGGACTGCCGAAGATCTCGCGCGCGGACGTCGCGCACTTCGTGCTCGCCGAGCTCGAGCAGCGGCGCTTCGTGCGCCGGACTGCCGTCCTCAGCGACTGACCCGGTATAACTTCTGTTATACTGGAATCGTGAAGACCGCGATCTCGATCCCCGACGCCGTGTTCCGCTCCGCCGAGCAGCTCGCGTCGCGCATGCGGGTTTCGCGCAGCGAGCTCTACGCCAAGGCCGTGGCGGCCTACGTCGCGGAGCATCGCGACGAGCTGGTGACGTCCCGCCTCAACGAGCTCTACGGGACGGGCAAGGAGGGTTCGGCGCTCGATCCCGCGCTGGCGGCCGCGCAGACGAGTTCCCTCGGCCGCGACCGGTGGTGATCCGGCGCGGCGAGCTCTGGCGGGCGTCGCTTCCGGAGCCCGCCGGCTCGGGCCCGGGTTTCCGGCGGCCGCTGCTGGTCGTCTCGGCGAACAGCTTCAACGAAAGCCGCATCAGCACCGTCCTCGCCGTCGTCGTCACGTCGAACCTGCGGCTCGCCGATGCGCCGGGAAACGTGCAGCTTGCGCCGCGGGCGACGGGCCTGCCGCGGCCCTCGGTCGCCAACGTGTCGCAGCTCGTGACCGTCGACAGGGCCTGCCTGAGCGCGAGGATCGGCAGGGTGGCGCCCAGGATCTTGGCCGAAGTCGACCGCGGCCTTCGACTGATACTTTCCCTCTAGTCAGCGCCGCCGAGTCGCCCACCGCGATCTCGTCGTAGGTGCGGTTCTCGATGAAGTCGGCGGCGCTCACTTCGCCGCCGTCACCATGATCTCCACCAGCGCGTTGGGGTCGGCGAGCTTCGCCTCGACGCAGGCCCGCGCCGGCAGGTGCTTCGGATCGACCCAGGCAGTCCAGGCCTCGTTCATCGCCGGGCGGTTGCGGATGTCGGTGACCCAGATGGTGGCGGCGAGCACCCTGGACTTGCCCGAGCCGCACTTCGCGAGCAGCCGGTCGATCTCCTCCAGCACCTGCTTCGCCTGGCCCTTGATGTCCTGCTTCAGGTCCTTCGCCACCACGCCGGCGAGATACACGGTATCGCCGTGCTCTACGGCGTTGGACAGGATGGCGCTCGGGTCGTGCCGTGCGATGCTCATGGGGCTTCTCCTCGGTAGACGTTGCTCGCTTCGCGGACCGCAGGGTAGCGGTTTCCCGCGAGCGCTACCACTACGGCCGGGTGAGCGCCGCGGGCGAGATGAGCACGCCGAAGTGCTCGCACCAGATGACCACCGCGCCGTACTTCGCGGGGTCCACGCCGGCCGGCACCGGATAGTTCTGGCTGCCCCTGAAGGCCTTCAGCCGCCCGAGGTCGACGTACATCGTCTGCGCGACCCTGGTAGAGGGCGTCACGACCTTCTCCGGCACGAGGTAGACGTGGAACTTGGGCCCCGGCCCGACCTCGAAGTCGGCCTCGAGGTGCACCACGTCCGTGTAGGCGCTGACGCGCCCCTTGCCCCAGTGGATCGGGTCCGAAGGGTTGGCGTGGACGAACGTCCCCTTCGCCACCAGCTGCTTCGCGGCCGGGTTCTCGACGCGCTCGCTGGCGACGATGTCGGCGAGGAAGATGTACGGGTAGAGGAAGATGCCGAGGGCGAAGCCGCCCGCAGTGCCGAGGACCGCCCCGGCGGCGAAGATGGCGACGGTTCGCAGCATGGGCGCTTGGTCGTCCGAAGCGCCCCCGTCTTACGCCGCGGCGATCAGCCCACCCAGGCGCGCGCGTTGTAGAACATTCGCATCCACGGCGAGTCCTCCGGAGCGCCGTCGGGCACCCAGGACATCTGGATCGAGCGGAACACGCGCTCCGGGTGCGGCATCACGATGGTGAAGCGGCCGTCGGGCGTGGTGAGCCCGGTGATGCCCGCCGGTGAGCCGTTGGGATTGAGCGGATAGGTCTCGGTCACCGCGCCGCGATGGTCCACGAAGCGCAGCGCGATCAGCGCCGAGTCCTGGTCCTTGCGGCTCGCGAACTGCGCCCGGCCCTCCCCGTGCGCGGTGCAGATCGGCATGCGGCTCCCCGCCATGCCCGCGAGCAGGATCGAGGGGCTCTCGAGCACTTCCACCATGACGAAGCGCGCCTCGAACTGCTCCGAGCGGTTGCGCACGAACGCGGGCCAGTGCTGCGCGCCCGGGATGATCTCCTTGAGCGCCGCCATCATCTGGCAGCCGTTGCAGGAGCCCAGGGCGAAGGTGTCGCTGCGGCGGAAGAATGCCTCGAACTGCGATCGCGCGCGCGCGTTGAAGAGGATCGACTTCGCCCAGCCCTGCCCGCCGCCCAGCACGTCGCCGTAGGAGAAGCCGCCGCAGGCGGCGAGCCCCTTGAAGCCGGCGAGCGAGACCCGCCCCGCGATGACGTCCGACATGTGCACGTCGAGCGCTTCAAACCCCGCGCGGTCGAAGGCGGCGGCCATCTCGACCTGGCTGTTCACGCCCTGCTCGCGCAGCACCGCGACGCGCGGCCGCGCGCCGGTGGCGATGAACGCGGGCTTCGGGTCGAAAGAGACCTGGAACGAGATCCCGGGGTCCTGCCGATCGAGGATGCGCTCGTACTCCTCGTCGGCGCAGGCCGGATTGTCGCGCAGGCGCTGCACGCGGTGGGTGACGAGCGACCAGGCGCGCTGCAGGTCGGTGCGCTTCTCGGCGAGCAGCGGCCGGTTGTTGCGAAGGCAGGCGACCTCGTCGCGCCCGTTGAGGAACCCCACCGGCTGCGCGCACCCGCCGAGGCCGTGCGCGCGCAGCGCCTCCATCACCCTGCCGCGATCGCCCGCGCGCACCTGCAGCAGCGCGCCCAGCTCCTCGGCGAAGAGCGCCTGAAGCGCGCGCTCGCGCAGCCGCCCGGCGAGCTGCTCCTCGGCGTTCCTCCTGAAGCCGTCGACGTCGTCGGTCCAGGCATCGAACGTGAGCGCATCGAGGCTGAGCGTCACGCCGCAGCGCCCGGCGAAGGCCATCTCGCAGGCGCAGGCGAAGAGCCCGCCGTCCGAGCGGTCGTGATAGGCGAGCAGCAGGCCCTGCGCGGCGAGCGCGCGGATCGCGGCGAAGAAGCCCTTCAGCAGCGCGGCGTCGTCCACGTCCGGCGCCGCGTCGCCCAGACGCTCGAAGACCTGCGCGAGGATCGAGCCGCCGAGGCGGTTGCGGCCCCGGCCGAGATCGACCAGCACCAGCTCGGTCTCGCCCGCGTCGGTGCGCAGCCGCGGCGTGAGCGTGGCGCGTGCATCCTCCGCCGGCGCGAATGCCGAGACGATGAGCGACACGGGCGCGATCACCTCTTTCGCGTGCCCGTCGTTGTCCCACGCGGTGCGCATGGAGAGCGAATCCTTCCCCACCGGGATCGAGACCCCGAGCGCGGGGCACAGCTCGAGGGCCACCGCGCGCACCGCGTCGTACAGATTGGCGTCCTCGCCGGGCGCCCCGGCTGCCGCCATCCAGTTGGCCGAGAGCTTGACGCGCTCGAGCGAGGCGACCGGCGCCGCGGCGAGGTTGGTGAGCGCCTCGCCCACCGCCATGCGCGCCGAGGCCGGCGCGCAGATCACCGCGAGCGGCGTGCGCTCGCCCAGCGCGAACGCCTCTCCGGCATAGCCCTCGTAGTCGAGCAGCGTCACCGCGCAGTCCGCGACCGGCGTCTGCCACGGTCCCACGAACGGGTCGCGCGAGCACAGGCCGCCCACCGTGCGATCGCCGATGGCGACCAGGAAGGTCTTGTCCGCCACCGCCGGGTGGCGCAACACGCGGTACGCGGCCTCCTTCAGTTCGATCCCGTCCAGCGAAAGCGGCTCGAGCGCGGGCGCGAGCCTTCTCGCCTCGCGCAGCATGCGCGGCGGCTGGCCCAGCACCACGGAGAGGTCGAGCGCCACGGGCCGCTCGCCGAGCTGCGGGTCCGCGACCTCCAGGCGCCCGTCGGCGCTGGTCTCGCCGAGCACCGCGAAGGGACAGCGCTCGCGCTCGCACAGCGCGCGCCACGCATCCAGCGACTCGCGCGCGATCGCGAGCACGTAGCGCTCCTGCGCCTCGTTGCACCAGAGCTCGCGCGGCGACATGCCCGAGTCCTCCGAGGGCGCCGCGCGCAGGTCCAGCCGCGCCCCGCGTCCCGCGTTGTGCGCGAGCTCCGGGATGGCGTTGGACAGCCCGCCGGCGCCGACGTCGTGGATCGAGAGGATCGGGTTCGCCGCGCCGAGCTGCCAGCAGCGGTCGATCACCTCCTGCGC
>CAZOWR010000018.1:0-22562 GCA_964583645.1 uncultured Enterobacteriaceae bacterium
CTGAAGAGTGTATACGATCGTATACACGCTCAGACGGCCCTGCCGGGCCGGATGATCGCGTAGTTGCCGTTGGCCTGCGCCACCAGCACCTCGTCCCGGTAGATGCGGGACTCGAGGTTGGCCACCGACCTGCCCCGGTTGAGGAGCTCGGTCCTGCAGACGAGACGGCCGCAGGACACGGGCTTGAAGTAGTTGATCTTGACCTCGATGGTGGCGCAGATCTCGTCCGCGGCAAGGGTGGGATAGAGGGCAGCGCCCATGCCCGTGTCGGCCATCGCATAGAGCACCGCGCCGTGGACGACGTTGTGCGGATTCATGTGCTTTGGCGCGACTGACAGCACGAGCGTGCTCGCCCCTCGGGCCTGATGCTCGACATGCAGGTCGACGAGTTCCGCGAACGGGTGCCGCACGCGCTGGTCCAGCGCTACTTCGGGTAGCCGCGCTCCTCCAGGTCGAAGCGATCCTCCTCGAGCGCGGTCGCGAGGTCGCGCTTGAGGCCCATGCGCACGAGCGGCGCAAGCAGCGCGAGCAGCCCGCGCACCGGCATCTCCACCGTGGTCCTGACGCGCGTGCGCTCCGGCCCCACGGCCTCGAACGCCTGGGTGATCAGCAGACCCTCGTTGGATCCGGAGAGGCTGCGCAGCGTCGAGCCGCCGTCGGCGAGGCGCTGCACTTCGATCTCGTCCTCCTGCGGCAGGCCGAAGACGCGCCGGCGCCCCGTAAAGCGGCAGCCGCCCTGATGCGCTCGCACGTTGCTCACCTCCAGGTCCGCGTGCACCCGCGTCGAGGCGTGGTGGCTCATGTCTGCGAACTGCGCCTGCACGACCGCGATCGGCCGCGCGATCAGCTTCTCGCCCTGGACAACGACGCTTGCCATGTCTCCCCCTAGCCCGTCTGCTCGTGGTAGTCGAACCAGAAGGCATTATCGCGCGGCACGACGCGCCCGACCGACGGCTCGGGAAAGTGCGTCGCGCAGACCGTGAGTCCCTCCCCGGCGCAGCGCTCCAGCACCGCGCGCCGCGTCGCCTTGGCAAGCACCGGGTCCGAGTCCGCGCGCATGGTCCACTGGTGCTCGACGCACTGCACCGGGCTGTGGATGCAGTCGCCGGTGATGAGCGCCCGCTCCCCGCGCGAGGCGAGGCGCACGCAGAAGTGCCCGGGCGTGTGACCGGGCGTGGGCTCGAGCCACACCTCGTCATCCAGCGCGAAGTCGCCCGCGACGAGCTCCGCTTGCTTCGCTTCCATGACCGGCAGCACGCTGTCGAGGAACTGCGGCTGCGGGTGGGTGCGGTGAAGCCGCTCGAACGCCTCCCATTCGGTGCGGGCGAAGACGTACTTCGCGTTGGGGAAGGTCGGCACCCAGCGGCCGTCGCGCAGCTGCGTGTTCCAGCCGACGTGGTCCGAGTGCAGGTGCGTGCACATCACGTAGTCCACATCCTCGGGCCTCACCCCCGCCGCCACGAGGCGCGGCAGGAACGTGTCGAACTGCTGCATGTGCCAGAAGCGCCGCGACGGGCGCGACTTGTGGTGCCCTACGCAGGTGTCCACCAGGATCGTGTGCCGGCGCGTGCGCACGAGAAACGCCTGGATCGGGAGCACGAGGTTCCCGGCCGCGTCGAGCGCGCGCGGCTGCATCCACGGCCGGTGGCGCGCCCAGTCCTCGTCGCTGGTCTCCGGGAAGAACCCTCGTGCGTCGAAGTCGGTGCAGACCGACTCCACGATGCGGCGGACCTCGATGTCGCCGAGGGCGTGGGGTGCCGCGCCCGCGCTAGCCACCGACGCCTCCGCGCTCGACGACGCGCCCCTTGAACGCCGGGTCCGTCGCGCACCGCTCCACAGTCCCGGCCCTGGTTCCGGCGCGGACCACGAGGTCGCACATTGCGGCCCGGTCAATCTGCACTTGGGCTCGCTTCGTGACCCGGACTCGCATGGCTCAGCTAGCCACGACGACGCGCCAGCTTCGCCAGCACTTCCTCCGCTGAGAGCATTTCGCCGCGATCGGCTTCAGCGATCGCAAGGAGAAGCTCGGCTTCCTCTTCTGGCGTGAGAGCTACGGCGCCTTCCTCGTCCCGAGCTAGAACCGTGACGGAGGCGCCTTCCTCGAAGGTCGCGCCCTCAAGCACGACCTTTCCGCCAACCACCTTTCCAGTAGCGATCTTCATGGGCGCAAGGATACTGCGAGCCTGCGTTCCATGATTGACGCCGAGCGTTCCACATCACCCGCGCGCGCCGCAACCAGTGTGCATGCGGCGGTTAGACCGCATGGTGCTGCCGGCGGACCAATCCCCCCACTCCAGCCTCGAGGCGCGCGGCCCGCGAGGCGACGACCTTGCGCGAGGGCGAGCGGCGACACGCGGCCCTAGCGGAGCGCCGCGATGCACACGTAGTCGCCCGGCGAGAGGTTCTCCGGCCTCAGCCCCGGATCGATCCGCAGCGCTGCAAAGTCCGCGGCGTCCAGCCCCAGCGCATTGCGCAGCGTCTTGCGCCGCGCCGAGAACGCGCGCCGCACGATTTCCGCGAGCCGCTGCTCGTCGCACGCGGGCTTCTGCGCAAGCGGCACCAGCCGCACCACCGCCGACTCGACCTTGGGCGGCGGCCGGAACGCGCCCGGCGAGACCGAAAACAGCATCTTCATCGCGAAGCGCGTCTGCAGCATCACCGAGAGCCGCCCGTACTCGGGGGTGGAGGGCTTCGCCACCATGCGCTCGACGACTTCCCGCTGCAGCATGAAGTGCATGTCCCGGATCCGCTCCGCGAAGCCGAGCAGATGAAACAGCAGCGGCGTCGAGATGTTGTAGGGAAGGTTCCCCACGAGTCTCGCGCCCGCGGGAAGCGCAGCGTAGTCGAACTTCAGCGCGTCGGCGCAATGCACGGTGAGCCGCTCGGCCGGAAACTCCGAGCGCAGCCGCGCCGCGAGGTCGCGGTCGATCTCGATCGCCTGCAGGCGCTCGATCCTCTCCAGCAGCCGCCGCGTGAGCGCCCCCTCCCCCGGCCCGATCTCTACGAGCACCTCGCCGGACTGCGGCGCCACCGCGGCGACGGTCTTCGCCAGCACCCCGGGGTCGTGCAGGAAGTGCTGCCCGAAGCGCTTGCGCGGCCGGTGCGCCGGCATCAGAGCTGGTCGAGCCGGATCTCCACGTAGCTGCGGTCGCGCAGCAGGCGCAGCCACTCCTGGTAGGCCTCGTCCGCCTTGCGCTCCTTGATGGCGACGCGCGCCTGGAGGCGCCGGCGCTCGACGCTCAACTCCGCCTGGCGGCGCTCGAGCACCTGGATCAGGTGCCAGCCGAAGGGCGACTGCACCGGCTGGCTGACCTCGCCCGGCTTGAGCGCGTTCATCGCGCGCTCGAACTCCGGCACCGTGTCCCCGGGCAGCACCCAGTCGAGCTCGCCGCCGCGTGCCGCGTTCGCGTCCTGCGAGTGCACCCGGGCGAGCTCGGCGAAGTCCGCCCCGCCGCGCACCACGCGCTCGCGGATGTCGGCGAGCCGCCGGCGCGCCTCGGCCTCCGACACCGTTTCGCTCGTCTTGACGAGGATGTGGCGCGCGCGCGTCTGGGTCACCGGCGCGCCCTCTTCGGCGCCGCGGCGCGCGACGAGCTTGAGGACGTGAAAGCCGCCGGGCGAGCGCAGCACCTCGCTCACCTCGCCCGGGCGCATGGCCTTGAGCGCGCCGGCGAAGAGCTCGGGCAGCCGGTCTTCGTTGCGCCAGCCCATGGCGCCGCCCTGCAGCGCGTCCGGCGCATCCGAGTAGCTCGCCGCGAGCCGGGCGAAGTCCCCGCCTGCGCGCGCCTCGGCGCGCGCCTGCTCGGCGCGGCCGCGCGCCTGCTCGATGCGCTCGGGGCTCGCCTGCTCGGGCAGGCGCACCAGGATGTGCGCGAGCTGGTACTCGGCGCGCGGGCCGCCGCCGGCCTCGCGCTCGGCGAGGTGGAGGTCGATCTCCGATTCGCTCACCTCGATGCGGTCGTCCACCTCGCGCTGGCGCAGCCGCTGCAGCGTGATCTGCGCGCGCACCTCCTCGCGGAACTTCTCGAAGGCGATGCCGTCCTTCTCGAGCCGGCTGCGGAACTCCGCCACGCCGAGGTTGTTGGCCTGCGCCACGCGCTCGATGGCGCGGTCGAGCTGCACCTCGTCGACCTGGATTCCGGTCTCGCGCGCGAGCTGCAGCTGGGCCTTCTCGAGGATCAGGCGCTCGAGAAGCTGCCGCTCGAGCGCGCCGCGCTCGGGCAGCGGCGTGCCCTGCCGGCGCAGCTCGCGCACGGCGTCGTCGCGCCGCTCGGCGAGCTCCGAGAGCGTCACCACCTCGCGGTTGACAATCGCGACGATGCGGTCCACCAGCGCGATGCGCTGCGCCTGCGCTCCGCCCGCCAGCAGGAGCGCCCCCAGGACCGCGGCCAGCCGCCTCGCCATGGCGCCCCTAGTAGACCTGCGGGAACGGCAGCAGCGGCCGCGCTCCCGGGGGAACCAGCGCCGGGTCGGAAGGATTGGTGGGCCGGTAGGCGGGAATGGCCCGCTGCAGCACGCTCACGATGTCGCCGTGCCCGATCTGCCCCAGGCCGTTCAGCTCGAGCTGGAACATCAGGTCGGTGGAGGTGGTCTGCAGCGCCACCTGGCGCCGCGCGGCCACGGCGCGGAACACCCAGCAGCCGCCGTTGTACTCGAACCCGCCCAGGCCCTCGAGCAGCTGCTTGTCGCGCAGCGAGTAGTTGTAGCGCCCCACCGCGTACCAGCCGGTGGCCACCGGCCACTGCGCCCACAGGTCGACCTGCCGCAGCAGGTCGCGGTTGAAGCGGTAGCTCGCGTTGACGACCTTGGCGATCTCGGGCGAGTAGCGCAGCTGCACGCCGTACTGCTGGGTCTGCTCGTCGCGCACGCCGTACTGCACCGTGGCGTCGAACGTCCAGTCGCGCAGCAACCGGCCGCCCACCGAGGCGAGCACGTCGGAGGAGTCGGCGCTCCGCAGCGGCGTGGCCGCATCCAGCGCCACCCGGTCGTTCTTGAAGTAGTAGCGCTGGCCGACGGTGGCTCGGAACAGCTCCTGGCCGCCCGCGCCGAGGAAGCGCGAGGTGAGCGCGAGCGTGTACTGGTTGGCATCCCCGAAGCGGTCGC
Source organism: uncultured Enterobacteriaceae bacterium (assembly GCA_964583645.1). Classification (GTDB taxonomy): domain Bacteria; phylum Pseudomonadota; class Gammaproteobacteria; order Burkholderiales; family SG8-39; genus RBG-16-66-20. The sequence goes on from CAZOWR010000018.1 coordinate 5,104, forward strand.
CGCCCGCGAAGCGGTTCTCGGTGAACAGGCTCGTGTAGTTGAAGTCCGAGAGCGTGGTGTCGAAGAGCGGGATCTGGTCCTGCGCCCGGAACGGCACGTAGACGTAGAAGAAGCGCGGCTCGAGGGTCTGGGTGAGCGCCTCGCCGAAGAGCCGCGCCTCGCGCTCGAAGATCAGGCCGGCGTCGGCGCTGAACCAGGGCAGCGTCACCGACTGGCGCGCGGGCTGCCCCGCCGCGGTGCGGGTCAGGTCGTAGTGGGCCAGACGCGCCCCGAGCTTGGGCACGGCGAAGTAGCCTGCGCCGCGCAGCGGCATCTCGAGCGTCGGGTTGAGCGAGAAGCGCGTGCCCTCCACCGCGCTGACGTGGGCGAAGCGCACGTACTCGCCGGGGAAATTCAGGTCGAAGCGCCCGGCGATGTCGTTGCGCGTCGCCCCGAAGCGCACCTGCGGCAGGCGGTCGTAGGGCACCGGAATCGGGAAATCCTGGTCCTGCAGCGTCTGGAAGCGCTGCACGCGCGCCTCCAGGTAGTGCGGCACCGGCCCGCTCGCCTCGGCGTAGGACAGCACGCCCTCGCGCTGCAGGTTGCCGATCGAGTAGGTGCGCACGTTGGAGGCGAAGTCCACGAAGTAGCGGTCGTCGGTGACCTTGTTCAGGTCGAGGCGCCCGGTGAGATTGGGCAGGATGCGCTGGTCGTGCAGCAGCGAGAAGCCGCTGCGCGGGCGGTGCAGCTCGCGGTCGTTGGGCACGTGCTCCCAGCGCAGCTCGCCGCCATAGTCGCGCCCGAGGTAGCGGTACTGGGTCCTGAGCATCTCGCCCCGGCGCGTCATGTAGCCGGGCGTCAGCGTCAGGTCCTGCTCCGGCGCGATGTTCCAGTAGTACGGGACGTTCAGCTCGAGGCCGCGGCGCGTTGACTGGTTGTACCAGGGCGTGAGGAACCCCGACTTGCGCTGCCGGTCGAGCGGGAAGCTCGCCGCGGGCACCGCGAGCAGCGTGGTGCCGAGAAAGCGCAGCCGCAGGTCGCGGGCGCGGCCCTCGGCGGACTCGTAGTCGAGATCGAGTTGGCCGGCCTCGATGCGCCAGTCGTCGCGGCCGGGCTCGCAGGTCGTGTAGGCGGCGCGCTCCAGCCGCAGGCGGTTCCGGCCCGCGAACTCCAGGCGCGCCGCGCTGCCGCGCGCCGTCTGGCCGCGCTGCAGGATGAAGCTCAGGTCCTCGAACACGCCGGTGTCGTCGCGGGTGTCGTAGCGCAGGCGCGTGCCGGTGAAGCGGTCGGGCCCGCTCTGCAGCCGCACCCCGCCGTCGGCCTCGATGCGGCCGAACTCGCGGTTATAGCGCAGGAAGTCGCTGAAGACGCTGAAGTCGTCGCGCCGCAGCTCGACGCGGCCGCGCGCCGTCACCTCGAGGTCGGACACGCCCTCGATGCGCTCGGCGTCGATGGTGACCGGGCCCCTGGCAGGCGGCGCCGCGGCGGGCGCGCCGCCTTGAGCCGCGGCGAACTGCGCGGCGCAGAGCACTGGCAGCAGCGCGCACCATCGCGCCGGGCGAAGCGGCATCGAGCGGAATCGGGACGGATGTCGAGCGTGAAAAATGGCACAATTCGCCACGATTCGCAATGGATTTCAGACGCGCTGCGCTCGAGCGCTGGCTCGGCGCACAGCTCCCCGGCACCCGCTTCGCGCTCGCTCCCGCCTCCGAGGACGCGAGCTTCCGGCGCTATTTCAGGGCGACGCTCGAGGACGGGCGCAGCTTCGTCGTCATGGACGCGCCGCCCGCGCAGGAGGATTGCGGCCCTTTCCTGCGCGTGGCCGCGCTCTTCGCCAGGGCCGGCGTGCACGTTCCGGCGGTGCACGCCGCCGCGCCCGGCGAGGGCTTCGTGCTGCTCGAGGACCTCGGCCGCGAGACCTACCTCGAGCGGCTCTCGGCCTCGAGCGCGGCCGGGCTCTACGGCGCGGCGACCGAGGCGCTGGTGCGCATCCAGGCCGCGGGCCGGGCGGGCGAGCTGCCGGAGTACGACCGGGCGCTGCTCGAGCGCGAGCTGCGCCTGTTCCCCGACTGGTACGTCGCGCGCGAGCTGGGCCGCGCGCTTGCGCCCGCGGACTCGCGCACGCTCGAGGAGGCGTTCGGGCGCATCCTCGCCAACAACCTCGCGCAGCCGAGGGTGCACGTGCACCGCGACTATCACTCGCGCAATCTCATGACCTGCCGCCCGGCCCCGGGCATCCTCGATTTCCAGGACGCCGTGTACGGGCCGGTGACCTACGACCTGGTGTCGCTGCTCAGGGACGCCTACGTGAGCTGGGAAGAGGAGCGCGTGCTCGACTGGACGGTGCGCTACTGGGAAACCGCGCGCAGGGCGGGCGTGCCGGTGGACCCGGATTTCGGCGCCTTCTACCGGGACTTCGAGTGGATGGGGGTGCAGCGCCAGCTCAAGGTGGCGGGCATCTTCGCGCGCCTTGCGCACCGCGACGGCAAGCGCCGCTACCTCGAGGACATCCCGCGGGTGCTCGGCTACCTCCTCGCCGCGTGCCGGCGCTACCGCGAGCTGGGTCCGCTCGCCTCGCTCGTAGAGCGCCTGGGCGAGCCCGCGGCGCAGCGCACGTGAAGGCGATGCTGCTCGCCGCCGGGCGCGGCGAGCGCCTGCGGCCGCTCACCGACGCGCTGCCCAAGCCCCTGCTCGAGGCGGGCGGGCGGCCGCTGCTCGCCTGGCACCTCGAGCGTCTGGCGCGCGCCGGCTTCGAGGAGGTGGTGATCAACGTCTCGCACCTCGGCGAGCGGATCGTCGAGCGCTTCGGCGATGGCGGCGCCTGGGGCCTGCGCATCGCCTGGTCGCGCGAGGCCGAGCCGCTCGAAACCGCCGGCGGCATCGCGCAGGCGCGCGCCCTCCTCGGCGCGGCGCCCTTCGTGCTCGTCAACGCCGACATCCACTGCGACTTCGACCTCGCGCAGCTGCGCGCGCGCGCGCTCGCGGACCGGCTCGCGCACCTGGTGCTGGTGCCCAACCCGGCGCACCATCCGCAGGGCGACTTCACGCTCGAGGACGGGCGCGCCGGCGGCGGCCCGGGCCCGCGCTACACTTATGCGGGCATCGCGCTCGTTTCGCCCGCCCTGGTCGCCGGCATCGGTGCCGGCGAGCGGGCGCCGCTCGGGCCGCTGCTGCACGCCGCGGCGCGGCGCGGCGTGCTGACGGGCGAGCTCCACGAGGGCCTGTGGCGGGACGCCGGCACGCCGGAGCGCCTCGCCGAGCTCGACGCCCTGCTCGGCGGCCGCAGCACGAGGACCAGATGAAGCGAGACGACTTCGACCCGGCCCCGTACAACGCGCGGCGCGCGCGCCTCGCGCTCGCCATGCAGGCGGGGCTCGCGGTGCTGCCGACCGCGCCGGAGCGGGCGCGCAGCCGCGACTCGTACTTCCCCTACCGCTTCGACAGCCACTTCTACTACCTCACCGGCTTCGCCGAGCCCGAGGCGGTGCTGGTGCTGCTCGCGGGCGCCCAGCCGAGGAGCCTGCTCTTCTGCCGCGAGCGCGACCCGGAGCGCGAGGTCTGGGACGGGGCGCGCTTCGGGCCGGAGCGCGCGCGCGAGCGCTTCGGCTTCGACGAGGCGCACCCGATCGCGCTGCTCGACGCCAAGATGGCCGAGCTGCTCGCCGACCAGCCGGCGCTCTACACGCCGCTCGGGGCGGAGGCCGCCTGGGACGCGCGCGCCATGGGCTGGCTGAACGCGGTGCGTGCCCGGACGCGCACGGGCGTCGTCGCGCCGGAGCGCGTGCACGACGTGCGGGCGCTGCTCGACGAGATGCGCCTCGTGAAGGACGCCGCGGAGCTCGCGGCGATGCGCCGTGCCGCCTCGATCAGCGCGGCCGCGCACCGGCGCGCGATGCGCGCGGCGCGTCCCGGGGGCTTCGAGTACGAGCTGGAGGCGGAGCTGCTGCACGAGTTCCGGCGCTGCGGCGCGCAGGCCCCCGCCTACGCGCCGATCGTCGCCGCCGGACCGAATGCCTGCGTGCTGCACTACGTGGCGAACGACGCGCCGCTGCGCGCAGGCGACCTGGTGCTCATCGACGCCGGCTGCGAGCTGGGCGGCTACGCGTCCGACCTCACGCGCACCTTCCCCGTGGGCTCCGCCTTCACCGCCGCGCAACGCGACGTCTACGAGCTGGTGCTCGCCGCCCAGCAGGCCGCGCTCGAGAAGGTGCGCGCGGGGCTCGCCTGGAACGAGCCGCACGACGCGGCGGTCCGGGTGCTCACGCAGGGCATGCTCGATCTGAAGCTCCTCGCGGGGAGCCTCGAGGAGGCGCTCGAGAAGGAAAGCTACAAGCGCTTTTACATGCACCGCACCGGCCACTGGCTGGGCCTGGACGTGCACGACGCGGGCGAGTACAAGCACGGCGGCAAGTGGCGCACGCTCGCCGCCGGGATGACGCTCACGGTCGAGCCCGGGCTGTACCTCCGCGCGGCCGAGGACGTCCCCGGGCCGCTGCGCGACATCGGCGTGCGCATCGAGGACGACGTGCTCGTCACCGACGCAGCCTGCGAGGTCCTCACGGCGGAGGCGCCCAAGGCGCTCGCCGACGTCGAGGCGCTGCGGCGTGACGCGGCCTGAGCGCGTCGCGATTCTCGGCGCCGGCCCCGTGGGCTGCGCGCTCGCGCTCGCGCTGCACCGGCACGGGCGCCCGGTGGTGCTGTGCGGCGCGCCGGGCGCGGGCGCGGGCTTCCGCCCCCTCGCCCTGTCGCACGCGAGCCGGCTGATCCTCGAGCGTCTCGGCGCCTGGCAAGCGCTCGCGGCGACGCCGATCGGGACGATTCACGTCTCGCAGGCGGGCGCCTTCGGGCGCGCGCGGCTCGATTGCGCCGACGCGGGGGTGCCGGCCCTGGGCTACGTGGTGGAGTACGCCGCCCTCGGGGGTGCGCTCGCGGCGCGCGTCGCCGAGCGCGGGATCGAGCGCGCCCGCGAGCCCGGGGAGGCGGCGCTGCTGGCGCACGCCGAGGGTGCCTCGAGCGACACCACCGGCAGGGACTACGATCAGGAGGCGGTGCTCGCGCTCCTCGAGACCGATCCGCCGGCGCAGCGCACGGCCTACGAGCGCTTCACGCCCGAGGGGCCGCTCGCCCTGCTGCCGCTCGCCGGCCGCTACGCGCTGGTCTGGGCGGTGCCGCCGGCGCGCGCGCAGGAGCTGGTGGCCGCAACGCCCGGCGGGTTCCTCGGCTCGCTCGGGTCCGCGTTCGGCGCACGGGCGGGCGAATTCACCTCGGTGAGCGAGCGCTCGCGCGTGCCCCTGGCCCTGCGCGTACGCGGCTCGCGCATCGGCGCGCGCGAGGCCTACGTCGGCAACGCGGCGCAGGCGCTGCACCCGGTCGCCGGGCAGGGACTCAATCTCGGGCTGCGCGACGCCTGGGAGCTTGCCGCGCTGCTGCGCGAGGCCCCGGATCCCGGCGATCCCGGCGTGCTCGCGCGCTACGCGGCGTCGCGGCGCCTGGACGCCGGGGCCACGGTGCGCCTCACCGATGCGCTCGCCCGCGGCTTTCTCGGCGCCGACCCGCTGCTCGCCGGGGCGCGCGGCGCCGCGCTGACGCTGCTCGATGCCTGCGCGCCGCTGCGGCGCTTCTTTGCGCGCCGCATGATCTTCGGTGCCGCCGCGATGCCGTAGCGCCATTGCGAAAAGGCAACAGCGCGATTCTTTTCCGCCGCGAAAGCGGTTAGAATCCGCTCCCCTCCATCGCCACCCGGTCGATCGCAACGCAATGCAGCTCGGCGCGCTTGGCCTGAGCAACGGCCTGATCGTCGCCCCGATGGCGGGGGTCACCGACCGCCCGTTCCGCGCGCTGTGCCGCCGCTTCGGCGCCGCGCTCGCGGTCTCCGAGATGGTGTCGGCCCAGCCCGGGCTGCGCTGCACGCGCAAGTCGCGCCTGCGCCGCGAGCATGCCGGCGAGCCGCGCCCGGTGTCGGTACAGATCGCAGGCGCCGACCCCGCCATGATGGCGGAGGCCGCCCGCGCCAACGTCGCCGAGGGTGCGCAGATCATCGACATCAACATGGGCTGCCCGGCGAAGAAGGTGTGCAACGTCGCGGCGGGCTCGGCGCTGCTCGAGGACGAGCCGCGGGTGGCGCGGATCCTGGAGGCGGTGGTCGGCGCGGTCGGGGTCCCGGTGACGCTCAAGATCCGCACCGGCCCGAGCCCCGAGCGGCGCAACGCGACGCGCATTGCGCGCATCGCCGAGTCCGCGGGGGTGAAGATGCTCGCGATCCACGGCCGCACGCGCGCCTGCGGCTTCCGCGGCGAGGCGGAGTTCGACACCATCGCCGAGGTGAAGTCGCGCGCGGCGATCCCGGTCATCGCCAACGGCGACATCGCGTCCCCGGCCGAGGCGCTGCGAGTGCTCGCTCGCACCGGCGCGGACGGTCTCATGGTCGGGCGCGGCGCGCACGGCCGGCCCTGGATCTTCCGCCAGATCGCGCAGGCGCTCGCGGGCGAGCCGCCCGCGGCGCCGACCCTGCCGGAGATGCGCGCCGTGGTGCTCGAGCACCTCGATGGCCTGTATGCGCTCTACGGCGAGGCGCAGGGCGTGCGCGTGGCGCGCAAGCACCTCGCCTGGTACGTGCGCGCGCTCCCCGGGGGCGAGGCGCTGCGCCGCGCCGTGAATGCCATGGAGTCGGCCGCGGCGCAGCGCGCCGCGGTGGAGAGCTTCTACGGGCGCCTGGAGGCGGGCGAGGAGAGGCTCGCCGCGTGACGCGCTCGGGCGAGCTCGGCGAAGCGGTGCGGCGGTCCCTGGAGCGCTACTTCCGGGACATGGACGGCGAGCAGCCGACCGCGATCTACGAGATGGTGCTGAAGAACGTGGAGAAGCCGATGATCGAGACGGTGCTCGGCAAGGCCGAGGGCAACCAGACGGCGGCGGCGGCGATGCTCGGCATCGACCGCAACACGCTGCGCAAGAAGATCCGGCAGCTTCGGATCAAGGCGTGAAGGTCGCCGTAGCGCTCCTCAGCGTCTCGGACAAGGCGGGGGTCGCGGAGTTCGGGCGCGCCCTCGCCGCGCTCGGCGTCTCGATTCTCTCGACCGGCGGCACCGCCCGGCTGCTGGAGAAAGAGGGCGTCGCGGTGACCGAGGTCTCGGCGCACACCGGGTTTCCCGAGATGCTCGACGGGCGCGTGAAGACGCTGCACCCGAAGATCCACGGCGGCATCCTCGCGCGGCGCGACTCGCGCGAGCACCTGGCGCAGATCGCCGCCGCCGGCATCGGCGCCATCGACCTGGTGGTCGTCAACCTGTATCCGTTCGAGGCCACCGTGGCGGATCCGGACTGCCGGCTGGAGGACGCGATCGAGAACATCGACATCGGCGGCCCGGCGCTGCTGCGCGCCGCCGCCAAGAACCATGCCGGCGTCGCCGCGGTGGTGGACCCCGGAGACTACGGCCGCGTGCTGGAGGAGATCCGCGCCACCGGGGGCGTGACCGGAGCGACGCGCTTCGCGCTCGCCCGCAAGGCGTTCGCGCATACGGCGGCCTACGACGGTGCGGTGGCGAACTACCTGCACGCGCTCGACGGCGCCGGCGCGCGGCGCGCGTTCCCCGATGTCCTCACGCTGCAGTTCGCGAAGCTCCAGGACATGCGCTACGGCGAGAACCCGCACCAGCAGGCCGCGTTCTACCGGGACGCGCGTCCCGCCCCGGGCGGCATCGCCGCCTGCCGGCAGATCCAGGGCAAGGACCTCTCCTACAACAACGTCGCTGACGCGGACGCCGCCTGGGAGTGCGTCAAGGGCTTCGCTCAGGCCGCCTGCGTCATCGTCAAGCACGCCAACCCCTGCGGCGCGGCGCTCGGCGCGGGGCCGCTCGAGGCCTACCGCAAGGCCTTCGGCACCGACCCGGTGTCGGCCTTCGGCGGCATCCTGGCCTTCAACCGCGCGCTCGACCGCGCCGCGGCCGAGGAGATCGGCAAGCAGTTCGCCGAGGTGATCATCGCGCCGCGCGTCGAGCGCGAGGCGCGCGAGGCGCTCGCGGGCAAGCAGAACCTGCGCGTGCTGGAGGTGCCCCTTGCGCATCAGGCGCAGGCGATGGACTTCAAGCGCGTCGGCGGCGGGCTGCTCGCGCAGACGCCCGACGCGCGGCCGCTGCGGCGCGAGGAGCTGAAGGTCGTGACGCGGAAATCCCCGGACGAGGCGCAATGGGCCGACCTGCTGTTCGCCTGGCAGGTGGCCAAGTACGTCAAGTCGAATGCCATCGTGTTCTGCGGCGGCGGCAGGACGCTCGGCGTCGGCGCCGGCCAGATGAGCCGCGTCGACAGCGCACGCATCGCCGCGATCAAGGCGGGCCAGGCCAAGCTCGCGCTCGCCGGATCGGTCGCCGCCTCCGACGCCTTCTTCCCGTTCCGCGACGGGCTGGATGCGCTCGTCGACGCCGGTGCGGCGGCGGTGATCCAGCCCGGGGGGAGCATGCGCGACGACGAGGTGATCGCCGCCGCCGACGAGCGCTCGATCGCCATGGTGTTCACCGGCGTGCGCCACTTCAGGCACTGATGAGGCTCCTCGTCATCGGCTCGGGCGGGCGCGAGCACGCGCTCGCCTGGAAGCTCGCGCAGAGCGCGCGCGTGCAGAAGGTGCTCGTCGCGCCGGGCAACGGTGGCACGGCCACCGAGAGCGGCCTGGAGAATGTTGCGGCGGCTTCCATTGCCGAGCTCGTCGCGCTCGCGAAGCAGGCGCAGGTCCAGCTGACCGTCGTGGGCCCCGAAGCGCCGCTCGCCGCCGGCATCGTCGACGCCTTCCAGGACGCGGGCTTGAGGATCTTCGGTCCCTCGCGCGCAGCGGCGCAGCTCGAGTCCTCCAAGGAGTTCGCCAAGCGCTTCATGCAGCGCCACGGCATCCCCACCGCGCGCTACGCCGGCTTCTCGGACGCCGCCGAGGCGAAGGCCTATGTCGAGCGCGAGGGCGCCCCCATCGTGGTGAAGGCCGACGGTCTCGCGGCCGGCAAGGGCGTGGTGGTCGCCCCGAGCGCGGCGCAGGCCCATGCGGCGATCGACGCCATGCTCACCGAGAAGCGCCTCGGCGAAGCCGGCGGGCGTCTCGTCCTCGAGGAATGCCTCGAGGGCGAGGAGGCGAGCTTCATCGTCATCGCGGACGGCGCGCACGCGCTCGCGCTCGCCACCAGCCAGGACCACAAGCGCCTGAAGAACGGCGACGAGGGCCCCAACACCGGCGGCATGGGAGCGTACTCGCCCGCCCCGGTGGTCGCGCCCGAGGTGCACGCGCGCATCATGCGCGAGGTGATCCAGCCGGCGATCGCCGGCATGGCGCGCGAGGGCACGCCCTACGTAGGCTTTCTCTACGCGGGGCTGATGATCGATCGCGCCGGCAACCCGAAGACGCTGGAATTCAACTGCCGGCTGGGCGACCCGGAGGCCCAGCCCATCCTGATGCGGCTGAAGTCGGACCTGCTCGAGCTGATCGAGCAGGCCATCGAGGGCGGGCTCGACCGCGCCTCGGTCGAGTGGGACCGGCGCGCGGCGCTCGGCGTGGTGCTCGCGGCGAGCGGCTACCCGGAGCAGCCGCGCCAGGGCGACCGCATCGAGGGGCTGCCGGCACCGGCCGAGGACTGCCGCGTGTTCCACGCCGGGACGCGGCTCGAGGACGGCACGCTCGTCACCGGCGGCGGCCGGGTGCTTTGCGTCACCGCGCTCGGGGACTCGCTCAAGCTGGCGCGCGCGCGCGCCTATGCGGCGCTCGAGCCGATCCGCTTCGAGGGCATGCAGTACCGCAGGGACATCGGGCATCGCGCCCTGAAGCAGGCCTGAGCGTGGACATCCGCGCCGCGCGCGACTACTTCGCGGGGCTGCAGCACCGCATCGTCGCGGCGCTCGAGATTCTGGATGGCGGCAAGTTTCGCAGCGACTCCTGGGAGCGCGCCGAGGGCGGGGGCGGGGTGACGCGCGTGCTCGAGGAAGGCCAGCTCTTCGAGCGCGCCGGCGTCGCTTTCTCTCACGTCTCGGGCCCGAAGCTGCCGCCCTCCGCGAGCGCCGCGCGCCCCGCGCTGGCCGGCCGCGGTTTCGAGGCCGCCGGGCTCTCGCTCGTGCTGCATCCGTTGAACCCCTACTGCCCCACGGTGCACCTGAACCTCAGGCTCTTCGTCGCGACCAAGGCAGGCGAAGCGCCGGCGTGGTGGTTCGGCGGCGGCATGGACCTGACGCCGTACTACGGCTTCGAGGAGGACGCGCGGCACTTCCACGCCATCTGCCGGCGCGCGCTCGAGCCCTTCGGGGCGGAGCGCCACGCGCGCTACAAGCAGTGGTGCGACGAGTATTTCTTCCTCAAGCACCGCGACGAGCCGCGCGGCGTAGGCGGCCTCTTCTTCGATGACCTGTCGGAGCCCGACTTCGACAGCTGCTTTTCGCTCGTGCGCTCCGTCGGCGACCGCTTCCTCACCGCCTACAGCCCGATCGTCGAGCGGCGCAGGGGGCTGCCCTTCGGCGAGCGCGAGCGCGCCTTCCAGGCCTACCGGCGCGGGCGTTACGTGGAGTTCAACCTGGTGCAGGACCGCGGCACGCTGTTTGGCCTGCAGTCGGGCGGGCGCACCGAGTCGATCCTCATGTCGCTGCCGCCGGTGGCGCGCTGGCGCTACGACTGGAAGCCGGAGGCGGGGTCTCCGGAGGAGAGGCTCTACACCGACTTTCTCAGGCCGAGGGACTGGGTCTGAGAAAAATCGGGGTCTGACCCTGATTCCCGGGCTCAGGCAAGCTCCGCCGCCATCCGATAGTGCCGCTGGGCATCCCCGGCGCGCCCGTCGCGCTCCGCGAGCTTCGCCAGCTCGAGGTGCGCGACCCTTGACTCGTCGAACGTGAGGCTCGCCTCCAGGTAGTCGCGCGCCTTGCCCCACAGCCCTGCCTGCGCGCACAGCCGCCCGAGCGCCACCAGCAGTTGCGGGTCCTCCGGGTGCTCCGGCAGCCAGCGCTCGGCGCGCTCAAGGCGCGCGCGCGCCTCGGCGTCGAGCGCCTGCGGCTCCAGCGCCGGCAGCTCGCCGTAGAGCGCCACCCGCGCCTCGCCCCACTCTTTGGCGAGGCTCTTCTCGAGGATCTCGCGCGCGAGCGCCGCCTCGCCGAGCGCGGTGGCGTGCTTCGCCGCGGCGCTCGCCACGCGCGGATGCAGCTGGTCGTCGGAGGACACCCTGCGCCAGCGCGACCTGAACATCTCGGCGTCGCCCGCGGCGCGCGCCAGCAGCTCGACGTGCGCCTGCACGCGGTACTCCCCGGCGACCGCGGGGGAGATCGCGTCGCGCTTGCCGAGCGTCGAGGCGAGCCGCAGCACTTCCTCCCAGTTGTGCGCGCCGCGCTCGGCGCGCAGCAGCATCCTCGCGGTGGCGATGTTGCGCGGCCCCGCGCCGTGCTGGCTGGTGAGCGCGTTCCTCGCCCCCACGTAGTCCCGCTCCTCGAGCGCGAGCTCGGCCTGGGTGAGGTGGCGCGCGGCGTGCAGCGCCTCGCCCGCGCCCCCCGCGCGCTCCAGCCAGCGGTTGCGCCGCTCGAACTCGCGCAGCTCGTGCGCGGCACGCGCCGCGACGAGCGCCGCCACCCCGGGCGCCGCGCCCGCCTCCCAGGCGGCGGCCGCCTCCTTCTCGGCACGCGCGTAGCGCCCCTCGAAATAGGCGAGCAGCGCACCGGCGAGCGCGCCCTGGGCCTGCTCGCGGCCGCGCCGCGCCCGGTAGTCGCGCACCTGCGCGGGGAGCTCGAGGGTGCGCATCACCAGGCGCGTGCCCGCGTAAGCCAGCATGAACGCCACGATCAGCGCGACCACGAAGAGCACCAGCGACAGCTCGATCCGCCAGGGCGGCACGGCGAGCACCACCAGGCCCTCGTTGACGCGCCCGAGCACGGCGAGCGCGACCGCGCCGGCGAACACCGCGACCAGCCAGAAGAGCGATTTCATCGCCGGCGGCGTTCGGGGTCGTTCCGCGCCTTGTAGCCGCGCACCGCCTCGAGGCTGGCGGTGATCGAGGGCATCTCGAAGCTCACCGAGGCCGAGGAGAGCTGCCGCAGCTGCGCGAGCGCGGCCTGCGCGGGCTTGGCGCGGGCGTCGAAGTACCTGCGGATCCAGGCCTGCGCCACGCGCAGGTCCTCGCGGTATCCGGCCTCGTCGCGCGTCATCAGCGCCAGGCGCGCATTCAGCAGCCGCAGCTTGAGGTTCTCGCGCAGGAAGTAGGCCTGTGGCGGGGGCAAGAGCGGCGGCTCGGGGGACTCGATGCGGCGCACCACCACGAGGCTGCGCAGCTCCGACCACAACTCGGTCCCGAAGCGCCCCAGGAAGCCGGGCTCGGCCTGCGCTTTGGCCGCCTTCGCGCCGGCCTCGCGCGGCGCGCGCTCCTCGAAAGCGAGTGGCAGCGCATCCACCGCCGCGACCAGGCCGTCGAGCTTCAGGCTGGTGCCGGGGAGGTCGAGCACCGGCAGGGACTTCAGCCGCTCGATGTCGCGCGCGAGCGCGCGGCGCACCGGCAGGAACTGCGGCCGGTCGGCGCGCTGCAGGCGGCTCTCGGCGAGCTGCAGCGCGAGCAGCGCCGCGCGCACGTTGCCCGAGAGCTGCAGCTGCTGCTGCGCGATCGCGAGCACCTGCTCGATCTCGGCGAGCTGCCACTCGTCGCGGTTGCGCGCCAGCTCCTGGTAGAGCGCCTCGAGCGCGAGCTGCTGGCTCTGCGACTCCGCCAGCCGCGCCTCCAGCGCCGTGAGCTTGCCGAGCGCCTCGCGCAGCGCCTCCTGCGACTGGCGCGCGAGCGCTTTCGCGTCGCGGCTGTCGGCCTCGATGTCGCGCAGCCGCCGCGCCAGCTCCTCCTGCGTGGCGCCGATGCGCCCGCGCGTGTCCAGCCACAGGCCCGCCACCACCGCGGCGAGCAGCGCGAGCAGGATGACGAAGCCGCGCAGCCCCCTGGGTTTGGCGGCCTGCGGCGGGGTGTCGGGCTCGTCCACGCGCCGGTTTTAGCCTCTGGCGCCGAAGTATGCAACCAGGCGCGCATGCACTTGCGCATCGCCCGGCCCCGCGACGATGGTCTCGCGCACGCCCAGCCGCGCCGCCGCCTCGGCGATGCGCTCATGCGGCACGAAGAGGGGCGTCGCGCGCAGCCGCTGCCGGCCGGGCTCCCCGAGCAGCTCGAAGAGGTTTGCCAGGCCCTCGCCCGAGGACACCGTGACCGCGTCGATCCCGTCGCGCGCCCAGGCCGCGAGCAACGGCGCAGCGTCGGCCCGGGGGAGCGCCCTCGCGTAGCACTCGGCGTACTCGATGCGCGCCCCGCGCGCCGCGAGCGTCTCCCCGAGGAGCTCCCGCCCGCCCGCGCCACGGAAGATCACGACGCGCCGGCCCTGCACCGCGGCGAGCGCCGGCGTCGCGAGCAGCGCCTCGCTGTCGGCCTCCGCCTCGGGCGCGATGACGTCGCGCAAGCCGTGGCGCTCGAGCTCGCGCCGGCTGCCGCTGCCCATCGCCGCGACCTTCAGGCCCGCGGGCCAGGGCGCCCGCGGGCGGCGGGCGCGGATCAGGTCGAGGGCCTTGTGCGCCGCGCTCGGGCTGACGAAGATCGCGAGATCGAACTCCTCCAGCCGATCGACGAGGGCAAGCAAGGCGCCGGGCTGCGGCAGGTCGCGGATCTCGATCGCCGGAAACAGCACCGGCTCGCCCCCCGCCTCGCGGATAAGGCGGGCCAGCCCCTCGGCCTGCTCGCGCGGCCGCGTGACGAGGATCCGCCGGCCCGCGAGCGGCGCCGCGCTCACGCGCCGAGCGCCCGCAGGATCCTCGCCGCGCCCTGCTCGCGCAGCAGCGTTGCGGCGCGGGTGCCCAGCGCCTCGGGTGCGTCGGCCTCCCCTTCGCAATCGGCGCGCGCCAGCTGCCGGCCATCGGGCGAGGCGACGAGGGCGCGCAGCCGCAGGCGCTCGCCGGCGCGCTCGGCGTACGCCGCGAGCGGGATCGCGCAGTTGCCCCCGAGCATGCGGCTGACCTGGCGCTCGGCGCGCACGCAGGCTGCAGCCCCCGCATCCTCGAGCGCGGCGGCGAGCGCCAGGACGTCGGCGCGCGACGCCAGGCACTCGAGGCCGAGCGCGCCCTGGCCCGGGGCGGGCAGGCACTCCTCGGGGGACAGGTAGGCGCGGATGCGCGCCTCCAGCCCCAGGCGCCTCAGGCCCGCCGCGGCGAGCACCACGGCGGCGTACTCGCCGCGATCGAGCTTGGCGAGGCGCGTCTCGACGTTGCCGCGCAGCGGCCGGACTTCCAGGGCCGGGTGGCGCGCCGCGATCTGCGCCTGCCGCCGCAGGCTCGAGGTGCCGACCACGGCCCCCGCGGGCAGGCCGGCGAGGCTGGCCGCGCGCGCCGACACCAGCGCGTCGCGCGGATCCTCGCGCTCGGCGATCGCGGCGAGCGAGAAGCCCGGGGACAGCTCGACCGGCACGTCCTTCATCGAGTGCACCGCGAGGTCGGCGCGCCCGTCGGCGAGCGCCGCCTCGAGCTCCTTCACGAACAGGCCCTTGCCGCCGGCCGAGGCGAGCGAGGCCTCCCGCAGCTCGTCGCCGCTGGTGCTGAGCGCGAGCAGCTCGGCGCGCAGGCCCGCGTGGCGCGCCTCGAGCAGCGCCTTGACGCGCCCGGCCTGCCACAGGGCGAGCCGGCTGCGACGCGTCGCGATCACGAGCGGGCGCGTCACGCCTTGCGCTCCGCGACCAGCTCCCGCACCGCGGCCCACTGGCGGCGGCTCACCGGCAGGCGCTCGGGCAGGCCCTCGAGCAGCACCTCCCAGTGGGGCTCGTCCTCCTGCACCGCGGCGCGCTCGAAGCCGCGGATCGCGGCGCGCGCCACCAGGCAGTTGCGGTGGATGCGCACGAACCGCTCGCCGAACTCGCGCTCCAGGGCCACCAGCGGCTCCTCGATCAGGTGCTCGCCCGCGCGTGTGCGCAGCGTGACGTACTTGAGCTCGGCCTTTAAGTACAGCACGTCGCGCACGGGAATGAGCGCGATGCGGTTGCGCTCGGCGACCGAGAAGTAACCGCGTGCACCCGGCGCGGCCTGCTCCAGCGCCGCGCGCGCCGGCGCCCCCGCCGCGAGCGCCTTCCTCAGCGCCGCGGCGAGCCGCGGCGCGCGCACCGGCTTCAGCAGGTAGTCGAGCGCGTTCAGCTCGAACGCCTCGACCGCGTGGCGGTCGTGCGCGGTGACGAAGATCACCCCCGGGCCCTCGGGCAGCGCGGCGAGGTGGCGCGCCACCTCCAGCCCCGCCAGGCCCGGCATCTGGATGTCGAGCAGCAGCACCTGCGCGCCGGAGCCCGGAATGCGCTCGATGGCCTCGAAGCCGTTGGCCGCCTCCCCGACCAGCTTCGTGGGCAGCTCGGCGGCGATGTCGGCGAGCAGCTCCCGCAGGCGCGCGCGCGCCGGCGCCTCGTCGTCGGCGATGAACACGCGCAGCGCGCTCACTGCGGCCCCGCGCGGTAGGGAATCTCGATCTCGACGCGGTAGCGGCCGCCCTGGATGCGCGACTCCAGCCGCGCCTCGGCGTCGAAGTAGAGCATCAGCCGCTCGCGGATGTTCTCGAGCGCCATGCGGTTGCCGCCGCGGGCCGCCGCCTCGCGCTCGATGTGCGGATTCTCGATGCTCGCCACGACACGGTCGCCGCGCCGCCCGATGCGTACCCGCACGTCGGCCACGCCGGTGCCCGGCTCCACGCCGTGGTACACGGCGTTCTCGAGCAGCGGCTGCAGCAGCAGCGGCGGCAGCAGCGCGTCCACCGGGGCGTCGTCGAGCTCCCAGGACAGCCGCAGCCGCTCGCCCAGGCGCAGCTGCTCGATCGCCGCGTAGCGCTCGAGCAGCGCGATCTCGTCGGCGAGGCGCACCAGGCTGCGGCCGTCGGACATCAGCGCCCGGAACAGCTCCGCCAGGTCCTCCAGCGCGTGCTCGGCGCGCCGCGGGTCGCGCCGGATCAGCGCCAGCACCGCGTTCAGGCTGTTGAACAGGAAGTGCGGCCGGATGCGCGCCTGCAGCGCCTGCAGCCGCGCTTCCGCGAGCGCCGGCGAGAACGCCGTCCGGTGCAGGCGCAGGTACGCCAGCAGCAGCGCGGTCAGGCCCGCGGCGATCACCAGCGTGCGCGAGAGCGCGGCGCCGGAAAGCGGCGCGATCACCGCGTGCGCCGCCGCGCTCAAGCCGAGCACGATCCCCATCACCACCGCCGCCGCGGGCCAGAACGCGAGGCGCGCGAGCCATGGCGCCGCCGCGTACAGCGCGACCAGGCTCGCGACCAGCACCGGCTCAAGCAGCGCCGCGGCGCGCAGAAACGCGGCGAGCGCCGCCTCCCAGCCCGGATAGGCGGCGAGCGCAACGCCGAACGCGAGCAGGTTCGCCGCCAGCAGCAGGCGCGCGGTGATGCCGAGATTGCGGAAGTCGGGGAGGCCGTCTCGGCCGGCCTTTTGCCTTATACTGAGCATCGTTAGCGAGCGGTGTTCAACCGCATTCTATTCCGTATGGGTTCCCTCAAGCCGAACAAGCGGCGCGCCGCCAAGCCCTGGTCGGGCCGCTTCGCCGAGCCCGTGGACGCGCTGGTGCAGCGCTTCACGGCCTCGATCGGCTTCGACCGGCGGCTCGCGCGGCACGACATCGCGGCCTCGGTCGCGCACGCGCGCATGCTCGCGGCCTGCGGCGTGATCAGCCGGCGCGACCTCGCCGCGATCGAGCGCGGGCTCACCCGGATCGGCAGGGAGCTCGCCGCGGGGCGGTTCGAATGGCGGCTCGAGGACGAGGACGTGCACGGGGCGATCGAGCGGCGCCTCACCGCGCTCGCGGGCGAGGCCGGCAAGCGGCTGCACACCGCGCGCTCGCGCAACGACCAGGTGGCGACCGACCTGCGGCTGTGGCTGCGGGACGAAATCGACGCCGTCGACGCCCGGCTCGGTCGGCTCTCCGCGGCGCTGCTCGCGCAGGCCGGGCGGCACGCCGCGCTGGTGATGCCGGGCTTCACGCACCTGCAGGCCGCGCAGCCGGTGACCTTCGGCCATCACCTCATGGCCTACGTCGAGATGCTCTCGCGCGACCGTGCCCGGCTCGCCGACTGCCGGCGGCGCGTCAACCTGCTGCCGCTCGGCGCCGCCGCGCTCGCCGGGACCTCCTTTCCGATCGATCGCGCGCGCGTCGCGCGCAGCCTCGGCTTCGAGGGCCTGTGCGCGAATTCCCTGGACGCGGTGTCGGATCGCGACTTCGCGATCGAGTTCTGCGCCTGTGCCGCGCTCGTCATGGTGCACCTGTCGCGCCTGGCCGAGGAGCTGGTGCTGTGGGCGAGCCCGCGCTTCGGCTTCGTGCGCATCCCCGACCGGTTCTCGACCGGCAGCTCGATCATGCCGCAGAAGAGGAACCCGGACGTGCCCGAGCTGGTGCGCGGCAAGAGCGGGCGCGTGTTCGGCCACCTCATGGGCCTGCTCGCGCTGATGAAGGCGCAGCCGCTCGCCTACAACAAGGACAACCAGGAGGACAAGGA
>CAZOWR010000019.1:0-22385 GCA_964583645.1 uncultured Enterobacteriaceae bacterium
GAAACAGCGGTGCTTCGGCCGGCATCCGCACCGGCTCGATGCGCTTGCCCCGGTACCTCGCCAGCACATCGTTGACGATGAAATCGCGTCCGTCGGCGGGCTTCGTCGGGCTCGAGTACTTGCCCGGATGGCGCTGCCAGACGAGCACCTGGTCCACCTTGTGGCCGTCTTTCGCGGCGTCGGCAACCGCGATGTCCGCCTTTTCCTTGTGATCGAGGAGCTTGCCGCCGCGGTAGTAGGCGTCCATCGTGATCAGCACGCGGCTCTCCGAATCCGATACCCGATCGGCGCAGGCCTTGCCGCTGAACCCGCTGAACACCTGCGAATGGATGACGCCGAGCCGCGCGCAGGCGAGCATGGTGATCGGCAGCTCGGCCACCATCGGCATGTGCAGCGTTACGCGATCCCCGGCTTTCAGGCCGCAGAAATCGCGCAGCAGCGCGGCGAACTCGTTGACGCGGACGTACAGCTCCTGGTAGGTGACGTGCTGGATCGCCTCGCCTTCGGGCTCGGGCACGAAGTGGATCGCGGTCTTGTTGCGGTGCCGGTCCAGATGGCGATCGACGCAGTTGTAGCAGGCGTTGATGCGGCCGCCGACGAACCAGCGCCAGAACGGGGGCTTGCTGCCGTCGAAGATCGTGTCCCACTTGCGGTACCAGTCAAGGAGCGCGGCGAACTCCTTGTAGTAGCCGGGAAACTTCTCGAGCGCGAAGCGCTTGAAGACGCCCTTGTCGGTCAGGTTGGCCTGCGCGACGAAGTTCTTCGGCGGGGCGAAATAGCCTTCCTCCTGCCAGTGCACCGCGATCTGGGCTTCCGACACCCCCGCGTCCGGCTGCTCCCCGGCGACGCGGGTCGAACTGCGTTTGGCCATGACGTCCTCTCCTCCAGCTGGCACCGGCGCGGATTCTAAGGCGAGCGGCGGGCGATTGTCACAACGTTCGTGGCACAATCGCCGCCACGCCGTACCGGGGGTTTCCCTGATGGCGGCAGCCGGGGAGTCCGCATGGCCACGATCAGGCAGGACGATCTCATACGCAGCGTCGCCGACGCCCTGCAGTTCATGTCCTACTACCACCCGCGCGACTATATCCAGGCGCTCGGCCGCGCCTACGAGCGCGAGCAGTCGGCCGCGGCGCGCGACGCCATCGCGCAGATCCTCACCAACTCGCGACTGTGCGCCGAAGGCCGCCGGCCGATCTGCCAGGACACGGGCATCGTCAACGTCTTCCTCAAGATCGGCATGAACGTGCGCTTCGAGGGCTTCGCGGGTACGCTGGAAGATGCGGTGAACGAAGGCGTGCGGCGGGCATACAACCACCCGGACAACAAGCTGCGCGCCTCGGTGCTCGAGGACCCCCACTTCGCGCGCCGCAACACCAGGGACAACACCCCCGCGGTGATCCACGTCGAGCTGGTCGCCGGCAGCACGCTCGCGGTGGACGTGGCGGCCAAGGGCGGCGGCTCGGAGGCGAAGTCCAAGTTCGCCATGCTCAACCCGTCCGACGCAGTGGTGGACTGGGTGCTGAAGACCGTGCCGACCATGGGCGCGGGCTGGTGCCCGCCGGGGATGCTCGGGATCGGCATCGGCGGCACGGCCGAGAAGGCGATGCTGCTCGCCAAGGAATCGCTCATGGCGCCGATCGACATGGCCGAACTCAAGGCGCGCGGGCCGCGCGACAGGTACGAGGAGCTGCGCATCGAGCTCTACGACAAGGTCAACGCGCTCGGCATCGGCGCCCAGGGGCTGGGGGGCCTGTCGACCGTGCTCGACGTCAAGATCCTGCACTACCCCACGCACGCCGCGAACAAACCGATCGCGATGATTCCCAACTGCGCCGCCACGCGCCACCTGCACTTCGCGCTCGACGGCCAAGGGCCCGCGCAGTTCGACGCGCCGCGCCTCGAGGACTGGCCGGCGGTCACCTGGACCCCCGACGCGAGCTCCAGGCGCGTGGACCTCGATCGCCTGACGCGCGAGCAGGTCGCGGCGTGGAAGCCGGGCGAGACGCTGCTGCTCTCGGGCAAGCTGCTCACCGGGCGCGACGCCGCGCACAAGCGCATCCAGGACATGCTCGAGAAGGGCCAGCCGCTGCCGGTCGACTTCACCAACCGCGTGATCTACTACGTCGGCCCGGTCGATCCGGTGCGCGGCGAGGTGGTCGGCCCCGCGGGCCCCACCACCGCCACGCGCATGGACAAGTTCGTGGAGACGATGCTCGGCAGGACCGGCCTCATCGCCATGATCGGCAAGGGCGAGCGCGGGCCGGTGGCGATCGAGGCGATCCGCCGGCACCGGGCGGCCTCCCTCATCGCCGTCGGCGGCGCCGCCTACCTGGTGGCGAAGGCGATCCGCGGCTCGCGCGTGCTCGCGTTCGAAGACCTCGGCATGGAGGCGATCTACGAGTTCGAGGTGCGCGACATGCCGGTGACGGTCGCGGTGGACGCGGACGGGTCCTCGGTTCACGAGTCGGGACCCGAGCAGTGGCGCCGCAAGATCGTCGAGCTGAAGCTCCCGGTCGGCGCGGCCTAGCCGCCACCCGCTGGGGCGCGGTCTGGGCGGTGTTCGCCGCCGGCCTGGTGTGCGGCGCCTACCTGACCAAGGCGCCGCCGGCGCTGCCGCTGCAGCGCGCCGAGCTCGGCCTGACGCTGCTCGAGTCCGGCTTCATCGCCACCACGTTCAACGTCCTGGGCGGGCTCGCCGGGATGCTCGTCGGCATCCTGTGCGACCGCTACGGGCACAAGCGCCTCGGCGTGCTGGGCCTCGCCGTCATGGCCGCCGGGGGCGCCCTCGGCGCGGCGGCGCCTGGCTACGGCGTGCTGCTCGTCTCGCGCTTCGTCGAAGGTGCCGGGTTCATCCTGTTCACCGTTTCGGGCGCTGCGCTCATCGCAGCCTCGGTCCCGGCGGGTCCGGACCGGGCGCGTGCGTTCTCGCTCTGGAGCTCCTACATGCCCGCGGGGGGAGGTCTCGCGCTGCTCGCGGCTCCGCTCGCGCTGGCCGCCGCAGGGTGGCGCGGCCTCTGGGCCGTGCTCGCGCTGGCCGCGCTCGCGGGCGCGGTGCTGGTGGCCCGCGTCGTGCCCGTCGCGCGCTACGGCGGCGTGACCAGCCTGCGGCTCGCCGTCGAGTCGCTGCGCTCGCCCGGCGGCATTGCGCTCGCGCTGCTTTTCGCCTGCTACGTCGCGCAGTGGAGCTCGGTCATGATCTGGCTCCCGACCTTCCTGGTCGACGAGCGCGGCGCCAGCGCCGGCACGGCCGCGCTCCTCACCGCGCTGATGGTGCTGGCCAACGTTCCCGGCAACCTGGCCGGCGGGTGGCTGCTCGCCCGCGGCGTCGCGCGCGGCAGCCTGATCGCGGCCGCGAGCGCCGTCGGTGCGCTCTGTGCCGCCGGCATGCTGGCGGCACTGCTCCCGGACGCCGCGCGCTTCGCCCTCGTGCTCGCCTTCTCCGCAGTGGTCGGCGTCATCCCGGCGGCGACCTTCTCGGGGGTACCACGGCACGCGCGGTCCCCGTCCCACATCGGCACCACCAACGGCATGGTGATGCAGACGTCGCAGGCCGGCCAGTTCCTCGGGCCGATCCTGCTGGCCTGGCTCGCCAGCCGCGCGGGCGCTGGCTGGGGTGCAACGCTGACGGCGATGCTCGCCTTCGCCGCCGGCGCCGCGCTCTGCGGCCTGTGCATCGCCGCCATCGAACGGCGCCGCTGAAACCGGGACAGAGCGCGCTTTTCGTTGGAAAATGGGGTCTGACCCTGTTTTCCGAGGAGTCGCCATGCGCGATGTCCACATCTGCGAGGTCGGCCCGCGCGACGGGCTGCAGAATGCCAGGCACCTGATGCCCACCGAGGCCAAGAAGCGCTGGATCGGCGCGCTCGCCGGAGCGGGGCTGGAGGAGATCGAGGTCGGCTCCTTCGTGCCGCCGAAGCTCATCCCGGCGATGGCCGACACCGGCGAGATCGTGCGCCACGCGCGCTCGATCCCCGGCCTCAGGGTGGTGGCGCTCGCGCCCAACCTGAAGGGCTTCGAACGCGCGGTCGAGGCGGGCGCCCACAAGGTGACCTTCCCCGTGTCCGCTTCGCGCAAGCACAGCGAATCGAACGTGCGCATGACCCCCGAGCAGATGCTCGAGGAGGTCAGGCGCTGCGCCCTCGCGCGCAGGCCGGGCACCGAGATCGAGGGCGCGGTGTCCACCGCGTTCGGCTGCACCCTGCAGGGCGAGGTGCCCGAGGACGACGTGGTGCGCATCGCCGCGGCGCTGGCGCAGTTCTGCGACGGCGTCGCGCTCGCCGACACCGTAGGCTACGCCAACCCGGCGCAGGTGCGGCGGCTCTTCGCGCGCGTGCGCGGGGAGATCGGCGGCAAGCTGCAGAGCGCGCATTTCCACAACACGCGCGGGCTCGGGCTGGCCAACGCGCTCGCCGCTTACGAAGAGGGCGTGCGCCACTTCGACAGCTCGATGGGCGGCCTCGGCGGCTGCCCGTTCGCCCCCGGCGCGAGCGGCAACGTGATCACCGAGGACCTGGTCTTCATGTTCGAGAGCATGGGCGTGGCGACCGGCATCGACCTCGAGCGCCTGTTCGCCGCGCGCGAGGTGCTGGTCGACGGCCTGCCCGGGGAGCCCATCTACGGCCACACGCCGCAGGCGGGGCTCCCCAAGGGCTTTCGCGCCGCGGCGCGGGCATGAGCGAGGCGCCGGTCCTGGTCGCGACGGCGCAAGCCGTCACGACCATCACCCTGAACCGGCCCGGGGCGCTCAACGCCCTCAACCGCGAGCTGACGCTCGCCTTGCGCGACGCCGTGTACGCCGCCGAGTACGACCCGGCGGTGAGGTGCGTCGTGGTGCGCGGCGGCGAGCACTTCATGGCGGGCGGCGACCTCAAGTGGTTCCACCAGCAGCTCGGTACGCGCAGCGCCACCGCGACGCGGGTCGAGTTCGAGGGCTTCATCCACGAGGTGCACGCGCTCATCGTCAGCATGCGCCGCATGCCCAAGCCGGTGCTGGCGAGCGTGAGCGGCGCCGCGGCCGGCTTCGGCCTGAGCCTGATGCTGGCCTGCGACCTGGCGATCGCCGCCGACAGCGCCTATTTCACGCTCGCCTACGCCCTGATCGGCACCAGCCCCGACGGCGGCTCGACCTTCTCGCTGCCGCGCGTCGTGGGCGCGAAGAAGGCGATGGAGATCGCGCTGCTCGGCGAGCGCTTCGACGCCGCCACCGCCGAGCGGCTGGGCCTGGTGAACCGCGTGGTGCCGGCGGCGGCGCTGCAAGCGGAGACGGCGAAGCTCGCGGCGCGGCTCGCCGCCGGCCCGACCGCCGTGTACGGGCGCACCAAGGCGCTGCTCAACGGCTCGCTCGGCTCGAGCCTGGAGGCGCAGCTGCAGCGCGAGGCGGAGTGCTTCGCGCAGAGCGCGGCCGAGCCCGACTTCGCCGAGGGCGTGCGCGCCTTCGTCGAGAAGCGCAAGCCGCGCTTCACCGGCGCCTGAGAGGCGCGCGCGTGCTGCCGCTCGAGGGCGTGCGCGTGGTCGAGTTCGCGCACATGGTGATGGGCCCCTCCTGCGGGCTCGCGCTCGCGGACCTGGGCGCCGAGGTAGTCAAGGTGGAGCCGCTCGAGGGCGACAACACGCGGCGGCTGGAGGCCGCGGGCGCTGGGTTCTTTGCGGTCTTCAACCGCAACAAGAAGAGCTTCGCCGTGGACCTCAAGCACCCCGAGGGACGCCGCCTGGTGCTGCGCCTCATCGAGCGCGCCGACGTGCTGACGGAAAACTTCCGCCCCGGCGCGCTCGAGAAGCTGGGTTTCGGCTACGCGGTGATCGCCGCGCGCTGCCCGCGCCTCGTCTACTGCTCGCTCAAGGGTTTCCTCGACGGCCCCTACCAGCACCGCGCCGCGCTCGACGAGGTGGTGCAGATGATGGGCGGGCTCGCCTACATGACGGGGCTGCCGGAGCGGCCGCTGCGCGCCGGCGCCTCGGTGGTCGACATCATGGGCGGAACCTTCGGTGCGCTCGGCGTGGTGGCGGCGCTGCGCGAGCGCGAGCACACCGGCCGCGGCCGGCTCGTCACCAGCGCGCTCTTCGAGAGCACCGCCTACCTCGTCGCGCAGCACATGGCGCAGTTCGAGCTCACCGGCGAGGCGCCGCAGCCGATGTCGGTGAAGCGCCCGGCCTGGGGCGTGTACGACATCTTCGAGACGGCGGGCAGCGGGCGCCTGTTCGTGGGGGTGGTCACCGACACGCAGTGGGAGATCTTCTGCCGCGAGTTCGGCGAGGCGGAGCTCGCCGCCGACCCGCGGCTCGGCTCCAACGGCGCGCGCGTCAAGGAGCGCCACTGGCTCGTGCCGCGGCTTGCCGGGATCTTCAAGCGCTACGGCGTGGACGAGCTCGCGCGCAAGCTGGAAGCGATGGGACTCCCGTTCGCCCCCATCGCCAGGCCCTGGGACCTGCTCGAGGATGCGCACCTGCGGGCCTCGGGCGGCCTGCTGGAGACAAGGCTGCCCGACGGGCGGATGTTTCACGCGCCCACGCTGCCGCTGGCGCTCGACGGCGCGCGCCTGCCCAAGCGCGCCGACCCGCCGCGCGTCGGCGAGCACAGCCGGGAATTGCTCGCCGAGCTGGGCTGTTCACCGCGGGAGATGGCAGATCTCGTCGAGCGGCGTATCGTCGCTTTCCCCACCTGTGGAGGTAACGAATGACAAGAGCAAACCGTAAAGAAGGGCCGCGGCGCGAGCCGCTGGCGGCGGATCTCAACCGCCGCAGGGTTCTGCGGGGCATGGCGGCCTTCGGCGGAGCGCTGGCGCTGGCGGGCTGCGGCACGGCGATGCAGCCCGGCGCGGGCACGGGCGCCTACGCGCGCCTTGCCGGCGGGCGGATCTCGGTCCGCTGGCTCGGCGGAGGGGTCGCGGAACTCGCCACGCCCGACTACAAGCAGATCGCGTATGCCGATGCCTGGTTCTGGAACAACGCCGGCTGGACGCGGTTCAAGGTGCAGAAGCCGGCCGAGTACGCGACCAAGGGCGGCTTCGCCCAGTACGTGGCCAGCAAGAAGCCGGAGGCGGTGTTCGTGCTGCTTACGCACGACCACGGCGATCATATCGGCGACTATTTTGAGGCGCTGAAGGCCCTCACGGATGCCGGCGTCCCGGTCATGACCGCCGGGCAGAGCGACCTCATGCGCAAAGGGCTTGTTCCCGAGTTCAAGAAGGCCGGTCTGGATCCGGCCAAGATCGTCGTCAATCGCGGCGCCGGGATGAACTTCGGCGGCGCGGGGAGGCACGGCGCCATGACCGCGCGCCTGGTCCCTGCCGTCCACTCCACCCTTGCCGGCTTTCCGTCCGTCGGCTTCATGCTGGACATCGGCGGCACGCGGATCTACATCAGCGGCGACACCGACCTCTACGGCGACATGAAGACCCTCGGCGAGCGTTACCAGCCGAATCTGGCGCTGGTGTGCGTGGGCGACGGCCCCTTCACGATGGGACCGGAGGAGGCGGCCTTGGCGTGCCAGTGGCTCGGCGTGACGCACGCGATCCCCGTGCATTACGCGCACAACCCGCTGGTGCGCGGCGTCGAGGCGGGCGAGGACTTCCGCCGCGCGATGTCGCAGATCGCTTCGAACGTTCAGGTGATCGTGCCGAAGCCCGGCGAGACGCGCGTCATCCAGACCTGACCGGGGTAACGGCAGACGGCGAAAACGGAGCCTCGGGCCCCGTTTTCATTTCGGCAGCGCGTCGATCCCCGCCTGGGCGATTATCTCGTCCTGGCGGGATTGCACGCCCGAGACGCCGACGGCGCCCACGCAGGTGCCGTCGGCGATCACCGGCACCCCGCCCTGCACCGGCAGGATGCCGGGCATCTTCATCAACTCGCGGCGCGCCTGCACCCGCTCCTGCCAGCTGCCCGAGGTGCGGCGCGACAGCGCCGCGGTGCGCCCCTTCTCCAGCGCGATCGCCGCGTTCGCGGGCGTGGCGCCGTCCATGCGCACGAAGTGCAGCAGGTGGCCGCCGTCGTCGAGGATCGCGATGGCGACGACCCAGCCGTTGCCGCGCGCTTCGGCGAGCGCGCCGGCGGCGATGCGCTCGCAGTCCTCCAGCGTCAGTGCCGGACGCGTCTTCATTCCTTGCAGGGCCATGCGGCGGGGCGCTTGAGGCCCGCCGGCAGGCGGGTGCCCGAGTCGCCGCAGGCGACGTCGAGCTGCTCCTGGGTGAGGCCCCTGGCCGCGCTCAGGTCGGTGCGCTCGAAGCGGGCGCCGAACGTGAACGCCCTGGAGAAGTCCGCCCCCGCGAGCTGCGCGCCGCGAAAGCTCGCGCGCGCGAGGCTGGCGAAGCCGAGCTTCGCGTCCTGCAGGTCGGCGCCGTCGAAGCGCGTGCGCCCGAAGTCGCCCTTGGCGAGGTTCGCGCCCCTGAGCACGGCCTTGCTCAGGTCGCAGCGGTGGAACTCGGCCTTCTCGAGGTTGGCCGCGGCGAGGCGCGCGCCCTGGAAGCCGCTGCGGATAGCGACCGTCTTCTCCAGCCGCGCGCCCTCGAGCCCGGCGCCGCGGAACGAGCTGCGGCTCAGCTCGGCGGCAACGAAGCTCGCCCCGCCCAGGTCGGCGCCGCGGAAGTCGATCCCGGCGAGCAGCGCGCGATCGAACTTCGCGCCCTTGAGCGACTGCTCCCTGAGGACCAGGCGCGACTTCTGGCAGCCGGACCAGTCGACGCCGGCGCCGGCCGGGTCGCCGCAGGCCGCGCGCAGGCCGGGCGCGGCCAGCCCGAGCGCTACCGCGAGCAGCGCGAGCCGCTTCATTGCAGGCATTGGCGGATCTGCTCCAGCGCCCCGGGGTCCTCGATCGTCGTGAGGTCGCCCGGATCGCGCCCCTCGGCGAGCGCCTGGATCGAGCGCCGCAGCGTCTTGCCCGAGCGCGTCTTGGGCAGCAGCGTCACGAAATGCACCGCCTTCGGGCGCGCGATGGCGCCGAGCTGCTTGTCCACCGTCTCCATGACCTCCTGCGCAGAGGTGTTCTTGGAAGGATCCTTCAAGACCGCAAAAGCGAGCGGCATCTGGCCCTTGAGCGCGTCGGCCACGCCGACCACCGCGCACTCGGCGATGTTGGGATGCATGTTCACCGCCTCCTCGATCTCGCGGGTGCCCAGCCGGTGGCCCGCGACGTTGATCACGTCGTCGGTACGGCCGAGGATGTAGAAATACCCGTCCTTGTCGCGCAGGCCCCAGTCGAAGGTCGCGTAGACCATCTTCGACTTGAAGGTGGTGAAATACGTCTGCACGTAGCGCTCGTCGTCACCCCAGACCGTGGTCATGAAGCCTGGGGGCAGCGGCGGCTCGATCACCACCACCGCCTTCTCGTCCGGCCCGGCCTCCGAGGCATCCGCTTCGCGCAGCAGCTTCAGGTCGTAGCCGTAGACCGGGAACGAAGGGCTGCCGAACTTGATCGGCGTGTGCTCCACGCCCGGCACCTGCGACAGCAGCGGCCAGCCCGACTCGGTCTGCCAGTAGTGGTCGACCACCGGACGGCCGAGCCCCTGCGCGATCCAGACGTGCGTCGGCTCGTCGAGCGGCTCGCCGGCGAGAAACAGGTGCTTGAGCGCGGAGAGGTCGTACTTCTTCAGCCACGCCGGGTCCTGCTTCTTCAGCACCCGGATCGCGGTGGGCGCGGAGAACATGACGTTGACCTTGTGATCCTGCACGATCTTCCACCACACGCCCGCGTCGGGCCGCACCGGGACGCCCTCGTACATGATGGTGGTCATGCCCGCGATGAGCGGCGCATAGATGATGTACGAGTGCCCCACCACCCAGCCGATGTCGGAGGTGGTGAACATCGTCTCCCCGGCGCCGCCGCAGAAGATGTACTTCATCGAGGCGGCGAGCGCGACGGCATGCCCGCCCACGTCGCGCTGCGCGCCCTTCGGCCGCCCGGTGGTCCCCGAGGTGTACAGGATGTAGGAGGTCTCGTTCGACTCGAGCCAGGCGCAGGGCAGCTGCGCGCCGGCGTGCCGCGCGGCGAGGTCCTTCCAGTCGATGTCCCGGCCCTGCACCACCGGCATCGCAGGATCGAGCCCGCGCCTGAAGATCAGGACCTTCTCCGGCGGGTGCCGCGCGAGCCTGAGCGCCTCGTCCACCAGCGCCTTGTAGAGCACGACCTTGCCCATGCGGCTGCCGCCGTCGGCGGTGATCATCAGCTTGGGGCGGGCGTCGTCGATGCGCGCGGCCAGGCTCGCCGCCGCGAAGCCGCCGAACACCACCGAGTGGATCGCGCCGATCCGCGCGCAGGCGAGGATCGCGAAGCAGGCCTCGGGGATCATCGGCATGTAGACGACGACGCGATCCCCCCGGCCTACGCCCAGGGACTGCAGCATCGCCGCGGCGCGCTGCACCTCGGCATGCAGCTCGCGATACGTGTAGCTGCGCTCCTCGTTCACCTCCGTAGAGATGTAGACGAGCGCTTTCTGCTCCCCGCGCGCGGCGAGATGCCGGTCGAGCGCGTTGTGGCAGAGGTTGGTCTCCCCGCCCACGAACCACTTGGTGAACGGCGGCCGGGAGTAGTCGAGCACCTGCGTGAAGGGCTGGTGCCAGTCGACGAGCTGCGCCTGCTCGGCCCAGAAGCCCTCGCGGTCCTCGATCGAGCGGCGGTGGAATTCGCGGTACGTGGTCATGGCGTCAGGCGTTGAGGTCGACGACGACGCGGCGCGACACTCTCGCGTTCACGAAGTCGTCGAAGACTTTCGGCAGGTCGGCGAACGCCACGGTGCGCGCCATCTCCCTGAGCAGCGGCGGGCGCATGTCGCCCGCGAGCCGCCCCCAGACCGCGCGCTCGAGCTCCGGCGTGGGGCAGTCCGTGGAGTTGATCCCGAGCAGGCTCACGCCGCGCAGGATGAAGGGCATGACGGTGGTGCTCAGGTTGTGGCTCGCCGCGAGGCCGATCGAGGCGATGACGCCGTTGAACTTCATGGTGCTCGCCATCCAGGCGAGCACCTCGCCGCCGAGGTTGTCCACCGCCCCGGCCCAGGTCGCCTTGTCCAGCGGCCGGATCTTCGCCAGGTCCAGGCTCGAGCGCAGCAGGATGGACTGGGCGCCGAGCCTGCGCAGCCAGTCAGACTCGGCTTCCTTCCCGGTGAGCGCGGTCACCTCGTAGCCGAGCCTTGCGAGCGCCGCGATCGCGATCGAGCCGACGCCCCCCGTGGCCCCGTCCACCACCACCGGGCCGTTGGCGGGCTTCAGGCCGTTGTGCTCCATGCGCACGATCGCGAGCCCGGCGGTGTAGCCCGCGGTGCCGAACGCCATCGCCTCCCACAGGGTCATTCCTTTCGGCACCTTCACCGCCCAAGCCGCGGGGATGCGAGCGTACTCGGCATAGCCGCCGTGGTGCTTCACCCCCAGCTCATGGCCCACCGCGAGCACCGCGTCGCCCTTCGTGAAGCGCGCGTCCGAGGACTCCACCACCGTCCCCGCCAGGTCGATGCCGCCGATGCACGAGGGCCGCAGCAGGATGCGGCCCTTGCCCGTGGCCGCGAGCGCGTCCTTGTAATTGACGTCCGAGTAGGCGACCCGCACCAGCAGCTCGCCGGGGTCGAGCTCGTCGAGCGAGCACTCGACGAACTCGGCGCGGATCTTCTTCTCGACCTCGGTGAGCTTGTACGCCTTGAAGCGCTGCATGCCGGTCCCCCTGTGCGCGCATTCTACCGGCCCGGGGCCGAGGGAGCCTACGCGCCAGCCCGCCCGTCCTCGACTGTGGCGATCGCTTCGATCTCGATCAGCCATTCGGGGCGGGCGAGGCGCGCGACCTGCACCAGCGTGCTCGCAGGCAGGTTGCCCGGCAGATGGCGGTCGCGCACATCGCGGTACACCTGGATCTGGGATGCGTCGAGCATGAATACGGTGATCTTCGCCACGTCCTCGAACGTGGCCCCGCCCGCCTCGAGCGCCAATCGCAAGTTCCTGAACACCTGCTCGGTCTGCGCTCGCAGATCGCCGGCACCGACCAAGGCGCCCGCAGCGTCGAGGGCCACCTGCCCGGCGATGTAGAGGGTCCGGCGCGGTGTCGCCTCCACCACGTGGGTGTAGCCGACGGGCCTGGACAGCGTGGGCGGATTCGAGCGCCTCATGGCGCTAGACGAACTGCACCGACAGGCTGCCGAGCGAGCCGAAGTCGGCGCGCAGCGTGTCGCCCTGCTTCGCCCACACCGGCCGGATGAACGAGCCCGAGAGCATGACGCGCCCGGGCTCGAGCACCGTGCCGAAGCGGCCCACCTTGTTGGCGAGCCAGGCGATGGCGAGCGCCGGGTGGCCGAGCACGCCTGCGGCGATGCCGGTCTCCTCGATGTCCGCGTTGCGGTAGAGCATGCCGCCGACCCAGCGCAGGTCCACGT
The DNA here is from genome assembly GCA_964583645.1 of uncultured Enterobacteriaceae bacterium. Classification (GTDB taxonomy): domain Bacteria; phylum Pseudomonadota; class Gammaproteobacteria; order Burkholderiales; family SG8-39; genus RBG-16-66-20. The sequence continues at coordinate 12,351 of CAZOWR010000019.1, forward strand.
CCATCGGCCGCACGGGGCGTCCCCCCAGCACCAGCCCGGCGGCGGCGCCGTTGTCGGCCACGGTGTCGAAGATCTTGCGCGGGTTCTGCACGCGCGCGTCGATGATCTCGATCGCCGGCACCACGTATTCCGTGGCACGCAGCACGTCGAGCAGCCCCACCCCGGGCCCTTTCAGCGGGCTGCCGAGGACGAACACCAGCTCGATCTCGACGCGCGGCACGATGAAGCGCTCGAAGGGGACGGCCGCGCCGTCCTCGATCTGCATCGCGTCGTGCAGCACGCCGTAGTCTGGCTCGTCGATCTGCGAGGACTGCTGCATCGCCTTCGAGGTGAGCCCGATCTTGTTGCCGATGATCCTCGAGCCTGCGGCGACCTTGGCGGCGTTCACCATGCCCTGCACGGCATAGGCGTCCTCGAGGGTGATGTCGGGCCAGGTCGTCGAGAGCTGCACCACGGGCTTGCGCTCTCTTTCGGCGCGCAGCAGGCTGTCGGCGGCTTTCTTGCGGTCGGCTTCGTTCATCGGCGGATCCTCAGCGAAACGCCCAAAGGGAGAACCACGGAATGTAGGTCACGAGCTGCAGCGCTGCGAGCGCCACGAGGAAGAAAGGGATGACCCCCAGGTACATCTCGCGCAGGCTCGCCTTGAACACGGCCTGCGCCATGAACAGGTTCAGCCCAAAGGGCGGCGTGAAGGTGCCCAGGCTCAGGTTCATTACCAGGATAACGCCGAAATGGATCGGATCGACGCCGATCGCGACGGCGATGGGCACGAGCAGCGGCGTCAGGACCAGGATCGCGGAGGCGGTGTCGATGCAGGTGCCTATCAGCAGCAGGAAGGCGTTGATCGTCAGCAGCACCACTGCAGGCGGCACGTTCAGCCCGCCGATCGCCTTCGCCACGGCCTCCGAGGTGCCGCTGACGGTCAGCAGCCAGGAGTACACGCCGGCGAGCGCGACGATGACGAAGACCTGCGCCGTAAGCACGGCGGTCCTCGAGGCGGACTCCAGGATCTGGCGCCACGTCACCTCGCGGTACACGATGCCGACGACGGCCAGCGCGTAGACGCAGGCGATGCCGGCCGCTTCCGTGGGCGAGAACACGCCCGCGTAGAGACCGCCCAGCACCACGACCGGCGCGAGGATCGACCAGACGCCGTCGCGCGTCGCGGCGATGAACTCGGCCAGCACGAAGCGCCGCTGCGGCCGCTCGCCCTGCGCCACGGCGTAGGCGTAGATGTAGAGCGCGAAGGCCCCCCCCAGCAGGATGCCGGGGACGATGCCGGCGGTGAAGAGCCGCAGCAGCGACGTCTCCGAGGCGACGCTGTACAGGATGAAGCCGACCGAGGGCGGGATCAGGTTGTCGATCGCCGCCGCGGAGACGATGAGGCTCGAGGAGAAGCGCTCGCCGTAGCCGGCCTGCCTCAGCCGGTCGTAGGTCATGCTCCCGATGGCGGCCACCGCGGCCGTGGTCGACCCGGAGATCGCGCTGAAGACGATCGTCGTTCCGAGCGCGGTCTGCGGCAGGTAGCCGCGCACGCCGCCGACCATGGACGCGACCCAGCGCACCAGGCGGTGCGATATGCCGCCGCGCGCCATCAGGTCGCCGGCGAAGACGAAGAACGGGATCGCGATGAGCGCGTACTTGTCGAGCGAGGCGAAGATGTTCTGATGGATCAGCTGCGCCGGCAGCTGCATGACGAAGATGAGCGCCAGCGTAACCGCGACCAGCAGGATGACGAAGAACGGGTAGCCCAGCACGAGGAGCGCGACGGGCACCACGGCCAGCGTCCACTGCAGCCCCGACACGTCAGGACCGGTCGAAAAGGCGCGCGCGCGAGCGCAGGCCGAGCGCGCAGAGCGAAAGCACGAGACCGACCAGGATCGCGAGGTTCGGGACCCACAGCGGGAAGCCGATGCTCGGGTGCGTCTGACCCGTGCGGAGCATGAGCGCCACGACCTTCGCGGACTGCCAGGCGGCGAAGGCGAGGCAAGCGGCAAAGACGACAAGCATGGCGAGGTTGTTGGCCAGCCGCCAGCGGCCGCGCAGGCTGGCGGACAGGAGGTCCATGGCCAGGTGCTCGCCACGGTAGGTGACCACCACCACGCCGAGGAACACGCTCCAGATGAGCCACACGCTCAACACCGCCTCGGTCCAGACGATCGCCCAGCCGAAGACGTACCGGCCGAGGATGTTGGCCAGGTTGAGGGCGACCGCCGCCAGCATCAGCCAGCCGAGCAGCGCGCTCGGCCAGCGATCGAAAACGGCGCCCGCGAGCGGGCGCCGCTCCAGGGGGTTAATGCTTCTCCCCGACAGCTTTCATCCGGCGGTAGAACGCGCTGAGCGCCGGGTTGTCCTTGGTAACCGTCTCCCCGACGTCGGTGATCGCCTTGCGCAGGCGCTCGAGCTCCGCCGCGGACAAGGTCTGGATCTGGCCGCCGGCCTGCTTCCAGCGCCCGATCATCTCGTCCTCGATCTCCTTCGCGCGCCGCGCGAGCCGGGGCTGCATCTCCTCGCCGACCTGGATCACCATCTGCCGCAGGTCGGCCGGCAGCTTCTCGAGCCACACGTTGCTCAGAACACCGACGGACACGATCATCGTGTCGTGCGTCTGCGTGATCACCTTGCCGAGGTCGATGAACTTGAAGTTGACGTAGACGGCCGTGCCGCTCATGGTGCCGTCGATCGCGCCCTGCCGGATACCCGGAATCACTTCCGGGAGGTCCATCGGGACGGCCGAGGCGCCCAGCAGGCGCATTCTCTCGCGCTCCGCGGGCGTCGCGTTGACGCGCAGCTTCTTGCCCTTGAAGTCGTCGAGCGACCTGATGGGCGGCAGGGCGAAGTAGTGCGACGGCGAATAGGTGTACACCGACACGCCGCGCAGGCCCTTGTCGCGCCCGAGCGCGAGGATCTCCTTGTTCATCTCCGGGTCGTTGATCACCCGGCTCGCGTGCTCCTGCCCCTTGAACAGGAAGGGGATGGCGAACACGCCGAAGCGCGGGTCGATGCCGGCGAAGAAGTCCGTCGGAGACGTATAGGCCTCGATGGTGCCGGTCTGCGTGCCCTGCATCATCGAGGGCCCGGTGCCGAGCTGCGCCCGCGGGAAGATCTTGACCTCGATCCTCCCGCCGCTGCGCTTCTCGACCTCCTCCTTGTACCAGTTGGCCCACTGGTGCTGGATGTCGTTGGCGGTGCCGAAGCCGAACTTCATCGTGAAGTCCGCGGCGTGCAGCGGCGATGCCGCGCACAGGCCTGCCAGCAGCAGGCCGGTTCCCAGTCTCGATCGCTTCATGTGCTCCTCCATTGGATGGCTACGTTACCCATTTGGCTGCGGGCGTGCAATCGGCGACCGCCATCTAGCCGCCGCGCAGGAACGCCAGCACCGCGTCGTTGAAGCGGCGCGGCCGCTCGAAGTAGGCGAGATGGCCCGCGCCCTTGAACAGGTTGCACTGGCCGTTGGGGAACAGCCGGGCCGCCTCCTCGAGCTCGGCGGCGCCGAACAGCGGGTCCTCCGAGCCGCCGACGACGAGCACCGGGAACTGCAGCCGCGCGGCGACTTCGGCCGTCACCTTGCACGCGTCGAACACGGGCATCGTCTTGGGCGTCGGCGGCCCGTCGGAGGACGCCATGATCTCGGCGTAGAGGAACGTCAGCGCCGGGAAGTCGAGGTGCATCGCCTCGCCGACCGGGCCGTACGGGTGATACGCCACGGCGAAGCGCTCCTTCTCGCCCTCGCTGCGCACCGGCGGCACGCCGCGCGCCCCGATCGCGGGGGCGCCCGACTGGAAGCGCGCCTGCAGCTCGCGCCCCCGGTTCCGCATGCGCGCCCTGCGCTCCTCCCAGGCCGCGGCGATGCGGGGGGTGGTCACGCCGCCCGTGCCGCACACCAGGATCAGCTTCTCAACGCGCTCCGGGTGCTTGACCGCGAAGTGCAGCGCCGGGCCCGTGCCGAGCGACGAGCCCATGATGCTCACCCTCTGGCCGCCGAAGCCGGCATGCTCGATCAGCGCCTCGAGGTCGCGCAGCAGCAGGTTCCCGTCGCCGACGTCGTAGGGCTGCTTCGGGCGCGACCGGCCGAAGCCGCGCAGGTCGTAGATGAGGCAGGAGTAGTGGTAGCGCAGCTCCGCCACCTGCTGCCACCACGAGAAGTGCGTGCCGCTGGCGCCGTGCAGGAAGACCAGCGGCGGCCCGTCGCCGTGCAGCTCGTAGTAGAGGTCGGTGTCCTCGAGGGCGAGAATCGTCATGCGGGACTAGCGGCGCGCCACGTGGCGCCCGTGTGAATGGTCGAAGCGCTCGTGGTGCTGGCGCAGCAGGTCGGCGCCGTAGTCGCCGCCGTTCGGCGTGCGGATGATCGTGTGGATGTGGTGGCGCGAGGGCTCGAGGTTGTCGAACACGATCCCCGGGTGGTGGTCGAACTCGATCAGCACCACGGGGCTGTGCGTGCGGTAGTAGAACGGGCCCTCGTCGCCCGTCGCCCCCATCCAGGCGAAGTGGGTCTCGTTGAGGTGCGCCTCCACCTCCGACATCTTCACCGCGGCGTGGTCCTCGCGCGCCCAGCCGACGTAGGTGCGGATGAGCTCGAGCAGCAGGCGCCGCTGCACGTCGGAGAGCTGGTCGCCGCGCAAGCCTGCGTAGGGAATCACGGCGTTGTCCTTGAATGCCGCGCCCTGCATCCGGCCGTCGATCGGGTGCTTCAGCTCCGGCGGCAGCGCCTCGGGGGAAATCGATTCGCAGAGCACCGCCGTGCGGCACTGGGCCGCGTCGAGCGAGCGGATGAGATCCAGGCCAACGCGTGCCTCCAGCCCGAACACCGAGGTGCCCGCCAGCGGGCCCCGCGCCACGCTGCACGGCTCGGAGCCCATGAAGCTCGGCGTGCACACGAGCTGGTCGCCGAGCACGAAGAAGTTGAGGCAGAGGTGGTGCCCGTCGATCTGCCAACCCCAAGGGGCGTCGGCCGAGGGCGCGCCGAACAGGCTCACGAAGTACGGCCATTCGCCGTAGTCCGCGGCCCGGCCCGTGACCTCCACCAGCAGGCCGTTGAGCCGCATGATGTCGCGCGCCTGCTCGAAACCGCGCGCCGACAGGGTCCGTCGCATCAACTCCATCGCCGCGTCGCGCTGGCGCTGGCTGAGGCCGTCCAGGATCAGCCCGTGGCGAAAGACGTTGGGGTGGATGTTGAACCACATGCGGCGCTCGACGGCCTCGGTGTCGAGCACCACTCTGGCGCGCTGCGCCGCGTCCAGGGCCGCGAGGAACGCCTGCGCCGCCTCGATGATCGGCCGCGTCGGGACGCCGGTCGCGCGCAGCGCGTACAGCCCCCGGTGCACCCGGCCATCCGTGGAGACGCCGACGAGGGGCTCGGCGAGCGAGGCGCGCGCCGCGGCCAGCACCGGCTGGATCATCGGCGGCTCGACCGTGAGCCGCTCGCGCGCCGAGGTGGAGGGCAGGCCGCGAAAACCGAGCTCTGTCCAGTCTTTCATCGCAGGCGGAACATACACCGGCCGCGGCGCGCCACGGCAGCCCAATTCAAATTGGGTGGCCCGGCGCTACCAGACCAGGTCGCCCTCGCGGATCAGCATCATGCAGCGCTCCTCGCGCGTAAAGGGCGCGTGCGGCTTGCCGCAGGGCATGCGGAACCAGACGCCGGTGGTGTAGGAGGTGTACTCGTCGGTGAGCCGGCCCTTGACCACGAAGGTCTCCTCGCCGATCGAGTGGTCGTGCGAGGGCAGCTGGCGGTTCGGATAGACGTTGCCAATCCGGCCGGTCTCCAGCCCGTTGGGATCCTTGTGCAGGTGCAGCACTTCGGCGCCCCGGTGCGGAAAGTCGAGCCATTTCACGCTCTTGGTGTCGATCACCTTGCGCTCGCGCGACGCCTCATCCTTATAGATCGGGACGCGGCGCTTGGCGTAGAACACGCAGCCGTCCTTCGACGTGACCGTCTGGCGCGTGCCCGGCGGGTTCCAGATCCAGGTGTGCTGGCCGTAGCGGCCGTGCTCGTCCTCGAAGCTCCCCTCCAGGACGAAGACCTCCTGCCGCTCCTTGAGCGTCTCGGCGGGGAGCGACGTCCCCGGGTCGAGCTTGAGCAGCGCCGTCTCGCGCCCCTTGACCGGATGGTCGACGCGCTCGAGCACCTTGATCGAGACGCCGGGGAACGCGGTCGGCTCCCACGCAATCGCGTTGGTGTCGACCACGGCGCACTGCTCGGGATCGGCGTTGACGGGGGCGGTGGTGAGCATGGAATCCTCCTTGACTGGCCGGGTAACGATAATGACAATGACTCGCGCCAGTCAAGCCAACGGAGAGAACGTGTCCACTCCCGCCGAAGAGCCGGTCATCGCGCAGAAGGGGCCCTACAAGGTGGAGCTGCTCGCCACCTACCGCTACGCGTGGTGCGCGTGCGGGCTGTCGAAGTGGCAGCCGTTCTGCGACGGCTCGCACACTTCCAAGCCGGGCTTCAAGCCGAAAGTCTGGATCCAGGAGAAGGACCAGACCGCGTTCCTCTGCGGCTGCAAGCACAGCGCCAAGTTCCCCTTCTGCGACGGCACGCACAAGAAGCTCTAGGCGGGTGAGCGGCGCGGTCGACGTCCACGCGCACTGGTACCCGCAGGCTTTCCTCGACCTGCTCGGCCGCGAGGGCCCGGGGCATGGGCTGGAATGGCGGGCGACCGACGCCGGGCCCCAGTTCAGCATCCGCGGCCTCGCCACCGGCCCCGCGGGGCCGCGCTTCGTCGACCTCGATGAACGCCTGTCGGCGATGGACGAGCAAGGCGTGGCCGTGCATGCGCTCTCGCTGTCGCAGCCGATGGCGTACTGGGCGGGACGCGACCTCGGCCAGCGCCTCTGCGCGCTCTTCAACGACGAGCTCGCCCGCGCCCACGAGCGCTCGCCCGCGCGCCTGGTCGGGCTCGCGACCCTGCCGCTGCACGCGCCCGACCTCGCGCTCCGGGAGCTGGAGCGCGCCGCGCGGCTGCCGGGGGTGCGAGGCGCCTATGCGGCGACGGCGGTGCTCGACCGGGAGCTGTCGGACGAGGCTTTCTTCCCGGTCTACGAGGCGCTCGAGGGGCTCGGGCTGCCCCTCTTCCTGCACCCGGTGTTCGTGATCGGCGAGCAGCGCCTCAAGCGGTTCTACCTGACCAACCTGCTCGGCAACCCGTTCGAGGGCGCGATCGCGGCGGCGCACCTGATCTTCGGCGGCGTCCTCGATCGTTTTCCCCGGCTCGAGGTGGTGCTGCCGCACGCCGGAGGCGCGTTCCCGTGGGTTGCGGGACGCCTGGAGCGCGGCTGGGAAAAGCGGGCCGAGCTGCGGACCTGCAAGGCGCCGCCGAGCGCCTACCTGCAGCGCTTTCGCTACGACACCATCGGCTACTCGGACGTCCTGCTCGAGAACCTCGTGCGGCTGGTCGGCGCCGGCCGCGTCCTGATGGGGAGCGACTACTGCTTTCCGATCGCGTACGAGCGGCCGGTGGACGCGGTCACCGGAAACCGCCGCCTCTCCGACGCCGACAAGCAAGCCATCGTGTCCGGGAACGCCAGGGCGCTGCTGAAGCTCTAGCGCCGCGCTCGCTCCGCCTGCAGGTAGTCCGCCGACTGCATCTCGTGCAGCCGGCTCACGGTGCGCTGGAACTCCGCGGCGGCGGTCTTCGCCCCGCCCCCCTCGACGAAGAGGCCCTCGGGCTGCGCCTCGGCGGACACCACCAGCTTCACGCGGTCGTCGTAGAACACGTCCACCAGCCAGGTGAAGCGGCGCGCCGCGTCCGACTCGCGCGGCGGCATGCGCGGCACCCCCGAGAGGATCACGGTGTGGAAGCGCCGCGCGAGGTCGACGTAGTCGGCGTACGAGCGAGCCCCGCCGCACAGCACCGCGAAGTCGAACCACACCAGCCCCCCCGCGCGCCTGCGGTACGGGATGCGGCGCCCCTCGACATCGAGCGGATGGCGCTCCTCCTCGACGTCGCGCAGCTCGGCGAAGATGCGCTCGAGCGCGGCCTCGCTCCCCTCGCCGAGGTGATAGACCCTGAGCTTCTCCATCTTCAGCCGGCGGTAGTCGGTGCCGTTGTCCACCTCGAGCACGTCGAGGCGTGACCTCAGCAGCTCTACCACGGGCAGGAAGCGCTCGCGCTGCAGGCCGCCGGCGTAGAGCTGCTCGGGGTGGTCGTTGGAGGTCATGACGAACTCCACGCCGCGCTCCATCACCTGCTCGAGGAACCGCCCCAGGATCATGGCGTCCGCGATGTCGGAGACGTGGAACTCGTCGAAGCATATGAGACGAAGACGCCGCGCCGTTCTCGTCGCCACCTCGGCCAAGGGGTCCTCGGTCCCCTTGAGCGCGTCGAGCTCGCGGTGGATCTCGCGCATGAAGTGGTGGAAATGCACGCGCCGCTTCCTGGTGAGCGGCACGCAGAGGTAGAAGCTGTCCATGAGGAAGCTCTTGCCGCGCCCGACCGCCCCCCACAGGTAGACGCCTCGCGGCAGCGGCGGCTTGATCAGCAGGCGCCTGAGCGCGGTGCTGCGGCGCGCCTTGTACGCGCTCCACTCCTCGTGGAGCCGCTGCAGGCGCTCGACCGCGCGCCGCTGCGCGGGATCGGCGACGAAGCCGCGGCCCGCGAGGTGCTGCTCGTAGAGCGACACCACATCGGTGCGGCCCTCCCCGCCGGCCCCCACGCTAGAGGCCCTTCCAGTCCGGCGCGCGCTTGGCGAGAAAGGCTTCCATGCCCTCGCGGAAATCGCGGCTCATGTAGCACAGCAGCACGAGGTCGTCGCCTTCGCCGGGCGCGAGCACCGGCTGCAGCCGGCGCAGCGCCTCCTTGGTCGCCTGCAGGGTGAGCGGCGCGTGGCTCGCGACCAGCCGGACCACCTCCTCGGCGCGCTCCGGCACCGCCGCGTCCTCGACCACCTCGGTCACCAGGCCGATGGCGAGCGCCTCCTCGGCGTGCATCAACCGCGCGCGGAAGATCAGGTCTTTCACCCGCGCCGCGCCGATCAGCGCCGCGAGGCGCGCGTAGTTGCCGCTCGAGAGGCAGTTGCCGAGCGTGCGCGCCACCGGGAAGCCGTAGCGCAGGCTGCGGCCGGCGATCCGCAGGTCGCAGCAGGCCGCGATCGCCGCGCCGCCGCCGGTGCAGGCGCCGCGGATCGCCGCCACCACCGGCACCCGGCAGCGCTCCAGCGCCCCGAGCACGCGATCGATGCGCGCCTCGTAGTCGAGCGCGTCCTGCGGCTTGTCGAAGGCCCGGAACTGCGAGATGTCGGTGCCGGCGGCGAATGCCTGGTCCCCGGCGCCCGTGATGAGCAGGGCCCTGAGCGAGCGGTCGCGGTTGGCGTCCTCGCAGATCTGCGCCAGCCGCTCGTACATGGCGAAGGTGAGCGCATTGCGCGCCTGTGGCCGGTTGAATGTCAGCCGTCCGACGCCTTCCCGCGCCTCGTAGAGGAGGTCCTGCCCTGCTTGCATGGCCGCCATGTCGCGCTCCGTTGCCTGCGTTGCCCGCGAGACTATCAGGTGCCGCGCGCCTCGCGCCGGGCGAGCCACAGGGTGCTCGCAAGGATCACCGCGCCGCCGGCCACGGTCCACCCCGCGGGCACCGAGCCGAACAGTGCGAAGCCGAGCAGCGCCGCCCAGACCAGCTCGAGGAACTTGACCGACTGGACCGAGGAGATATCGGCGATGCGGAACGCGCGGGTCATGCAGTAGTGGCCGCCGGCGCCGAGGATCCCGCAGAGCACCAGCAGCCCCCACTGCCCCGGGTCCGGCATGCTCCAGCCGCCGATGGCGAAGGGCAGCATCAGCAGGCTCACCCAGAGGTGCTGCCAGAGCACGATGACGTCGGACGCCTCGCGCCGCGTGAGCGCCTTGGCGACCAGGAACGAGCCCGCGAACACCGGGGCGGAAGCCAGCATCAGCAGCGTGCCGCGCGAGACACTGACGGCGCCGACCTCCCAGGGATGGACCACCAGGATCACGCCAGCGAAGCCGAGCAGCACGGCTGTCCAGCGCGCCCCGCTCATGCGCTCGCCGAGGAACAGCACCGCGCCGAGGCAGATGAA
>CAZOWR010000020.1:0-21730 GCA_964583645.1 uncultured Enterobacteriaceae bacterium
GGTGGCGAGCAGCAGCGTCAGCATCAGCCCGCCCCAGCGCTCGTTCTCTACGTAGCGCAGGCCGAACACCCCGCCCCACATCAGCACGCCGATCAGGGCGAGCCCCGCGACCCAGTAGAGCGCCAGGCGCGGCCGCCAGAAGCGGCGCAGCGCGGACACCGCGTAGAGCGCGAGCATGACCAGGATCGCAAGGCCGGGGCGCCAGTGTTCCTCGTAGGGGTAGGTGCCGAACAGGATGAAGCGGTGCTTCTCGGCGATGAACGCCCAGCAGGCGCCCTCGCCGCGCGCCGCGCGGCAGGCCCCGGAGTCGGGCGCGCTCCAGACGGCGTCGAGGAAGGCCCAGTCGAGGAACGGCGGCAGCGTGCGCCACAGCAGCCAGAGCGCGAGCATCGAGAGGATCGCGTTCGGCCAGCTGGAAAAAAGGTTCGCCCGCAGCCACGGAAAAACGGGGTCAGACCACGTTTTCGCGAGCGCCGCGGTGCTCATCGCGACGCTCCCCGCAGCGCGACGCGCCGGTTGTACCAGTTCATGAACGCGGAGATCGACAGGCTGATCGTGAGGTAGACGAGCATGATGATGGCGATGCCCTCGATCGCCTGGCCGGTCTGGTTCATGGTGGTGTTGGCGATCGAGACCAGGTCCGGATAGCCGATCGCCACCGCGAGCGAGGAGTTCTTGGTGAGGTTGAGGTACTGGCTGGTCATCGGCGGCACGATCAGGCGCAGCGCCTGCGGCAGGATCACCAGCTGCATCGCGCGGCGCCGCGGCAGGCCCAGCGAATCGGCGGCCTCGAACTGGCCCTTGTCCACGGCGAGCACGCCCGCGCGCACGATCTCGGCGACGAACGCCGCGGTGTAGGTGGCCAGGCCCGTCAGCAGCGCCGCGAACTCGGGCGTCAGCGTGGCCCCGCCCTGGAAGTTGAAGCCGGCGAGCTCGGGTCGGTCCCAGGCGAGCGGGGCGCCGGAGGCGAGGAACACGGCGAGCGGGGTCCCGAGGACCAGCGCGAATCCCAGCCAGGCGCCGGGCGGCGGGGCGCCCGTTGCCGCTTGGCGCGCGCGCGCCCAGCGCGCGACGAGGATCGCCGCGACGACGCCGGCAAGGAGGGCAGCGAGCATCCAGCCGTAGGCCGGGTGCGGCGCCGGAACGGGCAGCGCGATGCCGCGATTGGACAGGAACACGCCGGCGAGGGGGCTCAGCGCCTCGCGCGGCCCGGGCAGGTTCTCGGCGATGATCGCGTACCAGAAGAACAGCTGCACCAGCAGCGGGATGTTGCGCATCACCTCCACGTACAGCGCGGCGAGCCTCGCCACCAGCCAGTTCGAGGACAGGCGCCCCAGGCCGATCAGGGTGCCCAGCACGGTCGCGACCACGATGCCCAGCAGCGCGACGCGGAAGGTGTTGGCGAGACCCACGCCGAAGGCGCGCAGGTAGGTGTCGGCGGCGCTGAAGGCGATGAAGGTGGTCTCGCCGATCTCGAATCCGGCCTCGCGCCCGAGGAAGCCGAAGCCGCTGGCCACCCGCAGCGCTTCGAGGTTCCTCGCGGTGTTCGAGACGAAGAACCACAGCACCAGGCCGGCCGCGGCGAGCAGGCCGGCCTGGTAGGCGAGGCGCCGGTTCACCCTAGCGGATCGGCGGGGCGTACATCAGTCCGCCCTTGGTCCAGAGGTTGTTGATGCCCCGGTCGAAGCCGAGCGGCTTGAGGTGGGTCTCGAACGACTCGCCGTAGTTGCCGACCTGCTTGATGATGTTGAAGGCCCAGCGGTTGTCCAGGCCGAGCATCTTGCCGACGTCGCCGCTCGCGCCGATGAAGCGCTGCACCGCCGGGTCCTTGCTGGAGGCGGCCTGGTCGATGTTCTTCGAGGTCAGGTTCATCTCCTCGGCCTCGAGCATCGCGAACAGCGACCACTTTACGATGTCGAACCACTTGTCGTCGCCGTGGCGCACCACCGGCCCGAGCGGCTCCTTCGAGATGACCTCGGGCAGGATGATGTGCTCGGCCGGGTTCGGCGCGCGCGAGCCGCGCGTCGACACCAGCCCCGAGACGTCGGTCGTGAACACATCGCAGCGCCCGGAGAAGTAGGCGTTGGTCACCTCCTCGAGCTTCTCGATCACCACCGGCTTGAAGCTCATGCGGTTGGCGCGGAAGTAGTCGGCGAGGTTGAGCTCGGTGGTGGTGCCGGGCTGCACGCACACCGTGGCGCCGTTCAGCTGCTTCGCGCTCTTGACGTTGAGCTTGCGCGGCACCATGAAGCCCTGGCCGTCGTAGAAGTTGACGCCGACGAAGTTCAGGCCCAGGCTCGTGTCGCGCGTCACCGTCCAGGTGGTGTTGCGCGCCAGCACGTCCACCTCGCCCGACTGCAGCGCGGTGAAACGCTGCTGCGCGGTGAGCGGGGTGTAGCGCACCTTGGAAGCGTCGCTGAACACCGCCGCCGCGACCGCGCGGCACAGGTCGACGTCGAGGCCCTTCCAGACCCCCTTCGAGTCGGGTTGCGAGAAGCCGGCGAGGCCGGTGTTGACCCCGCATTGCACATGGCCTTTCTTCTGCACCGCGTCGAGGGTGGATTGGGCGTGCACCGCGCCGGTGCCGAGGATCGCGAGGGCTGCGACGCCTGTCCAGAGGCTGTATCGATTCATCGGGATCTCCCTAGGGTGTGTGGCGCGCAGTGTAGTCTCGGGCCCGAGGCCGGGCAACCGGCGCGATCAGGAGTCTTCGCGCAGCGGCCGGCGCGGGCACTCCTCGAAAATGCGCGCCCGGCAGCGCGCGCAGATTCCCGGGTCGAGCTGCTCGAAGATCTTCGCGATCGCCTCGCGCTTGTCGCGGAACACGCCGTCCTCGCCGATCTCCTGCGCAAAGCCGCTGTTGCGCAGCACCACCTCCGCGGGCTGGCGCAGGCCCTGCAGGTAGAGCCGGCCGCCGGACCAGCGCCGTGCGCGCGCCTCGCGCGCCAGCGCCTCCGCGCCCGCGAGGTCGATGAAGTTGATGTTGCGCGCCACCAGCAGCAGGTTCCTCTGCCCACGCGCCACCTCGCGCAGCGTCTCGAGGTGCGACTCGACGTGGTCCACGGCGCCGAAGTAGATCGAGCCCTCTACCGCCATGATCTTGAGCTGGGGGCATTCCACGAGCCCCTGCGCCACCGGGCCGAAGCGCCGCTCGCTGTGGCGCGGGTCTGGCGCCACGGCGCGCATCTGCGGCCGCGAGGTGCGGTTGAGGTACAGCACGAGCGAAAGCACCACGCCGACCAGGATCGCCATCTCGAGGTTCATGAGCAGCGTGGCGGCGAAGGTGAGGAGCAGCACGCTCGCCTCGGCGCGGCTGGCCCGCAGGATGGCGCGCATGGCGCCGAGGTCGAGCAGCCCCCAGGCGACCATGAAGAGCAGCGCCGCCATCGAGGCCACGGGCAGGTGAACGATCAGCGGCGCCAGCGCGAATACGAGCAGCGCGAGGATGGGCGCGGAGAACGCCGCCGCGAGCGGCGTGCGAGCGCCGGCCTCGTAGTTGAGGCCCGAGCGGTTGAACGAGGCCGAGGTCGGGTAGCCGGAGAAGAAGCTCGCGGCGATGTTGCCCAGCCCCTGGCCGATGAACTCCTGGTTGGCGTCGATGCGCTGGCCGGACTTGAGCGCGATGGCGCGCGCGATCGACATCGCCTCGGTGAGAGAGAGCACGGTCACGCCGACCGCGATCCCCATCAGCGCCTTGAGGGTGTCGGCCGAGAGGTCGGGAAGCGAGAGTCCCGGCAGCGCGCCCGGGAGCGCGCCAATCGTGCGGATGCCGGCGTGCCCGGGGATCAGCCACTGATCGAGTGCGAAGCCCGCGAGTCCGCCGACCAGCAGCGCGACGATCATGTAGGGGACCCTACGCAGGTACCTGCGCGCGGCCACGCCCGCCGCGAGCGTCAGGCCGCCGACCAGCAGCACGTTCGGGTTCACCTCCCCGATCTGCCCGAGGAACGCCTTGAGCGTCGACAGGAACGAGCTGCCCGGCGCGATCTCGAGGCCGAAGAAGTTGCCGAGCTGGCTGGCGACGATGAGCGTCGCCGCGCCCGCGGTGAAGCCGACCACGACCGTGTGCGAGACGAAGTTGACGATGCGGCCGAGCCGCAGCGCGCCCATCGCGAGCATCAGCACCCCGGCCATGAGCGAGAGCGTCAGCACCAGCGTGATGTAGCGCTCCGAGCCCGGCGCGGCGAGCGGCGCGACCGTGGCGAGCACGTAGAGCGAGACCGCGTTGGTCGGGCCGCTGACCGCGTGCCAGGAGGAGCCGAAGAGCGCCGCGACCGCCGCCGGCACCATCGCCGCGTAGAGCCCGTACTGCGGCGGCAGGCCGGCGAGCGTCGCGAACGCGATGCCCTGCGGCACGACGATGACGGCGCCGATCAGCGCCGCGATCAGGTCGGCGCGCAGGCTGGCGCGGTCGATGCGCCGGCGCCAGGCGAGCGGCGGAAAGAACCTCGCGGCGCGCGCTGCGAGCGGCGCCACTCAGGCCCGCGCCGCCGCGCGGGCCCGCAGCATCGCGCCGATGATGATCATCGCGCCGACGAGCAGCGCGGCGACCATGAACAGGAAGCTCAGGTTCTCGAGGAACCTCGCCGCGCCCGCGCCGAGCTCGAGCACTTCCAGCTGCGCCAGGTAGACCGGCAGCACCAGCAGCCGGCTGACGGCGACGATCAGCATGATGATCGCGGTGACCAGCTTGATCATGTACGGCTTGACGTAGGTCGTGCCGATCGCGCCCAGCTGGATGCCGAACAGCGACCCGAGCAGGATCAGCATCGCGAGGCGAATGTCGACGAAGCCGGCCATCGCGTACTTGAGCGTGCCGAACAGACCCATCACGAACGCGATGACGAGCTCGGTTGCGCTCGCCACCAGGCTCGGCGCGCCGAGCAGGTAGATCATCCCGGGCACGCCTACGAAGCCGCCGACGGCGATGGTCGAGGCGAGCAGCCCCGTGCAGAAGCCGAGCGGCAGGATGAAGAGCGCCGAAACGTGCACCCCTGCCACGCTGAAACGCATCATGGTTCCCGGGATCTCGACCGACTGCACCCACTCTGCGAACACGTGGGTCCGCTCGACCTCGCCCGCGCCGCTGCGGTGCAGGCGCAGCGCGTCGCGCAGCACGAAGCCCCCGACCACGCTCAGCACGACGACGAACGTCAGGCTGACGTAGAGATTCGATCCCGCTTCACCGTAGGCATCGCGCACCGATTCCATGAAGCCCGCGCCGACCCAGACCCCGGCGCTCGCGGTGAGCGCCATGGTGAGGCCCAGCTTGAGGTCGACCTGGCCGAACTGGTGCCGCTTCCAGGCTCCGACCAGCGCCTTGGGGAACTTGTGGCAGAGGTTGCTCGCCACCGCCACCACCCCGGGAGCCCCCATGCTCATCATGCCCGGTGTCAGCACGAAGGCGCCGCCCGATCCGATGAAGCCGCTCACCAGGCCGCCGACGAAGCCGACGATGAGCAGGAACGCGACGTTGTGCGGAGCAAGCTCGATGAATCCCGGGGGCATGGCCTCAATCCTCGGTGCGTCCGGCCGCCTGCGCGCGGCTCTGGGCGCGCGGCCTCACTCCGAGCGCTTCCCAGAAATACCCGGTGAACGCGCCGTGCGCGAACGAGAACACCAGCGCCGTGACCACCGGCAGCAGCGGATAGAGCCCGTCGGTGCGCGTGTAGCTCGCCATCACCTCGGCCTCGTTGGCGAACAGCGCGACGTAGAGGGCGAGGGTCGTCGCGCCGGACACGGCGAGCCTGCCGAGGAGCTCTTTACGGGAGTGCATGGCGCAGGATGAACGCGGAAGATGATACCCTGCGCCGGCGCGCGCGCAGTTCGATCCTGCTTCGCTCCGGATAAGAAACCCGTATGCCCAGGCTAGCCGCAAACCTCTCCATGCTCTTCGCCGAGCACGCGTTCCTCGATCGCTTCGCGGCCGCTGCGCGCGCCGGCTTCCACTGGGTCGAGTACCAGTTCCCTTACGCCTGGCCGAAGGAAGAGCTCGCCACGCGCGCCCGCGCCGCGGGCGTCGAGGTGGTGCTGCACAACCTGCCTGCGGGCGACACGACGAAGGGCGATCGCGGCATCGCCTGCCTGCCCGGGCGCGAGGCGGAGTTCCGCGCGGGCGTGGAACTCGCTATGCGGTACGCGCGCGCCACCGGCTGTCCGCGTTTCAACTGCCTGGCGGGTCTTGCGCCGCCGGGCGTGCCGCGCGCGCAGCTGCTCGAGACGCTGGTCGCCAACCTGCGCTTCGCGGCGCAGCGGCTCGCCGCGGCGGGCCTCACGCTGCTCCTCGAGCCGATCAACCCGCGCAGCGTTCCCGGGTTCCTGCTCAACCGCTCGCGCGAGGCGCTCGAGGTGATCGACGCCGTGGGCGCGCCGAACCTCCTGCTGCAGTACGACCTGTTCCACATGCAGATCGCCGAGGGCGACCTCGCCGCCACGATCGAGCGGCTGCTGCCGCGCATCGGCCACATGCAGCTCGCCGACGTCCCCGGGCGCCACGAGCCGGGCACGGGCGAGATCAACTTCGCGTGGCTGCTCGAGCACATCGACCGCCTCGGCTATGGCGGCTGGATCGGCTGCGAATACAATCCGCAGGGCGACACCCTGGAAGGCCTGGCATGGGCGAAGCGTTACCTCGGCGGGACGTAGACGCGGCGCGGCAGCGCGAGACGGTGCGCGCGCTGCGCGAGTTCCTCCCCGCGCGCGCGGTGCTCTGGGAGGATGAGGACACCCGCCCCTACGAGTGCGACGGTCTCACGGCCTACCGCCGCGTGCCGATGGTGGTGGCGCTGCCGGAGACCGAGGCGCAGGTGCAGCGCGTGCTCGCGACCTGCTCGGCGCTCGGCGTGCCGGTGGTGCCGCGCGGCGCGGGCACCGGGCTCTCGGGGGGCGCGCTGCCGCTCGGCGACGGCGTGCTGCTCTCGATGGCCAAGTTCATGCGGATCCTGCGGCTCGATCCGCTCGCGCGCCTGGCGGTGGTGCAGCCGGGCGTGCGCAACGCGGCGATCTCGGAGGCGGCGGCGCCCTTCGGCCTGTTCTATGCGCCCGATCCCTCGAGCCAGATCGCCTGCACCATCGGCGGCAACGTGGCCGAGAACTCGGGCGGCGTGCACTGCCTCAAGTACGGCCTCACCGTGCACAACGTCCTGCGCGTCAAGGGCTACACCGTCGCCGGCGAGGCGGTGAGCTTCGGTTCCGAGGCGCTCGACGCGCCCGGCTACGACCTGCTCGCGCTCGCGATCGGCTCCGAAGGGCTGCTTGCCGTGACCACCGAGGTCACGGTGCGGCTGCTGCCCCGGCCGCCGGCGGCGCGCGTCGTGATGGCGTCCTTCGACGACGTGCAGAAGGCGGGCGACGCGGTCGCGGCGGTGATCGCGGCGGGCATCATCCCGGCGGGCCTGGAGATGATGGACCGGCCCGCCACCCGCGCCACCGAGGAGTTCGCCGGGGCGGGCTACGACCTCGAGGCGGCGGTGATCCTGCTGTGCGAGTCCGACGGCGCGCCCGAGGAGGTCGAGGAGGAGGTCGCGCGGATGCGGGAAGTGCTCGCGCGCGCCGGCGCCACGCGCATGACCGAGTCGCGCGACGAGACCGAGCGGCTCAGGTTCTGGTCCGGGCGCAAGGCGGCCTTCCCCGCGATGGGCCGCATCTCGCCCGACTACTACTGCATGGACGGCACCATCCCGCGCCGCAGGCTCGGCGAGGTGCTCGGCTTCATCGCCGAGATGGAGCGCAAGTACGGCCTGCGCTGCCCCAACGTGTTTCACGCCGGCGACGGCAACCTGCATCCGCTGATCCTGTTCGACGCCAACGACGCGGACCAGCTGCGCCGCACCGAGGCCTTCGCCGGCGAGGTGCTGGAGAAGTGCGTCGCGGTGGGCGGCACGATCACCGGCGAGCACGGCGTGGGCGTGGAGAAGATCGACCAGATGTGCGTGCAGTTCCGGCCCGCCGAGCTCGAGGTGTTCCACGCCGTGAAGCGCGCCTTCGATCCCAGGGGCCTGCTCAACCCCGGCAAGGCCGTGCCGACGCTCGCGCGCTGCGCCGAGTTCGGTCGGCGGCACGTGCACGCGGCGTCCGCGCCGCACGCGGACCTGCCGCGCTTTTGACCGCCGCCGAGCTCCGGGAGCGCATCCGCGAGGCCGCGGGCCGGCGCGCGGCGCTGTGCCTGCGAGGCGGCGGCAGCAAGGACTTCTACGGCGGGGAGCCGCGCGGCGAGCTGCTCGAGGCGGGCGGGCACCGAGGCATCGTCGACTACGACCCGACCGAGCTGGTGCTGACCGCGCGCGGCGGCACGCCGCTCGCGGAAGTCGAGTCCGCGCTCGCCGCCCAGGACCAGATGCTCGCTTTCGAGCCGCCGCACTTCGGGCGCGGCGCGACGCTGGGCGGCTGTGTTGCGGCGGGGCTTTCCGGTCCGCGGCGCGCCGCGGCGGGCGCGCTGCGCGACTACGTGCTCGGCGTGCGCATCCTCGACGGCCGGGGGCGCGAGCTCGCCTTCGGCGGGCGCGTCATGAAGAACGTCGCGGGCTACGACATCTCGCGGCTGCTCGCGGGGTCGCTCGGCACGCTGGGCGTCATCCTGGAGGTCTCGCTCAAGGTGCTGCCGCGCCCGCCGGCCGAGACTTCGCTGCGCTTCGAGCTGCCCGACGCGCGCGCGCTCGAGCAGGCGAACCGCTGGGCCGGCATGCCGCTGCCCGTGTCGGCCACCGCCTGGCGCGACGACGCGCTCACGCTGCGCCTCTCGGGGGCCGCCGCCGCGGTGCGCGCCGCGACGCAGAAGCTCGGGGGCGAGGCGCTCGATGCCGCGGCGGCGGCGCGCTTCTGGGAAGGCATTCGCGAGCACTCCGACCCGTTCTTCGCGGGAGAAGCGCCGCTCTGGCGCCTGTCGCTGCCCGCGCACGCGCCGCGCCTCGGGCTGCCCGGCGCGCAGCTGATCGAATGGAACGGCGCGCTGCGCTGGCTGAAGAGCGGGGCCGATGCCGCCGCGGTGCGCGAGGCTGCGAGGCATGCCGGGGGCGAGGCCACGCTGTTCCGCGCCGCCGACAAGTCTGCGGGCGCGTTCGCGCGGCCCGCGCCCGAGCTCATGCGCCTGCACCGCGAGCTGAAGCAGGCTTTCGACCCGGCGGGAATCCTCAATCCCGGGCGGCTCTACCCGGAGTTCTAGGCCTTGGCGAGCCTGCGCTTCTGCGCTTCGACCTCGGCCCGCGCCTGCGCCGCGAAGCCGCTCTCGGGATACCGTGCGAGCAGCCGCGCGTACAGCTGGATGGCGAGCGCGGGCTCGCCCGCATCGGCGGCCTTCGCCGCCGCCTCGAAGAGCAGCTTTTCCGGCGCCGCCGGCGGCACCGCCGCAGCGGGTGCAGCCGGGAGGTGGTTCGACATGAAGCTGGTGAAGCGTTCCTCGGCGGCGCGCCGGCGCGCCTCCCAGTTCCGGTACGCGCGCCAGCACAGGTACGCGACCCCGGCGAGCGCCGCGACGAGCGTGAGCCAGAGCAGCTGCCGCATGCGGCGAGTATAGACAGGCGCATGCAGACCCAGCTCGCCGGATTCATCCGCGACACGGCCGCAGGCCGCGAAGCCGACGCCATCCTCAGGAAGTGCGTGCATTGCGGCTTCTGCAACGCGACCTGCCCGACCTACCAGCTGCTCGGCGACGAGCTCGACGGCCCGCGCGGTCGCATCTACCTGATGAAGCAGGTGCTCGAGGGCGCGGCGCCGAGCGCGCGCACGCGGCTGCACCTCGATCGCTGCCTCACCTGCCGCGCCTGCGAGACGACCTGTCCCTCGGGCGTGCAGTACGGGCGGCTCGCCGACATCGGCCGCGCGATCGTGGAGCGCGCGACGGCGCGCGGCGCATGGGAGCGGATCGTGCGCGGCGCGCTCTCCTTCGTCCTGCCGCGGCGCGCCCTCTTCGGAGCATTGCTCGCGCTCGGCAGGTTCGTGCGGCCGCTGCTTCCGGGCGTCCTGCGCGAGAAAGTGCCGCCCCGCGTTGCGCCGGCGGGCGAGTGGCCCGCGGCGCGTCACCCGCGGCGCATGCTCGCGCTCGCGGGCTGCGTGCAGCCCGCGCTCGCGCCCTCGATCAACGCCGCGGCCGCACGCGTGCTCGACCGCGCGGGCATCTCCTTGATCGAAGCGCCCGGCGCCGGGTGCTGCGGTGCGCTGCGCTTCCATCTCAACGACCAGGACGCGGGCCGCGACGACATGCGCGCGCTCATCGACGCCTGGTGGCCGCTCCTCGAGCACGGCGGGGTCGAGGCGATCGTCATGACCGCGAGCGGCTGCGGCGCGACCGTGCGCGAGTACGCGCACCTGCTCGCGCACGACCCGGCGTACCGCGAGAAGGCGGCAAAGATATCGGAGCTGACCGGGGACCTGTGCGAGGTCCTGCCAGCCGAGGCGGTGGCGGCGTCGGGCCGGCCGATGAAGGTCGCGTTCCAGTCGCCCTGCTCGCTGCAGCACGGGCAGCAGGTCCGGGGCAGGGTGGAGGCGCTGCTGCGGAAAGCGGGTCACGAGCTCACGCCGGTGCCCGACCCGCATCTCTGCTGCGGCTCGGCGGGAACCTACTCGCTGCTGCAGCCCGAGCTCGCGGCACGGCTGCGCAGGCAGAAGCTGGAGGCGCTGGCGAGCGGCGGCCCGGAAGTGGTCGCCACGGCCAACGTCGGCTGCCTGGGCCATCTCGCCGCCGCGAGCCCGCTGCCGGTGCGCCACTGGATCGAGCTGATCGACGACGCGCACGCCCGCGCGTAGCGCTCTGCGGCGAGCGCTCGACGCACGGCCGCGTTCGGCCGGACCACCGTCCCGGCATGCTGCGCGGCGATCAGCGCGGGCTCCCGCGGCGCCACTCGATCGACGCGGCGAACCCCTGCTGGAGCAGCGCGGGAATCTCGCTCGCCGGCACGGCCTTGCTCCACAGCCAGCCTTGACCGTAGTCCACGCCGACCGCGCGCAGGTAGAACGCCTCCTCCGGCGACTCGACGCCCTCGGCGACGGTGCGCATGTGCAGGCTCTCGGCCAGGCCGACGATGCCGCGCAGGAGGCGCGCCGCCGGGCGGCTGCCGAGCGCCGGCGTGATCAGGCTCCTGTCGATCTTCAGCATGTCGAGCTCGAGGCCGACGATCTGCGCCAGCCCGCTGTGGCCCGTGCCGAAATCGTCGACCGCTACCGCGATCCCGGTCTCTCTCGCGCGCTGCACTGCGATGCGGCCTTCCTCCGAGAGCGCCTGGCGCTCGGTCAGCTCGATCACGATGCGGCGGCCCCAGTGCGCGAGATTGAGCGTCTCGACGATGGAGCGCAGGCGTCCGGCACCGACGATCGAAGGCGGGATGTTGATGCCGACGTAGAAGTCACCGTGCCGCTCGAACGCCGGGACCACGTCCTCGCGCAGGCAGACGAGCAGGCGCTCGGCCAGCGCGGTCAGCGCCTCAAGATCGTGCTCCAGCGTCTCGATCAGCGGTCCCGCCGAGCGCTCGCGGCCGTCCGGCTCGACGATGCGCATGAGCGCCTCGAAGCCGCGTACCTCGCCCGTGTTCAGATCGACGATCGGCTGGTATCTCGCCGTCAGCCGCGCGATCGATTGCCGAATGAGGGCCGGGTCGGTCACCGCGCGCCGCAGTGGAGCGGAGCGGGCCGGCGCATCGCAGCCGCTCCGCAGGGGAACCCGCTCAGGGGATTCGGCGGTCGCACGGATCCTGTCGCCTTCCTACGCTGGCTCATCTTGCCCCCGCCAGCCACGATCGGGCAAGCGACGGCCCCGCCCCGCCGCGACCCGCTCGAGCGCCCGCGGCGAGGCAAGCGCGCGCGCCCGGAGCACGGTGCGGGGCACGCCCCCAGGGTCGGGCAATCTGCGCGACAATCCTTCCATGAACGCCCCCCGCCCGTCGGGACAGATCGCCGCCGCCGACCCCGCGGTGAAGGTGGTCCGGGCCGCCTGCCCGCACGACTGCCCGGACACCTGCGCGATGCTGGTGACGGTGAAGGACGGGGTGGCGATCAAGGTGCAGGGCGATCCCCTGCACCCGTTCACCGACGGGTCGCTGTGCACGAAGGTCGCCTACTACACCGAGCGCACGTACTCGCCCGACCGGCTCATGCACCCGCTCAGGCGGGTCGGGCCCAAGGGCAAGGGCGAGTTCAAACGCATCACCTGGGACGAGGCGCTCGACGAGATGGCGGCGCGGCTCAAGGCGATCGCGGCCGAGGAGCCGCAGTCGATCCTGCCGTGCAGCTACGCGGGCACCATGGGGATGCTGCAGTACGCGTCGATGGACCGGCGGTTCTTCCACCGCCTCGGCGCCTCGCAGCTCGAGCGCACGCTCTGTTCGTCCGCCGGCAAGGCGGGGATCAAGGTGACGCTCGGCGGCAGCTACGGCATGGACCCCGAGCACTACCAGGATGCGAAGCTCATCCTGATCTGGGGCTCGAACCCGATCACGTCGAACCTGCACTTCTGGTCGCGCGCGCAGGAGGCGAAGCGCCGCGGCGCGAAGCTGGTGGCGATCGACCCGTACCGCAGCCTCACCGCCGAGAAGTGCACGCAGCACCTCGCGCTGCTGCCCGGCACCGACGGCGCGCTGGCCCTGGGCATGATGCACGTCCTCATCAACGAGGGCCTGGTCGACGAGGACTACGTCGCGAGGTATACGCTCGGCTACGAGCAGCTCGCAGAGCGGGTGAAGCAGTATCCGCCGCAGTGGGCGGCGCAGGTCTGCGGCATCGCGGTCGAGGAGGTGGTGGGCCTCGCGCGCGCGTACGGCAGGACGAAGCCCGCCGCGATCCGGCTCAACTACGGCATGCAGCGGCACTCGGGCGGCGGCATCGCCGCGCGCACCATCGCCTGCCTGCCGGCGCTGGTCGGGGCCTGGCGCGATCCCGCGGGCGGGATCCTGCTGACCACTGCCGACAACTACAACTTCGACCACGCCGCGCTCGAGCGCCCGGACCTGATGCCTGCGCCGCGGCCGCGCTCAATCAACCACTCGAAGCTGGGCGAGGCGCTCACCTCGGCGGAGCCGCCGGTGCGCGCGGTGATCGTCTACAACAACAACCCGGTCGCGGTGTGCCCCGACTCGACGCGCGTCATCGAGGGCTTCTCGCGCGAGGACCTGTTCTGCGTGGTGATGGATTCCTTCCTCACCGACACCGCGGACTACGCCGACCTCGTGCTGCCGGCGACGACGCAGCTCGAGCACCCCGACATCCACAAGTCCTACGGCCACCTCTACGTGCTGGCGAACAACCCGGCGATCGCGCCGGTGGGCGAGTCGCTGTCGAACGCCGAGGTGTTCCGGCGCGTCGCCGCGCGCATGGGGTTCGAGGAGCCCTGCTTCCGGGATTCGGACGACGACCTCGCGCGCCAGGCGCTCGCCTCGGGTCACCCCAACCTCGCCGGCATCGACTGGGAGACCCTCAAGCAGGCCGGCTGGCAGCGCCTCGCGCTGCCCGAGCGCTACGCGCCCTTTGCCAGAGGGGGCTTCCACACGCCCTCGGGCAAGTGCGAGTTCTACAGCGAGTCCCTCAAGGCCCAGGGGCTCGACCCGCTGCCCTTCTACAACCCGCCGGCGGAGCTTCCCGCGACCAACCCGGCGCTGGCGAGGAAATACCCGCTGAACTTCCTCTCGCCGCCGGTGCGCAACTTCCTCAACTCGTCGTTCGCCAACCTGCCGCGCTTCCGTGCGCTGGAGGGCGAGCCGGGCCTGGAGCTGCACCCGGAGGACGCGCTGGCGCGCAGCATCGCCGACGGCGACCGGGTGCGCGTGTACAACGACCGCGGCAGCGTGACGCTGCGCGCGCGCGTCAACGGCAAGCCGCGCCGCGGCGTGGTGGTGGCGCCCTCGGTGTGGTGGCGCAAGTTCGCGCCGGATGGCAGGAACGCGAACGAGCTCACCTCGCAGCGCATCGCCGACCTCGGCGGCGCGGCGACGTTCTACGACTGCCTGGTCGAAGTCGAGCGCATCGCCTGACCGGCACGCACCTTTTCCTGAGCGAAGAGCTGGGACGCTACGGCTTTCCAGAGGGCCACCCCCTGTCGGCCGATCGCCAGCGCGCGTTCTGGCGCGCGGCGACGGCGGCGGGCCTCGACCGGCGCGTGACGCTCGCGCCCTCGCGCGCGGCGACGCGCTCCGATCTCGAGCGCTTCCACCACCCCGGGTACGTAGAGCGCGTGATCGAGGCCTCGCGCGAGGGTGCCGGCTACCTGGATGCGGGCGACACGCCGGCGTTTCCCGGCTGCTACGAGGTGGCGGCGCATCTCGTCGGTGCCGCGCTCGAGGGCGCGCGCCGCATCGTCGCGGGCGAGGCGCGGCGCACCTTCCAGCCCAGCGGCGGGCTGCACCACGCGCGCCGCGGCGCGGCGGCCGGCTTCTGCGTCTTCAACGACATCGGCGTGCTGATCGAGGCGCTGCGCGCCGAGCACGGCGTGCGCCGCATCGCTTACGTCGACATCGACGTGCACCACGGCGACGGCGTGTACTACGAGTTCGAGCACGATCCGGACCTGATCGTCGCCGACATCCACGAGACCGGGCTCGTGCTGTACCCGGGCACCGGGTTTCCGGAGGAGACCGGGCAGGGGACGGCGCGGGGCACCAAGCTCAACCTGACGCTCTCGCCGGGGGCGGGCGACGCCCAGTTCTTCCGCGCCTGGGACGAGGCCGAGCGGTTCGTCGAGCGCTTCGCGCCGGAGTTCGTCATCCTGCAGTGCGGCGCGGACGGCCTCGCCGGCGACCCGCTCGCCGACCTGCGCCTCACGCCCGCGGCGCATGCGCACGCGGCGCGCCGGCTCGTAGGGCTCGCCGAGCGCCACGCGCGCGGCCGCCTCATGGCCTTCGGCGGCGGCGGCTACAGCCTCGAGAACCTGGGAATGGCGTGGTGCGCGGTGCTCGGCGAGCTCGCCCGGCGCTGAAACCCCGCCGCCGGTCGGGCGATTGCAAACATGCGTGAGGGACGGGTGCAATTGCTCGCGGCCGCGGCGGCGCGCGGCCTAGGGTGGCGGGGCCCGCGCAGCGCGGGCAGCCGCATGAGCGAAGCCGACCGCAGCCCGGACTGGAGCGAGGAGGACGAGCAGCGCCTCGACGAGGCGCGCGTGGCGTCGCTGTTCGGCGTCGCGAAGACCGCCTACGTGACGACGCTCGTCGCCGGCGCGCTGCTGGTCGCGATCCTCTGGGGGCCGTTCACGGGCGCGGCGCTCGCCCTCTGGTACGGCCTGCTCGCCGCGCTGACCGCGGGGCGGGTGCTGCTGTACCGCGTCTACCTGCGCGCCCCGGACCGCCTTCCCGCGCTGCGCTGGGAGGCGCGCTTCGCGCTCGGCGCCTTTGCCGCCGGCGCGCTCTGGGCGCTGCCGCCGATGGTGTTCTTCCCGGAGGGGGACCCCCTGCTGCAGATGGCGGTGATCGTCGTGGTCGGCGGCAGCGTCATCGGCGCGGCGGGCGTCTACGGCGCGAGCCCCGCGGCGTTCTACGGCTTCAGCGTGCTGCCGATCCTGGGCGTCGCCCTGCAGCTGGCGCAGCAGGCGGGGCGCACCTACCAGCTGCTGGCGCTGCTCGCGCTCGTGTTCGGCACGGCGATGATCCGCGTCTACCGGGACATCCATGCGAGCATGCAGAGCACGTTGCGCGGCCGCATCGAGAAGGAGCGCCTGGTCGAGCGCGCCGAGCGCAGCGAGGCCCGGCTGCGCGAGGGCATCGAGAGCTTTCCGGAAGGCATCGCGGTGTACGACGCCGAGGACCGGATACTGGTGTGCAATCAGGCCTACGCCCAGGTCTACGGCGCCGGCCGCAGCGCCGCGGAGCTCGCGGGCACGCCTTACCGCGTGATCGCGCGCAACGCCTTCGAGGCGGAGGTCGTCGAGCCCGGGTACGCCGGGCGCGCGGAAGACTGGCTGAGCGAGCGCCTCGCGCGCCGCAGCACCGGCACGGGAGCGGTGCGCCACTACCGCACCCGCGACGGGCGGTCGCTGCAGGGCCGCTTCGTGCGCAGCCGCGGCGGCGGCATCGTCAGCGTGTTCACCGACGTCACCGAGCTGAAGCGCGCGCAGGATGCCCACGCCGAGATCCTCGCCGAGGAGAACCTGCTGCTCGACACGCTCCCCTTGGGCGTCGCGTTCCTCGCCGAGCGCGTCATCGTGCGCTGCAACCGGCGCCTGGAGCAGATGCTCGGCTACGCCGCCGGCGAGCTGAACGGCAAGCCCGCGCGGCAGCTCTATCCCAGCGACGAGGTCTGGCAGATCGCCGGCAAGGGCTACGAGCGGTTGCGCTCGGGCGCGGTGCTCGAAGGCGAGCTCGAGCTCGCGCGCAAGGACGGCTCGACGCTCTGGTGCAGCCTGCTCACGCGCGCGCTCGACCCGGACGCGCCGCAGGCCTCCGCGATCATCGCCTTCACCGACGCCGCCGAGCGCCGCGCGGCGGCGCGCGCGCTGCGCGCGAGCGAGGCCATGTACCGCAGCCTCGTGGAGACCTCGCGCGACCTGATCTGGTCGGTCGACGCGCGCGGCCGCTGGACCTACCTCAGCCCGGCGGCGGTGCGGCGCATCTACGGCTGCGAGCCCGGGGAGCTGCGCGGGCACGAGCTCCGCGAGCAGCTGGCGCAGGAGGTGCGCGAGCGCGATCTCGCGGTGTTCCGGCGCATCCTGGCGGGAGAATCGGTGTTCGACTACGAGACGCGCCACCTGCGGCGCGACGGCGCGCACGTCGACCTTTCGTTCAACGCGGTGCCGCTGCGCGATGCCGCCGGGGACATCGTCGGCGCGACCGGCACGGCGCGCGACATCAGCGGCGAGAAAGCCGCCGCCGCCGCGCTGCACGAGAGCGTGGAGAAGCTGCGCCTGGCGGTCGAGGCCGCCGACCTGGTCTACTGGGAATGGGACGGCGGGGCCGACCGCCTGCACTGGGGCGGCCGCCCGGGCGAGCTGCTCGGCGCGGGCGAGCACGAAGGCCGGGAGACGCGCTGGTCCGACTACCTCGAGCGGGTTCACCCGGAGGACCGGGAGCGCTATCTCGCGACCGTCGCCGCCGCCTGGGAGCAGCCGGGAACCTGCGCGAGCGAATACCGGGTGCAGCGGCGCGACGGCAGCTTCGCGTGGATCTCCTCGCGCGGCAAGCCGCTCCCGGATGCCGCCGGGCGCGCGCGGCGCATGATCGGCGTGTCGCAGGACGTCACCGAGCGCAAGCGCCAGGAGGACGAGGCGCGCTTCCTCGCCTATCACGACACCCTCACCGGGCTGCCCAACCGGCGGCTGCTCGACGACCGGCTGCGCCAGGCGCTCTACCTCGCGCAGCGGCGCGGCCTGCGGGTCGCGGCGATGATGGTGGACCTCGACCGCTTCAAGCAGGTGAACGACGCGCTCGGGCACCGCGCCGGCGACGCCGTGCTGCGCGAGGCGGCGCAGCGCCTGGGCGCCTGCGTGCGCAGGGCCGACACGCTCGCGCGCCACGGCGGCGACGAGTTCGCGGTGGTGATCCCCGACCTGCAGCTCGAGGCCGACTGCCAGGTGGTGGCGGAGAAGATCCTGCGCTCGTTCGAGGCGCCGTTCCGCGTCGAGGGCCGCGATTTCCCGATCGGCGCGAGCATCGGCATCTCGCTCTACCCGGCGGACGCGGGCGACGGCGAGGCGCTGCTGCGCAACGCCGACAGCGCGATGTACCGCGCCAAGCAGCTCGGCCGCGGCGGCTACCGCTTCTACGGCAGGTAGCCGGCCCCTGCGGTAGAGTGGGTGCATGGCGCAGTTCCTGCGGCTGGCGCGCTTCGTCGCCCCCTACCGCCTCAAGGTCGCGGCGGCGCTCGCGGCGCTCATCGTCGCCGCGGCCTGCGTGCTCGCGCTCGGCCAGGGGCTGAGGCACGTGGTGGACCGGGGCTTCGGCAGCGGCAGCCCGGCGCTGCTCGACGCGGCGCTCGCCGCGATCGTCGGTGTCGCGGCGCTGCTCTCGGCGGCGACCTACGCGCGCTTCTACCTGATGATGACGATCGGCGAGCGCGTCGTCACCGACCTGCGCCGCTGCGCGTTCGACCACCTGATGGGCCTCGAGCCCGCGTACTTCGACGCGGCGCGCGCGGGCGAGCTGATCTCGCGGCTCACCAACGACACCACCCTGCTGCAGCAGGTGATCGGCTACGGCGTGTCGATGTTCGCGCGCAACCTGCTCATGATGCTCGGCGCCGCCGCGATGATGTTCGTGGTGAGCTGGAAGCTCGCCGCGCTGGTGCTGCTCGGCGTGCCCCTGACGCTGGTGCCGATCCTGCTCCTCGGGCGCCGCGTGCGGCGCCTGTCGCGCGAGAACCAGGACCGCGTCGCCGACGTCTCGGCGTACGTCGACGAGGCGGTGCACGAGATCCGCACCGTGCAGGCCTACGCGCACGAAGCCGCGGACCGCGCCGCTTTTGCGCGCCACGCCGAGGCCGCGTTCCGCGCCGGCGCGGCGCGCATCGGCCAGAAGGCCTTCCTCATCGCCTCGGTGATGCTGATCGCGTTCTGCGCCGTCGGCGTGATCCTCTGGGTCGGCGGGCACGACGTGTTCGCGGGGCGCCTCTCGGCGGGCGAGCTCGCCGCGTTCGTCTTCTACGCTTTCGTGGTCGCCGGCGGCGCGGGCACGGTGTCGGAGGTCTGGGGCGAGCTGCAGCGCGCCGCCGGCGCCACCGAGCGGCTGATGGAGATCCTCGATGCGCGGCCCGCGATCGCGGCGCCGGCGCTGCCCGCGCCGCGCCCGGTGCATACCGGGATCGCGTTCGAGGCGGTCACTTTCGCCTACCCGGGGCGTGCGGCGGCCCCGGCGCTCGACCGCTTCACGCTGCGCATCTCGCAGGGCGAGCGCGTGGCGCTGGTCGGGCCCTCGGGCGCCGGCAAGACCACGGCGCTGGCGTTGCTGCTGCGCTTCTACGACCCGCAGCAGGGGGCGGTGCGCATCGGCGGGACGGACGTGCGCGAGTTCGATCCCGCGCAGCTGCGCCGCCTCGTCGCGGTGGTGCCGCAGGAGCCCGTGGTGTTTGCCGCGAGCGTGCTGGAGAACGTGCGCTACGGCCGGCCGGGGGCGGACCGCGAGGAGGCCGAGCGCGCCTGCGAGCAGGCGTTCGCGCTGGAGTTCATCCAGCGCCTGCCGCAGGGCATGGACACGGCGCTCGGCGAGCGCGGCGTCACGCTCTCGGGCGGGCAGCGCCAGCGCCTGTCGATCGCGCGGGCCCTCCTCGCCGACCGGCCGCTCCTGCTGCTCGACGAAGCCACCAGCTCGCTGGATGCGGCGAGCGAGCGCATGGTGCAGCAGGCGCTGGAGGCCCTGGAGCGCGGCCGCACCACGCTGGTCATCGCGCACCGCCTCGCCACGGTGCAGCACGCCGATCGCATCGTGGTGATGGACCGCGGCGCGATCGTCGCCGAGGGCACGCACGCCGAGCTCGTCAGGCAGGGCGGGCTCTACGCCAGCCTCGCGGCGCTGCAGTTCCTCGATGCCGGGGCGAGGAGGCTCGAGCGCGCCGCATGAGGCTCGCCGCGGCCCTGCTGCTCGCTGGCGCGCTCGGCGCGCAGGCCGAGACGCTCAGGGTGGGCTCCAAGCGCTTCACCGAGTCCTACGTGCTGGGCGAGGTGCTGGTGCAGGCCGCGCGCCGCGCGGGAGCGCAGGCCGAGCACCGCCAGGGCCTGGGCAACACCGGCATCGTCTACGCCGCGCTGAAGGCGGGCGAGATCGACCTCTACCCGGAGTACACCGGGACCATCGCGCGCGAGGTGCTGAAGCTGGAGGGGAATCCGGCTCTGGCCGAGATCGACCGCCGGCTCGCGGCCGAGGGGCTCGGGGTGGCGGTGCCGCTCGGCTTCAACAACAGCTATGCGCTGGCGCTCGGCGAGGAGCACGCCGCGAAGCTCGGCATCCGCAGGCTCTCCGATCTCGCCAGGCACCCGGACCTGAGGCTGGGCCTGTCGCAGGAGTTCCTCGGCCGCGCCGACGGCTGGCCGGGGCTGAAGGCGGCCTACGCGCTGCCGTTCGGTGCCCCGCAGGGGCTCGACCACGGCCTCGCCTACGAGGCGATCGCCGCGCGGCGCATCGACGTCATGGACATCTACACCACGGATGCCAAGATCGAGCGCTACGCCCTGCGCGCGCTGGAAGATGACCGCAAGTACTTCCCGCGCTACGACGCGGTGCTGCTGTACCGGCGCGACGTGGCGAAGCGCTTTCCCGCCGCGTGGCAGCAGATCCGCAAGCTCGAGGGCCGCATCGACGAGGCACGCATGATCCGCATGAACGCGGCGGCCGAGCTGCACGGACGCAGCTTCACGGAGGCCGCGGCGCTGCTCGAAGGCGGGGCCGGGAGGCCCGGAGCGCCGCGCAGCTTCTGGGGCACGCTCTTCGGGCCGGACTTCCTGCGGCTCACCGGGCAGCACCT
Source organism: uncultured Enterobacteriaceae bacterium (assembly GCA_964583645.1). GTDB lineage: Bacteria > Pseudomonadota > Gammaproteobacteria > Burkholderiales > SG8-39 > RBG-16-66-20. The sequence goes on from CAZOWR010000020.1 coordinate 20,359, forward strand.
GGTGCTCGTCTTCGCCTCGCTCGCGGCGAGCGTCGCGCTCGGGGTGCCGCTCGGCGTCGCGGCGGCGAAGCAGCGCTGGCTCGCGCAGCCGATCCTCGGCGTGGTGGGCGTCATCCAGACGATCCCGTCGCTCGCGCTGTTCGCGTTCCTCATCGCGCTCCTTGGCACCATCGGCACCGTGCCCGCGCTGATCGCGCTGTTTCTCTACGCGCTGCTGCCGATCGTGCGCAACACCCACGCCGGTCTCGAAGGCATCGGCCTCGGCATGCGCCAGGCAGCGCTCGCGCTCGGCCTCTCGGCGCGCGAGCGGCTCGCGCGCATCGAGCTGCCGCTCGCCGCGCCCTCGATCCTCGCCGGCGTCAAGACCTCCGCGGTGATCAACGTAGGGACCGCCACCATCGCCGCGTTCATCGGCGCGGGCGGCTACGGCGAGCGCATCGTCGCGGGGCTGGCGCTCAACGACAACGTGGTGCTGCTCGCCGGCGCGGTGCCCGCGGCGGCGCTGGCGCTCCTCGTGCAGGGCGCGTTCGAGCTCGGCGAGCGGCGCTTCGGGTGGATGCGGCGCGCGCGCGCGCGATCGGCATAGTCCGGACACCGCTCGCTGTCGTATCATTCGGCGTCACAGGGAAGGAGCCAGCGATGCGGATTGGCATTCCCGCCGAGACCCGGGCGGGGGAGACGCGCGTTGCGGCGACGCCGGAAACGGCGAAGAAACTCGCCGCGAAGAACGAGGTGCGCGTGCAGGCGGGCGCGGGCGCGGCCTCCAATATCCCGGATGCGGAATACGAGACGGCTGGCGCCAAGCTTGTCTCAGCGGCAGAGGCATTTGAAGCCGACATCGTGCTCAAGGTCCGCGCGCCGGCGAATGGCGAGCTCGAGCGGATCAAGTCCGGCAGCACGCTCATCGGCCTGCTCGAGCCCTTCGACACGGCCGGGATCGAGGCGCTCGCCAGGCGCGGCCTCACGGCCTTCGCGATGGAATCGCTGCCGCGCGTCTCGCGCGCCCAGCCGATGGACGTGCTCTCTTCCCAGGCCAACATCGCCGGCTACAAGGCGGTGGTGCTCGCCGCCGCCGAGTACGGCCGCTTCTTCCCGATGCTGATGACGGCCGCCGGCACGGTGAAGGCGGCGCGCGTGCTGGTGCTCGGCGCGGGGGTCGCCGGCCTGCAGGCCATCGCCACCGCGAAGCGCCTCGGCGCGGTGATCGAAGCCTCCGACGTCCGGCCCGCGGTGAAGGAGCAGATCGAGTCGCTGGGGGCGAAGTTCCTCGACGTGCCCTTCGAAACCGACGAGGAGCGCGAGATCGCGCAAGGCATTGGCGGCTACGCGCGGCCGATGCCCGAGGGCTGGATGCGGCGCCAGGCCGAGGCGG